>JAQBFV010000188.1:0-36528 GCA_032123035.1 Betaproteobacteria bacterium | reverse complement strand
TTACCAAAGGCACGTCCGGGAAACGGCCCCTGATCAGGCTCTCGAGTTGCGGGGTCAATGCGATCTCGGGCACCAGGAGCAGCGCCTGACAACCCGCAGCGAGCACGGCTGCCATGGCATGCAGATAAACTTCTGTCTTGCCGCTGCCAGTAACGCCGAGCAGCAGATGCACCCGGAATCGCTGCAAGTCGGCGATCACCGCCGTGAGCGCTTGCTCTTGCTCGGGCGTTAGCGGGGGAGCAGGTTGGAGCGGGCGCGCTACCGTCGGTGGTGGTGAGGTGGACGTGTCCAGCCTCACCAGGCCTTCCTGCAGGAGTTCTTTCAGGAGTCGCGGCGCACGGGCGGACAGCGCTCTCGCATCGGCGGCATCGACCGCGCGTTCATGCAGCAGCGCAAGTAGGCGCCGCTTGAGGTGCGCGCGGGCGGGCAAAGTAGACGGTTCAATTGCGGTGCCGGCTTCCGTCAGCATGAAGCGGCCGTGGACCTGACGCGTGCCTGCAGACAGACGCGGGCGTCGCAAACGCGCGGGCAGCGTCCCCATGATCGCCGCGCCCAAGGGATAATGATAGTAATCGCTCGCGAACTTCAGCAACTCCAAGTCCGCATTTTCGAGGCGCGGCGAGTCTCGTAGCATTTGAAGCGCAGGCTTGAGTCTGTCTGGCGCAACGCTGCTGGTGTTGACAACCTCCACGATGACGCCGATAGCACGCTTTTTCCCAAACGGAACAACGACACGGCAGCCGACGTCTTTGATCGTTGCATCGACGAGTCGATAGTCGAACAGGGTTGTCACCGGCACATCGAGCGCGACCTTAATGATATTCATGCCCCGGCTCTTGGTTTTTGCGCGACCTGTGAAGAGCGACCGGTCGTCGGTGATCATGGCCTTGCAATTAGAAAACCCTTACGCATCAGACCAGTTTCTGCTGATCACCCTTGTGCTGTGGATAACCCTGTTGATGAGTTCAGCGCCCATCGTTTGCCTGACGCGGTGTCGCTTCCGGTCGGCTCGGAAGGCGCGGCGCGTTTAATATAATATATAATTATAATCAATAGGTTATTGTTATAGCGCCCGCCGAAAACGCCTTGCGTGGGCGGTTGAGCTCCCGGTAGCAGCCCACTGTGCATAAGTCTGCTGCCAATTTCCCGAAAAGCTAGATCTGGCGCGGCTCTTCAGTGATAGGCGCGACTCGTCTCACGCACGGTTTCCACGAGTACGGCAACGTTCTCGGGTGGCGTGTATTGGGAAATGCCATGTCCAAGGTTGAAGACATGGCCAGCACCTTTTCCGTACGCGCTCAAAATGCTTTGCACGCCGGTGCGGACTGCATCGGGGCCGGCAAGCAGTACAGCAGGGTCCAGATTGCCTTGTAGCGAAACCTGTTCACCGACACGCTGGCGCGCCAAGCCGATCGCGACAGTCCAGTCCAGCCCAACCGCGTCACACCCGCTCGCTGCGATCTCCTCGAGCCAACCGCCGCCGCCTTTAGTGAAGAGGATGTTTGGAACCCGCTCGCCCTGGCACTCTCGTTTTAGTCCGTCGATCGTGCGCTGGAGATACTTAAGCGAAAACTCCCGAAATTCGTCTGTTCCCAGGATGCCGCCCCAAGTATCGAATATCATCACAACCTGAGCACCAGCCTCGATCTGGGCATTCAGGTAGGCGGTCACCGCACGACAATTAATGTCCAGAATGTGGTGCAGCAGGTCGGGGCGTCGGTAAAGCAACGTTTTTAGCGCGCGAAAATCGGCGCTACCCCCTCCTTCGACCATGTAGCAGGCAAGCGTGAACGGGCTCCCGGAGAAGCCAATCAACGGGACGGCGCCGTCGAGGGCGCTGCGTACCTGGCGCACCGTGTCCAGCACGTAGCGCAGATGCTCCCCGGGGTCAGGAACCTGAAGGTTGCGGATCTCCCACTCTTCGCGCAGTGGCCGCTCGAAACGGGGTCCCTCGCCCTCCACAAAATGCAGGCCCAGCCCCATGGCATCGGGGATCGTCAGAATATCCGAGAACACGATCGCGGCGTCCAGCGCATAGCGCGCGAGCGGCTGAAGCGTGACCTCGGTGGCCAGATCCGGATTCTTGCACAGCGCAAGAAAATTGCCCGCGCGCGTCCGCGTCTGGTTGTACTCCGGGAGGTAGCGCCCCGCCTGTCGCATGAGCCAGACGGGCGTGTAGGAGGTGGGCTGCCGCAGCAGCGCCCGGATCAGCGTGTCGTTCTTGAGCCGCATCACGGGCGAGCGCTGATTGCTGACGCGCGGCTCACCGGTGCCGGTATCGTCCAGCGGCGCACTGTAGACCAAGCCGTCAGCGTGGCAGCTCCGACGATCCCATCAGGAACTCGTCAACAGCCCGCGCGCATTGACGGCCTTCGCGGATTGCCCAAACCACGAGCGACTGGCCGCGGCGCATGTCGCCGGCGGCAAATATCTTGGGGGCTGACGTCGCGTAGCAACCGGCGCCCTCCGTGGCCGCGCGCGCGTTACCGCGCGCATCCTTTTCTACGCCAAAGGCGTCGAGCACCGATGGAACCGGAGAAACGAATCCCATCGCGAGCAGCACCAGATCGGCGACGAACGTGAACTCGGAGCCGCCGACCTCACTCATCTTGCCGTTTTTCCACTCCAGGCGCACAGCCTTGAGCGCCTTTACCTTGCCACCCTCGCCGACAAATTCCTTCGTGGCGATCGACCAATCGCGGTTGACGCCCTCCTCGTGCGAGGAAGAGGTCCTGAGCCGCACCGGCCAGTACGGCCAGACCGTGTTCCGCTCCACGTCGGGCGGCATCGGCAACAGTTCGAACTGGGTGATGGACTTTGCACCATGACGATTGGAGGTGCCGACGCAGTCCGAGCCGGTGTCGCCGCCGCCGATGATCACAACGTGCTTGTCGGTGGCCCACAGCTCATCGACGCCGTTGTCGCCAGCCACGCGCTTGTTCTGCAGGGGCAGGAACTCCATGGCGAAGTGGACGCCTTCCAGCTCGCGCCCGGGAACCGCCAGGTCGCGGGGCTGCTCGGCGCCGATGGCGAGCACCACCGCGTCGAACTCGGCGTGCAGCGTCTCGGTCGCCATCGTCTCGGTCGCCCAGTCGGGTACGCCCTTGCCGGGGCGCTCGCTGCCGACATAGATGCCGGAACGAAACGAAACGCCCTCGGCGGCCATCTGCTCCATGCGCCGGTCGATCAGCCATTTCTCCATCTTGAAATCCGGGATGCCGTATCGCAGCAACCCGCCAACGCGGTCATTTTTCTCGAACACCGTAACCGCGTGCCCCACGCGAGCGAGTTGCTGCGCACAGGCAAGCCCCGCCGGCCCTGATCCGACGACGGCGACCTTCTTGCCGGTCCTGTGCACGAGCGGCTGCGGCCTCACCCAGCCCTCTTCCCAAGCCTTGTCTATGATCGCGTGCTCAATCGATTTGATGCCGACCGCGTCCTCATTGATGCGCAGCACGCACGCCTCCTCGCACGGCGCCGGGCAAATGCGCCCCGTGAACTCCGGGAAGTTGTTGGTGGAGTGCAGCGTGTCGATCGCCGCGTTCCAGTCCTGCCGGTAGACGAGGTCGTTCCAGTCGGGAATGATGTTGTTGATCGGGCAGCCGCTGATGCAGAACGGGACGCCGCAGTCCATGCAACGTGCGCCCTGGATCTTCGCCTGCTCGTCGGTCAGGCGCGGAATGAATTCGCGAAAGTGCTTCTTGCGCTGCTCTTTCGCCTCGTAAGTTTCCTCGACCCGATCGAACTCGAGAAATCCTGTGATTTTTCCCATGTGATTGGTCAGCATGTTGGGCCGAGCCGGTTCCCGCCGGCGCGGCCGCGTTGTTTCGTCAAGGGACTATGCAGCGCGGCGGCGCTGCTTGGCGGCGAGTTCGCCCAGCGCGCGCCGGTACTCGTTCGGGAAGATCTTGACAAACCTGGCGCGGTACTCGGCCCAGCGTTCCAGGATATGCCGCGCTTGCACGCTCGCCGTGTAGCGCGCATGGTTCCCGATGAGCCGCTTCAGAATCAGCTCGTCTGCAAGTCCCCTGTGCCACAGGTCGCGTGAAAGCTTCGCCTCCTGCTCCGCCTCGACGAGGACTGGCTCGAGCGTCACCATCGCGAGGTTGCAGCGCGACTCGAACGTGCCGTCCTCGTCCAGCACGTAGGCGATTCCACCCGACATGCCGGCGGCGAAGTTGCGGCCGGTCGTTCCCAGCACCACCACGATGCCACCGGTCATGTATTCGCAGCCGTGATCCCCGACGCCCTCCACCACGGCTTGCGCGCCGGAGTTGCGCACGGCGAGACGCTCGCCCGCCACGCCGCGGAAATAGGCTTCGCCACTAATCGCGCCGTAGAGCACGACGTTTCCGGTAATGATGTTTTGCGTTGGTTCGCCCTTGAACTTGGGCGAGGGCTGCACCGAAATGCGCCCGCCCGAGAGCCCCTTGCCGCAATAGTCGTTGGTGTCGCCGATGAGATCGAGCCACACGCCCTTCGCGAGGAACGCGCCGAAGCTCTGGCCCGCGGAGCCCGCGAAGCGGGCGTGGATGGTGTCGTCCGGCAGCCCGTCATGCCCATAGCGCTTCGCGATCTCGTGCGAGAGCATGGTGCCAACCGTGCGATTGATGTTGCGTATCGGCATCTCGATCGTGACCTTCTCGCCGCGCTCGAGCGCTGGAATTGCCAGCTCGATCAGGCGGTGGTCCAGCGCTTTGGCGAGCCCGTGTTCCTGCTTCTCGCAGTGGTACCGCGCGACGTCGGCGGGCATTTGCGGCCGGTGGAAGATCTTCGAGAAGTCGAGACCTTTCGCCTTCCAATGCTCGATACCCTGCTTTGTTTCGAGCAGATCGGAGCGTCCGATGAGATCGTTGAATTTACGGATGCCGAGCCGCGCCATCAGCTCGCGCACCTCTTCGGCGACGAAGAAGAAGTAGTTGACGACGTGCTCGGGCTTACCCTCGAACTTCCGGCGCAGCACCGGGTCCTGGGTAGCCACCCCCCACCGGACAGGTATTGAGATGGCATTTTCTCATCATGATGCAGCCCTCGACGACGAGCGGCGCGGTCGAGAAACCGAACTCGTCCGCCCCGAGCAGCGCGCCGACCACCACGTCGCGACCGGTTTTCATCTGGCCGTCGACCTGGACGGCAATTCGGCCGCGCAGGCGGTTCAGCACGAGCGTCTGCTGCGTTTCTGCGAGCCCGAGCTCCCAGGGCGTGCCGGCATGCATGATCGACGACCAGGGCGAGGCCCCGGTGCCGCCGTCGTGCCCGGAAATCGTCACGTGATCCGACTTGGCTTTCGACACGCCCGCGGCGACCGTGCCGACGCCGACCTCGGAAACCAGCTTGACACTGACCGCCGCCTCGGGATTCGCGTTCTTCAAGTCGTGGATGAGCTGTGCGATGTCCTCGATCGAATAGATATCGTGGTGCGGCGGCGGGGAAATCAGCTCGACACCGGGCGTCGAGTAGCGGAGTTCCGCAATGTAATCCGAAACCTTGCGTCCGGGCAGCTGTCCGCCCTCGCCGGGCTTTGCGCCCTGAGCGATCTTGATCTGCATCATCTCGGACGAGGCCAGATACTCGGTGGTGACGCCGAAGCGGCCGGAAGCAACCTGCTTGATCTTGGATTTCAGCGAGTCGCCTTCCCGCAGCGGGATGTCGACTTCCACGCGCTCGCGGCCCAGACGTGACATCAGCGTTTCGCCGGCAGCGACCTTCGCGTAGCGCTTGCGGTCCTCGCCGCCCTCGCCGGTGTTGGACTTGCCGCCGATACGGTTCATCGCGATCGCGAGCGTGACGTGGGCCTCGGTCGAGATCGAGCCGAAGGACATGGCGCCGGTCGAAAAGCGCTTCACGATCTCCGCTACGGGCTCGACTTCCTCGATCGGTACCGGCGCGCACTGGTTGAATTTGAGCTCGAACAGCCCGCGTAGCGTCATGTGGCGCTGCGACTGGTCGTTGATGATCGCCGCGTATTCCTGGTACGTTTCATAGGAATTTTGCCGCGTCGAGTGCTGCAGTTTCGCAATCACATCGGGCGTCCACATATGGTCTTCGCCGCGCACCCGCCAGGCGTACTCGCCGCCGGTGTCGAGTGCCGATTTGAGAACCGGATTGTCCTCGTCAAACGCCGCCCTGTGGATGCGGATCGTTTCCTCGGCCACCTCGAACACGCCGATGCCCTCGACCGAGGAGGTCGTCCCGGCAAAATACTTGTCGACGAGCGATCGCGCGAGCCCAACCGCCTCGAAGATCTGCGCGCCGGTGTAGGACATGTAGGTCGAGATGCCCATCTTGGACATCACCTTCTTCAGGCCCTTGCCCGTTGCCTTCACGAAGTTCCTGATTGCCTTGTAGCCATCAACCTCGGGGCCGAAGTGGCTGTGGCCTGCCAGGTCGAGCAGGGTTTCGAGTGCGAGGTACGGGTGGACCGCCTCGGCACCATAGCCGCCGAGCAGCGCAAAATGATGCGTTTCACGCGCCGAACCCGTCTCTACGACCAGCCCGGTCGACGTACGCAGGCCTCGGTTCACCAGGTGCTGGTGGATCGCAGAAAGCGCGACCAGCGCGGGTATCGCGACGTTGTCGCGGTCAACCCGGCGGTCCGAAATGATGAGAATGGAATAGCCGGCGCGCACCGCGTCTTCGGCTTGCGCGCACAACGACGCGAGCCGCGCCTCAATGGCTTCCTTGCCCCACGCGACGGGGTAGGTAATATCGAGCTCGAACGAGGCGAACTTGCCCTGCGTGTAGCGATCGATGTGCCGGATCTTCTCCATTTCGAAGAAGTCGAGCACGGGCTGGCTGATCTCGAGCCGCAGCGGCGGGTTCATCTCGTCGATCCCGAGCAGGTTGGGCTTGGGCCCGATGAATGACACGAGCGAGGTCACGAGCTCCTCGCGAATCGGATCAATGGGCGGATTCGTGACCTGGGCAAACAGTTGCTGGAAGTAGTGATACAACGTCTTGTTCTTGGCGGACAGGACGGCCAGGGGCAAGTCATTGCCCATCGAGCCCACCGGCTCCTCGCCGTTAAGCGCCATCGGCGCCATCATGAATTTGACGTCTTCCTGCGTGTAGCCGAAGGCCTGCTGGCGGTCGAGCAACGGCACGCTTGAGCGCTCCGGCTGTTGCTTGTCGCTCTCGACCTCGTCGAGCTTCACGCGTATGCGCTCGATCCACTCGGCGTAAGGCTTCGCCGACGCCAGCGACTCCTTCAGCTCCTTGTCATCGATGATGCGCCCTTTTTCGAGATCGACGAGGAACATCTTGCCCGGCTGCAAGCGCCACTTCTTGACGATTTTTTCCTCCGGCACGGGCAGACAACCGCACTCGGAACCCATGATGACGAGGTCGTCGCTGGTGACGATATAGCGGGACGGTCGCAGCCCGTTTCGATCGAGGGTCGCTCCAATCTGGCGCCCGTCGGTGAAGGCGATGGAGGCGGGGCCGTCCCAAGGCTCCATCATCGCGGCGTGGTATTCATAGAAGGCGCGGCGGCCCGGATCCATTAGCGTGTGGTTTTCCCACGCCTCGGGGATCATCATCATCATCGCGTGCGCAATGGAATAGCCGCCCATGACGAGCAATTCCAGCGCGTTGTCGAAAGAAGCGGAGTCCGACTGGCCGTCGTAGATCAACGGCCACAGTTTGTCGAGATCGCGCCCGAGAACGGGGCTGGAAATGGCGCCCTGGCGCGCGCGCATCCAGTTGACGTTGCCCCGCAGCGTGTTGATCTCGCCATTGTGGCAGATCATGCGGAAGGGATGCGCCTTGTCCCAGCTGGGAAAGGTGTTCGTCGAGAAGCGCTGGTGGACGAGCGCAAGCGCGGAGGTGACGCGCGCATCCTGCAGGTCTTTGTAGTACATCCCGACCTGATACGCCAGCAGCATGCCCTTGTAGCAAAGGGTGCGCGCCGACATCGACGCAACGTAGAACTCCTTGCCGTGCGCCAGGTTGAGCGACTGAATTGCGTGCCCCGAGCTTTTGCGGATAAGGTAAAGCTTGCGTTCAAGCGCGTCGGTCACGGTCACACCGGTGCCGCGGCCGATGAATACCTGCCGGATGACCGGCTCGACTTCCTTGACTGATTCACCGAGGTCAGCGTTGTCCACCGGAACGTCGCGCCAACCGAGCAACGCCTGTCCCTCGTCCTTGATGGCACGCTCGATTTCGTACTCGCACGCGAGGCGCGAGGCAGGCTCCCGCGGGAGGAACACCATCCCGACGCCGTACTGGCCGCGCGGCGGCAGTTTCACACCCTGCCCGGCCATCTCCTCGCGGAAAAACTGGTCGGGAATCTGGATCAGGATTCCCGCCCCGTCACTCGCCTTGGGGTCGGCACCCACCGCCCCGCGGTGGGTGAGGTTTTTCAGGATCTGGAGACCCTTCTCGATAATGGCGTGGCTTTTCTTGCCTTTAATATGCGCGATGAACCCGACCCCCGCAGGCATCATGCTCGTGCGCCGGGTGGTAGAGCCCTTGCATTGCGGGCAACCGTGAATTGAGTGCTTCGTGCATAGAAAACGCTATTAGTACAATGAGTTACTGCTGACATTGGTGCGTCGCAGTAAGTCCCCGCGAAATTTCGGGGCAACTGAGAAGTCTACCGGCTTAAGTTATTGGCTTCAACCGGAAAATCGGCGTGGGGGAGCGCCGCGGGGTGCCGTCAGATCTCGTCGATCGCGAACAGTCGCCGGTGCTCCAGCATCGCGTAGCGGTCGGTCATGCCGGCGATGTAGTCGGCGATCACGCGCGCAACATTTTTCTCGGCGCGACCCTGGAACTCGGGTGGCAGAAGACGGGTGTCTGCCATGAAGGCCTCGAACAAGTTCACCACAACACGGCGTGCTTTGGCGCTCATGCGCGTGACGCGGTAGTGCCGGTAGAGGTTGTGATGCAGGAAACGCTTGAGTTCAAGGCTTTCCTCGCGAATGCGTGGGCTGAAGGCAATCAACGGGGGCGCGAGACGCACCTCCTCGATCGATCCCGGAGCCTGTTTACGGATATTCGCTGCGCTGGTCCGGATAAGATCGGTTACAAGCGTGTCGATCATACGCCGTACCGTTTCGTGGATGAGGCGACGACCGGCCAGGCGTGGGTACTGGCGCAGAACAAGGGTTTGATGGCGCGCGAATATCTTGACGCCTGAAATCTGCTCCAGGCTGAGCAGACCGGACCGCAGCCCATCGTCGACGTCATGGTTGTTGTAGGCGATTTCATCGGAAAGATTGGCGATCTGGGCCTCGAGCGACGGTCGCCGACGCTTGAGGAAACGTTCCCCCACGTCACCCAGCGCGCGCGCACTCTGCCGGGAGCAATGCTTCAGTATGCCCTCGCGGGTCTCGAACGTGAGGTTTAGGCCGTCGAACGCAGCGTAACGATGCTCAAGCAGGTCCACGACGCGCAGGCTCTGCAGATTGTGCTCGAAGCCACCATGGCGTCTCATGCAGGCATGGAGCGCATCCTGGCCCGTGTGGCCGAAAGGGGTATGGCCAAGATCGTGGGCAAGGGCGATTGCCTCGGTGAGGTCTTCATCGAGCCGCAGGCTGCGCGCGACGGAGCGCGCAATCTGGGCAACCTCCAGACTGTGCGTGAGTCGTGTCCGGAAAAGATCGCCTTCGTGATTGACGAAAACCTGCGTCTTGTATTCGAGGCGCCGGAAAGCCGTCGAATGAATGATCCGGTCGCGGTCGCGCTGATATTCACTGCGGCCGCGGGGCGGCGTTTCCCGGTACCGTCGCCCGCGTGACTGCTCGGGGCGCGCGGCACAGGGCGCGAGGGCCAAGTCACGCATGCACTTGCGGGCGTCCGAGCACGTCCGCGAGGGCAGTCTGGCTGACCTCTTCTGAAACGAACGCCTCCCCGATCCGCGCCAGCAGTATGAAGCGGTTGCGTCCGCCCTTGACCTTCTTGTCGTGGCCCATCAAATCGAGGTAGCGATCGAGCCCAAGCTCAGGCGCTTCGATCGGAAGGCCGGCGGCGGACAGGAGCTGGCTTGTGCGTGAGACTTCTTCCGTGCCGATCAAACCCTGCTTTTGCGCGAGCCTGGTTGCCAGCACCATCCCCGCCGCTACGGCTTCCCCGTGCAGCCATTCGCCGAACCCGAGCCCCGCTTCGATCGCATGCCCAAACGTGTGGCCGAAATTCAGCAGCGCCCGCTGCCCTTCGTCGCGCTCGTCAAGGGCCACGATTTTCGCCTTGTTGGCGCAAGAGCGTTCGATTGCATAGGCAATCGCTTCAGGTTCCCGCTGCACGAGACGATGAATGTTGCTTTCCAGCCATTCGAAAAATGCCCGGTCGCAGATCAGGCCGTATTTGATGACCTCGGCCAGTCCGGCGGAGAGTTCGCGGGCGGGCAGGGTGGAGAGGGTATCCGTATCGGTGATAACCGCCAGCGGCTGGTGGAAAGCCCCGACCATGTTTTTTCCGAGCGGGTGATTGATGGCGGTTTTACCGCCAACGGACGAGTCCACCTGAGCGAGCAGCGTGGTCGGAACCTGGACGAATGGAATCCCGCGTTGATAGACCGCAGCGGCGAAGCCGGCCAGATCGCCGATGACCCCGCCCCCGAGTGCTAGCAGGGTCGTGCTGCGTTCGCAGCGGTTCTTCAACAGGGCGTCGAATATCTGGTTCAGCGTCTTCCAGTTCTTGAAGGACTCGCCGTCCGGCAGAGTGATAGGCACGGCGTCGACGCCTTGCGATTCAAGTGCTCTCCGCAGGGAGGCAAGGTAAAGCGGGGCTACGGTGGTGTTGGTCACGATCGCCACTTTGTTCTGCGGCAATCGGGCTGCGATCAACTCCGCGTGCGCGAGCAGGCCCGCTCCGATATGGATGGGATAGCTGCGTTCCGCGAGGGCAACGGTGAGGGTTTCCATGGCAGGCGTAATCAGTGGGCGTCAGCCAGTGGGCAAAGGAGGCAACGGATTGTCCTCGCACCGGCCGGCCCGCGCCTTGAACTCCAGAATCTTGCGCTCTAGTTTGCCCGTGAGAGCTCCCAGGCTTTGGCTGCCAGTATCGACGATGATATCAGCGATCTCAACATAGAGCGGATCGCGTTCCGCGAACAACTGCTCGAACCGGGCCATCCGATCCTCGGTGTTGAGCAGCGGGCGATGCTTGTCGTGGCGCGTGCGGCGCCACAGATCGGCAGGCGCGGCGCGCAGATAGACCACGATACCGTTATCGGCCAGAAGCTTGCGGTTGGGGACGGACAGAACGGCGCCCCCGCCCGTTGCGACGAGTACATTCCTGCGGTTTGCCAGCTCGGCGAGCATCTTCGATTCCCGCGCCCGGAAACCGCTTTCACCCTCGATTTCAAATATGACCGAAATCTTTACCCCGGTTGCGCCTTCGATCTCGTGGTCGCAGTCGTAGAAATCCTTTCCGAGGCGTTGCGCGAGGAGCTTGCCGACCGAGGTCTTGCCTGCGCCCATCAGGCCCACCAGGAAAATGTTTTCCGGGACGTGTTCGTTAGCGTGGGGTGGCCTGCTGGTGTCCATCATGCCGGGATTCTAGCGGAATGCAGTGAGGCCTAGTGCCGAATGGAGCAAAACAAAAAAGGCGGCCTGCGGGCCGCCTTTTCTCTGAGATTTGCCGAACCTACCGGCGCAGACTCACGTTGTCCTTAAGTACTTTAGGCGTAATGAAAATAAGGAGTTCCGTCCGGTTATCCTGTTTTGAGTTTTGTTTGAAAAGGAAACCGACGAGGGGCAGATCACCCAGCACTGGCACCTTGGTGGTGTCCGACCTTTCTTCCTGCGTGTAGATGCCCCCGATGACCACCGTTCCGCCATTGGACACCAGCACCTCTGTGGTGATTTGCTTGGTATCGATCGACGGCCCGGAGAGTGTCACTTGTCCCACGCTGTCCTTGTGGACGTTGACGCTCATGATCACGTTGTCGTCCGGTGTGATCTGCGGCTTTACCTTCAGGGAGAGCGTCGCTTTCTTGAATGAGACGGCCGTCGCGCCGCTCGACGTGGCATTCTGGTACGGGATCTCCGTGCCTTGTTCGATCGTCGCCTCCACTTGATCTGCCGTTATCACGCGCGGACTGGAGATGATCTTGCCCTTGCCGTCGGCCTGTAGCGCCGTCAACTCGAGATTGAGAAATTTTGTCCCCGCGTTGTTGAACAGCAATAGTGAGAATGCACCGGGCGGGGTGCCGCCTATGCCCAGTGCCGGCAGGTTGACGGAAAGGGAGTCCGCGGGCCATGTGGGGTTGGCTGTGGACTGCCCAGTATGGAAACCGGTGTCGCTAAGATTGCCGCCCACCAGGCCACGTTGTGAGCTGCCATTGGAGGTTCCCGTTTGGAAGCCCCGGCCCGTCGTGTCGTGATAGCCGAGCCGTACGCCAAGGTTGCGAACAAAATTGTCCGTGGCCTCAACGATCCGCGATTCGATCATGACCTGTCGCACCGGGATATCGACGCGCTGGATCAGCGTGCGCACCTCCTCGAGTTTCGTGGGCGTGTCCTGCACGAAGACGGTGTTGGTCCTTGGATCAATGACCGCGCTGCCACGCTTGGAGAGTATGCGCTGCTTGTCGTCGGTGAGGAGCGTACGGAATGCTTCCGCCTTCTGGTAATTCAACTGAAAGATTTCGGTGCGGGTCGGCTCAAGATCCGCGATCTGCTGCTTGGATTCCAAGGCGAGTTTCTCGCGGGTGGCCAGCTCGTCACGCGGCGCGATCCAGACCACGTTACCGGTCTTGCGCAGGTCGAGACCTTTGCTCTTAAGAATGATGTCCAACGCCTGATCCCACGGCACGTCCTTAAGCCTCAGCGTCAGGTTGCCCGTCACGGTGTCGCTGGTAATGATATTTAGGCCGGTGAAATCCGCGATGACCTGGAGAACCGCACGCACCTCGACGTTCTGGAAGTTGAGAGAAAGCTTTTCGCCAGTGAAGCCTGGGCGCACCAGGCGATTCGGGTCCTCGACGATGTGCTTCACTTCGACGATGAAGCGGGTATCGGTCTGGTAGGCCGTATGTTCCCAATTCCCGCTCGGCTCGATCACGATTCGCGTGTTGTTGCCCTGGGCGAATGCGTCCACCTGCTTCACCGGCGTGCCAAAGTCGGTGACGTCCATGCGACGCTTGAGATTACTCGGCAGCGTGGTATTCATGAAATCGATGACGATCGCACGTCCTTGCCGCTGGAGATTTATGCCGACGGCGCTGTCGGAAAGATCGACGACGATACGCCCCTCGCCGGAGCGCCCGCGCCGAAAATCGATGTCGCGCAGCGTGTGGCTTGAATCGACAGGTTTCGCTTCCGCGAAGTGCGTGGTCACGCCGGTCGGACCCGCGGCCAAAGCCGCCCCCTGCAATGTGATGAGCAGGGCCTGGCCCTCGATCTGCGTGTCGTAACTCTGCACGCGGTTGAGGTTCAGTACCAGCCGGGTGCGGTTGCCAGCCTGAACGACGTTGATACTGCGCAAATCGCCTTCACCGACTTCCTGGGTCGCACGGCCCATTGCACTGTTGGTGTCGAGGAAATCGAACGCGATGCGCGGCGGATTGTTGATGGTAAATCCCGCCGGAGAATTAGCCGGCGCCTCTTTGAGAGAGACCTTAATCAGCAACTTGCCGCCGGCCTGGGGCGAAACGCTGATGCCCTGGATGGTGTTGGACTGGGCATACGCAGCCACGCTCCCGGCAACCATTATGGCCGCCAGCACGACGCGCAAGATTGGGGAAATAAAACGGGTAGCGACGCTCATTGTTCTTGCCTCCGATTAATCCTGCAGCAGCATGGTGCGCTCTTCTTCTTTCCATTCACCGCTGCTGTCCTGAACGAGCTCCTTCAATTTGATAGCGGATTCGGATACGCCGAGGATTCGACCGAAGTTCTGCCCCAAGAAGTTGCCTGACGTGACCCGGAAGAGATTGTTGTCCGGGGTTTGGACCAGCGCATGAAACTGTTTCTTCTTTTCCAGGGTGCCGACCATCTTCAGGTTCTCAAGTGGATACGCCTCGAGCGGTTCCTTGCGCCGGGCCGGGTCGGGAGGCTCTACGCCGCCAGCGACCTTGATCCCCTTAGGCGGCTCAATCTTCCGGGCTACGAACGGATCCAGAGAATCAAACGCATCGTAAGAAAAGGCCTCGTAGGGCCTCACTTCCGGGAGCGGTGGAATACGGCCGCGCGGCAGATTTTCGGAATCCTTGACGAACTGCCTCAGGTCCGAATGCTGCTCGCCGCCACACGCCGCGAGCGTGAGGAGCGAAAGCGCGATGGTGATGGCTCTGAGCTTCATCTTCTCTTCCCGCCCTTCTTGGCCGCAGCCCTTCTCTGCTTCGCGAGTTCTGCTTCATCAAGATAGCGGAATGTTTTCGCTGTGGCATTGAACACCAGGGTGTCGCCACCCTTGCCGTCCTTACCTGCGCCGCCCTTCCCCACTTCGAGCGCGATATCGTTCAGCGTCACGATACGGGGCAGCTTCCCGATATCGCTCGCGAAGGCGCCGATGTCGTGATAGGTGCCGGTGAGCTTTATCGTGATCGGTAGCTCGGCGTAGAAATCGCGCTGATTCTCGGTGGCGGCCGGCTTGAAAAGCTCGAACTGCAGTCCTCGTCCCAGGCCGGCCTGGTTGATATCGGTGAGGAGCGCGTCCATTTCCGATTTGCCCGGCAATTGCTTGAGCAGCGCACCGAACTGCTTCTCAATGTCTTCCAATTGCTTGCGAAAGGCAGGCAAGTTGATGGCGCGCTTTTTCTTCTCCAGGAACGTCGTGCGCAGCTGATCTTCCTTTAGCTTTTCGGCGTTGATCTGCTCGATCTGGTGCTGCCAGTCGAACCAGTAGCTCGCGAATAGCAGCAAGAGCAGCAGGAGCAGCAGCGCACCGAGCTTGGGCCCAATCGGCCAGCTACCGATTTTCTTGGGATCAAGCCGCCTGAGGTCGTCTAGTGTCATGGCTATCGCTCATTACCCTTTGGCCGGGCGCGCCCGGGGTCTCGTGGGCGTCTTGTCTTCGGTCTTGGCGCGCGTGATGTGGATGTTCATCGTGAACTCGTTAATCCGCTGCCCGCGAAGCTTGACCGCCTTGATCTCGATGAGGCCCGGATTTTCAAGGGATTGCGAGGACTCCAAATTGCGCATCAACGTCGACACCCGTGCCTGGGACTGCGTATAGCCCGTAATGGTGACGACGCCGCCTTTTTGCTTGATGCCTTTGAGGTAAATGCCATCGGGCAGCTGCCTGACGAGCTGGTCGAGCAGGTGCACCACCTCCGCTCGATTGCCTTGCAACGTTTCAACCACCTTTTTGCGCGCAAGCAGCGCAGCGGTTTGCTCCTGGAGTTTCTTGATTTCGGCGATCTGCTTGTCGAGCTTGACGATTTCTTCCGCGAGGTAATTGTTTCTACTTTGCTGCTCCTGCAAACGATCGCCCAAATAGGTGTGCACGGAGAACCATGAAGCCAGCCCGATGACGGCCACGAAGGCAAGCAGAATGAAGAACTGCTGCTGCTGTTGTTTGCGCCGGGCCTCGCGGTGCGGCAATAGGTTGACGCGGATCATTAGTCGAACCTCCGCATGGCGAGCCCGCACGCCACCATTAACGACGGCGCGTCCTGAGTCAGATTACGGGGTCTGATCCTTGACGAGAGGGCCATGTTCGCGAACGGGTTCCCGATGATGGTATTTACCTGTACACGCCTGCCGACTGCCTCATCCGCCCCCGGTATCGCGGCGCTGCCGCCCGAGAGCACGACGTGGTGAACCTGGTTGTGCTGGGTCGAAGTGAAGAAAAACTGCAGTGCGCGTGCAATCTCGAGGCCCATCATGTCAAGAAATGGGTGCAGGACTTCGGACTCATAGTTTTCCGGGAGTCCGCCGGCGCGCTTGGCGGCTTCAGCTTCTTCCGGCGACAACCCGAATCGGTTCTGTATTTCCTGGGTCAGCTGGTTGCCGCCGAAGGCCTGCTCGCGCGTGTAGACGGACTGATCGTTGCGCAGAATGTTGATAGCCATCACGGAGGCTCCTACATCCACGATCGCAATATTCTGGTCTTTGCCCTTCTCGGGGAACTGATCCTCGATCAATTCGAAGGCGGCCTGCGAGGCGAAGAGATCCACATCCATGACCACCGCTTTGAGCCCCGCCACCTCGGCCGCCGCAACCCGATCCTCGATCTTTTCCTTACGCGAGGCCGCGATCAGCACCTCGACGTCCTCCGGGCTGTTCGGCGCGGGGCCGAGCACCTGCCAATCGAGATTGACTTCATCCAGAGAAAAAGGGATGTACTGGTTTGCCTCGGTTTCCACCTGCAGCCCGAGATCGTCTTCAGTCTGGCCAGCGGGAACAAGTATCTTCTTACTGATTACCGCTGCGCTGGGCAGGGCGAGAGCGAGGTTCTTAATGGCGCTTCCCAAACGCTTGTGGCAGCGCTTGAGGGCGTCACTCACGGCGTCCAGGTTGTTGATGTTGCCCTCGACTACGGAGTCCCTGGGCAGTGGCTCGATGGCGTAGCGCTCGACGCGGTACATGCCACGACTCGACTCAGAAATTTCCACCATCTTCACGGCCGAGGAACTGATATCGACACCGATGAGTGGCGGCGTCTTGGTCTTGAAGAGGCCCTCAAGCGTGTCGAGGCCGAATCCGAAATTTCCTTTAATCATAGGTTAATGGACCAACAATCCAATAGTTTACTTTAAAGCGTAACAACAACTATCTTGGGTGTAAAGCGTTTTCGAGCCATTCCTTTTGTCCGGAACCGTGTCTATAATCGCGCTGAGCGACCATAGCTTACCCCGCAACGCGTTTCGGTGCTGTGTTGAGAGTCACAATCTTAACGTTGCAGCCCATCTACCTGAATTACTTGTTGTAAAAACACAACGTTATTCAGTAACTGGTTGATTGTATGTCATTGCGTTGGTTTGTCCTCCCCTTTCTTTTGATTCTGGCGGGCACTCTCGCCGGCGTAATGATCGTCGCGTTCGCGGCAGCCCTGGTTTATCCCACGTTGCCGTCACTCGATGTGATCACGAATTATCAGCCGAAGATTCCTCTCCGGGTCTACAGCGCTGATGGCAAGTTGATCGGAGAGTTTGGCGAGGAGCGCCGAGCGGTGGTCAAGATCAGTGGGGTACCCACGCCACTCATCGGTGCGATTCTTGCCGCGGAGGACGAACGTTTTTATCAGCATCGGGGTGTCGATTACATTGGCGTTGCGCGCGCGGCGATTTCCAACTTTGCATCGGGCGGCGTGCGGCAGGGAGCATCGACAATCACGATGCAGGTCGCGCGCAATTTCTTCCTTTCGAAGGAGCGTACGCTTACCCGAAAATTCAATGAGGCGTTGCTCGCTTTCAAGATTGAAGCGAACCTTTCGAAGGATCAGATCCTCGCGCTTTACGTTAATCAGATCTATCTTGGGCGGCGAGCCTACGGCTTCGCGGCGGCAGCGCAGACCTACTTCGGCAAGACCCTCAACGAACTCGATCTCGCAGAGGTGGCAATGCTTGCCGGGCTACCGAAAGCGCCCTCGCGTTATAACCCGATTGCCAATCCCAAACGCGCCAAACTGCGACAGCAATACGTACTTAGACGTATGCGCGAGCTGAGGCTGATCTCGGACGATGAGTTTTCTGCGGCCGATCGGGAGGAGCTGACGGTCAAGATAAAGACGCAATCAACGGAATTTGCCGTGCACGCGGAGCATCTCGCCGAGATGGTTCGCCAGATGCTCTACGAGCGCTACCGTGAGGAAGCTTACGCGCGCGGAATTCGGGTTTATACGACGCTTCTGACTTCACACCAGGAAGCCGCCTATAGGGCGTTGCGCCGTGGCGTGCAGGACTACGATCGGCGCCATGGCTATCGCGGGCCGGAAGGTTACGTGAGCCTGCCGGCAAAACTCACCGAAGAGGCCCTGGAGGATGGCTTGCATGACGTGCACGCGAGCGATGACATTTCACCGGCCATCGTGATTGAGGCCAGCACGAAACGCGTCAGGGCCTATCGCAAGGGCGGCGAGTGGATCAATATTGGTGAGAACGGACTTCGATTTGCGGCCCGGCGGCTGGGCTCGAAGGTGCGCCCCAGCCACCGCATCCGCCGTGGTGCCATCATCTGGGTGCAGCAGAATGCGAAGGGACGCTGGCACATTACGCAGTTACCGCTGGTCGAGGCAGCCTTCGTTTCGATGGATCCCCGCGATGGTGCCGTTCGCGCCCTCGTCGGAGGTTTCGATTTCGGCCGCAATCAATACAATCGCGTCACTCAGGCGCTTAGACAGCCCGGCTCGAGCTTCAAGCCGTTCGTATATTCCGCGGCTCTCGAGAAAGGTTTCACGCCGGCCACCGTTATTAACGATGCGCCGCTCATGTTCACTGCTGCTCAGACCGGATCGGAGCCTTGGGAGCCGAATAATTTCGATGGAAAGTTTTCGGGACCTTTGCGCATGCGCATGGCGCTGGTCAAATCCAAGAATCTGGTGTCGGTACGAATCCTGCAGGCAATCTCTCCCCAGTACGTGCAGGATTACGCCGCGCGTTTCGGTTTTGATCCGAAGCTGCACCCCCCCTATCTGACCATGGCGTTGGGCGCCGGCAACGCGAACCCGATGCAGATGGTCACCGCTTATGCGGTATTTGCGAATGGCGGCTATCGGGTGGCACCGTATTTCATCGAGCGAATCGAAGATGCACAAGGCAACGTATTGCTCCAGGCGCAACCGGCGGCTGCCGGAACAGGGGCCGAGCGCGTGATAGACGCACGCAACGCGTTCGTCATGACCAGCATGATGCGTGACGTCGTGCGAATAGGGACAGCGGCGCGGGCAATGAAGCTAAAACGCACCGACCTCGCTGGCAAGACCGGTACCACCAATGAGTTCGTGGACGCGTGGTTCTGCGGGTTCAATCCTGGGCTGGTCGCGGTCACGTGGATCGGTTTCGATACGCCGAAAACGTTGGGGCGTAACGAGACCGGAGCTCAGTCGGCTTTGCCCATTTGGATAAATTACATGGGAGCGGTATTGAAGGACGTCCCGGAGCAACCGCTCGTGCCACCAGAAGGCATCGTCGCGGTGAACGTCGACCCGGTAAACGGCTTGCGCGTGGCTGAAGGGCAGGGTGTCCTGGAGTACTTCTATCAGGAGTTTCTCCCTCCCGAGCACGAAACGCTTGTCGGCGGCGTCGTCGGGGGAGACCGCCCCCCAGACGACGCGCGCAACCAGCTGTTCTAGGCGCCGTGGCCAGGGATTACGGCCGAAATGAGACTCGGGGCCGCATCGCACACCTCGCGGCGCGACTGATGGCGGAGGATGGCCTAGAGGATTACGCGCTGGCCAAGCGCAAGGCCGCGCGTCAAGCGGGGACGCCTGACGCGCGTGAGCTGCCCACTAACGAGGAAATCGACACCGCGCTCAAGCTCTATCGGCAGATCTACCAGGCTGACACGCATCCCGAGCGATTGCGTGCCCTGCGCATAACGGCGGTGCGGGCGATGCAGGAGATGGCCCAATTCAATCCCTATCTCACCGGGTCGGTACTGAACGGCAACGCCGGCAAGTACGCGGACATCAACCTCCAGCTGTTTACCGAAAACGCGAAGGCGGTAGAGCTTTTTTTCATCGATCGCGGCATTCCCTACCGCGCGGCGCAAAGCCGCCTGTATTCGGGTGAGGAGTTGCAAACGGTGCCAGTGTTCACCATCGGCGACGATGGCGTCGAAATCGAGATCACCGTGCTATCACCGCGAGATCTGCGGCTACCACTAAGAACCAGCGCAGAAGGCAAGCCAATCGAGCGGGCCAAACTGCAGAAGGTTGAAGACTTGCTGGAGCAGGCGTAAAGGAAAGTTCCGGCCCGGGGCCCCTTATCCGACAGACCGACCAGGCGCTCGACCATTTCTTGGTGGCAAACCGGGGTGCTTCCGCATACGCTGTGCCTGCGGCGTGCGGCGTGCGGCAACAAGCCAGAAGCGCAATCGGGAATTCGTCGCTTAGCGCGCTGCCTTTAACCAACGCGCCACGTCGAGGGCAAAATAGGTGAGGATGCCATCGGCGCCCGCTCGCTTGAAGGCGGTAAGTATCTCCATCACGCACGGTTGCTCATCGAGCCAACCCCGGGCCGCGGCGGCCTTCAACATGGAGAACTCCCCACTGACCTGATACACAAAGGTCGGCGCGCGGAATTCATCCTTCACGCGGCGCACCATGTCGAGATACGGCAAGCCCGGCTTGATCATCACCATGTCGGCGCCTTCTTTCAGGTCGAGCCCGATCTCCCATAGCGCCTCGTCACTGTTGCCATAATCCATCTGGTAGGAGTACTTGTTGCCGTGTCCGAGCGCCCGTGCCGAGCCGACGGCATCGCGAAATGGACCGTAAAAACCAGAGGCGTACTTGGCAGAGTACGCGAGGATTCGGGTGTGAATGAACCGCTGCGCGTCCAGCGCGGCGCGGATGGCACCAATCCTGCCATCCATCATGTCGGAGGGCGCGACAATATCCACGCCAGCGGCAGCACAAGTCAACGCCTGCTTCTTGAGCAGGGCGACAGTTTCGTCGTTAAGCACATGGCCCGCCCGATCGACTACGCCGTCCTGCCCGTGCGTCGTGTAGGGATCGAGAGCCGCGTCCGCGATCACGCCGAGCTCCGGCAGCCGCTTCTTGAGCGCGGCCACCGCGCGCGGCACGAGGCCTTTCGGGTTGATCGCCTCCCGTCCATCCGGCGTCTTCAAATCCCTCGAGATCATCGGGAAGACCGCAATGGCAGGGATACCGGCTTTCAGGCATTGCTCCGCGTGTGGCAGCAGGCGGTCGATCGTGTAGCGCTGGATGCCCGGCATCGAGGAAACCGCCTCGACACGGTTCCGTCCCTCGATGACAAAAATCGGGTAAATAAGGTCGTTTGTTGTGAGCTGATGCTCACGCATGAGGCGGCGGGAAAATTCATTACGGCGCATGCGGCGCATGCGCCGCCGTGGGTACTCTCCTAGGGCAAACATGGATATCTAACCTTATGAATAAGTAGCCGTATTTTAACCGGGCACGTGGGGGAACTATTGGGGATTATAGTCGTCTTAAAGTCAGACGATGTTGAATCGTCGCCCGCTTCTCCTCCCTGAGCGGGTGCCTTAATTCCAAATTAAGGCTTTTTACCCCCGGTTTTACTCCCCTTTAACCGGGGGTTTTTTATTGCATCCAGCCAGCGATGACCTTACGCGCAGCCGGCACACCGTTCTGGGTCAAGCTGGAAAATAGTTGAACGGAAACGCCCGGGTAACTCCGGTCTAATGATTGCGTCGCGAGTTCCAGCGCCGCCGCACCTTGCGCGCGTGAGAGCTTGTCCCCTTTGGTGAGCAGCACGTGAATCGGTTTGCCGGTCGCGGCAAACCATTCAAGGAGCTGATGGTCGAGTGCGACCAGGGAACGACGGACGTCGCAGATCACTACCAGACCGCGCAGGCAGGCGCGGTTCATGAGATAAAAGCTTACCAGCTCGCCCCAATGCTCGCGTTGGGCGTGGGGGACCGCAGCGTAGCCGTATCCGGGAAGATCAACGAGGTAACGCGCGCCCGCGAGGCTGAAGAAATTGATTGTTTGCGTCCGTCCGGGCCTTTTGCTGACGTGCGCAAGGCGCTGTCGATTAACGAGGACGTTCAGCACGCTCGATTTGCCCGCGTTGGATCGTCCCGCGAACGCCACCTCCGCGCCACGGTCGGGCGGCAGCTCGGTTGGGAGGTAAACCGTCCGGTAGAATTCGGCGTGGGCGAATAGCGACATAGGTTCTTGTTATCGTGCCTGAAACTGGCGTGCGAGCCGGTGCTTACTATACAATACGCGCTCCGCGCAATTTCGCAGTTGAAAGAGGACCCCGCATGAACTTCCGCTGGCTAGCAATGCCCGTCGTGTGTGCGCTCGCCGCTGCCGGCGCATTGGCTCAGACGCCCCCCAAAGCGGACCCGTCAAAAGGGCAGGCAATCGTGAGCCAAGTGTGCGTGGCTTGTCACGCCCTGGATGGAAATAGCGCGCAGCCGGTGAATCCCGTTCTCGCCGGACAGCACTCGGGATATTCGGCCAAGCAGCTGGCTAACTTCAAGTCGCAGGGCGGCAAGCCCGCTGGCCGGCCTCATAACGTGATGAGCGCAATGGTCGCGAATCTCTCTGTCGAGGACATGCACAATGTGGCGGCCTACTTCGAGATGCAACAACCCAAGCCCCGTGCGGCGCGCGATGCTGAACTCGTAATGCTGGGGCAAGCGATTTATCGGGGGGGGGTCGCATCGGAAGGAATCGCAGCGTGCAGCGCCTGCCACGGGCCAACCGGTGCCGGGACGCCGGTGCAGTACCCGCGCCTGGCGGGTCAATATGCCGAATACACGGTTACGCAGCTTCGGGCATTCCGTGCTGGCACGCGCGCGAACGACCCGAACCGCATGATGCGCGCCGTAGCCGCGAAGCTGTCCGACAAGCAAATTGCGGCGGTTGCGGAATATATCTCCGGACTGCGCTGATACAGCGCGATGGGCGCGCACGCCGCTGGCCCTTGCTGCCCTGCGCCTAGCGGGTGGCGGAGAACGCTTTTGTTGCCGCGCTGATCGTCTTTTGCAGCTCTGCGGCACCATGTGCGCTGGAAACGAATCCCGCCTCGTACGCTGAAGGCGCTAGGTAAACGCCCTCGGCCAGCATAGCGTGAAAGAAGGCATTGAAGGCATCCTTGTCACACTGCATCACTTCCGCATGGGTCGTCGGCGGCGTCGCGCGGAAATAGAGCCCAAACATTCCGCCTACGCTCTGGGCGGAGAAGGCGATGCTGGCACTCTGCGCGCCGCGGCAAAGGCCTTCGCAGAGATCACGGGCCGTCGCGGCCAGGCGGTCGTAAAAGCCCGGCGCGCGAATCAGCGCCAGCGTAGCTAATCCCGCGGCAACCGCCACCGGGTTGCCCGAGAGCGTCCCGGCCTGGTAGACCGGCCCCAGCGGCGCAATCGATTGCATGACATCGCGTCGGCCTCCAAACGCGCCGACGGGCATGCCGCCGCCGATGACCTTGCCGAGCGTCGTCAGATCCGGTTGGATACCGTAGAGGCTTTGAGCCCCACCGAGCGCAACACGAAACCCAGTCATGACTTCGTCGAAAATCAATAGGCTACCGTTTTTTGTGCAGAGCTTGCGCAGCAATTCAAGGAAGCCGGGTCGCGGGCTAACGAGATTCATGTTTCCTGCGACGGGTTCAACGATGACCGCAGCAATTTCAGACCCTTCGCGCGTAAAGATCTGCTCGAGGGTGATTTCATTGTTGTAGTCGAGTACCAAGGTATGCTGCGCGGTTTCGGCCGGCACGCCGGCCGAGCTTGGCTGGCCAAAAGTGAGCGCGCCCGAACCGGCCTTGACCAGCAGCGCGTCGGCATGACCGTGGTAACAGCCCTCGAACTTAATGATCTTGGCCCGACCCGTGAAACCCCGGGCGAGCCGTATCGCGCTCATGGTGGCCTCAGTGCCACTGCTGACGAGCCGCACCTGTTCGAGCGAGGGCACCAGTTTGCACAGGAGCTCGGCCATCTCGACTTCCTGTTCCGTGGGCGCGCCAAATGACAGCCCCCGCTCGGCGGCTTGCTGCACTGCGCGAACCACCTCCGGATGAGCGTGGCCGACGACTAAGGGGCCCCACGACCCAACGTAATCAATATAGGCGCGGCCGTCCGCATCCCAGATCACTGCGCCCTTCCCGCGCTGGATGAAGGGGGGTGTTCCGCCCACTGACCGGAATGCCCGGACTGGAGAATTGACGCCCGCGGGGATGAAGTGCTGGGCATGCTGAAACAGTTTCTGGCTGCGTTTCATGTTCGTAGCGTTATCTTGAAGAGCTCGTTGAAGCGCTCGGCGGCAACGCGGATGTCGGGGGCCGAGAAGAGGGCGGAAATGACGGCCACGGCGTCGGCGCCAGCGGCGATAAGTTGCGATGCATTATCGAGCGTGATGCCCCCGATCGCCACAATGGGTACCCCAAGCCTTTGCTTGGCTTCGCGCAGTAGCGTCAGGGGGGCGCGCACGGTCGCGGGTTTTACGGGGGAGGCAAAGAAACTGCCGAAAGCCACGTAATCCGCTCCTGCGCGAACTGCCGCGACCGCGCTCTCGAGACAGTCGTAACAGGAGGCGCCAAGCAATTTTTCGGGCCCAAGGCGTGTGCGCGCCTCCGAAAGCATTCTGTCTTCCTTTCCCAAATGCAGGCCGTCCGCATCGAGTGCAGTCGCGACGTCGACGTCGTCATTTATGACGAGCGGGACACCGCGCGCTTGGCACAATGCCCGCAGCGTACCCGCCTGAACCAGTCTCAGCTCGGGATCAGCCGTTTTGTTGCGGTATTGGACGAGCGCCGCGCCGCCGACGAGGGCGGCCTCGACTTTTGCCGTCAACTCAGCGGTGTCGGCGATGTCAGGCGTGACCGCGTAGAGCCCCCTAACTGCTGCCTTCATCGCGCTGCTCGTCTTCGTGTGCCCAGAACAACCGGTCCGGGATGTGCTGACCCATGCCGGGGCGAAACGCCGCCTTCAGCGCCTGCCAGGTGTACTCCTGCGCGTCCTTTACCGCGTCGCTGATTTCGAGCCCGTTGGCGATCGTAGCCGCGATCGCTGAGGCGAGGGTACATCCGGAGCCATGATAGGACCCCGGCAGACGCTGCCAGGCGTCGCTGCGCACGACACCGTTCTGGCCGTAGAGCGTGTTCACGACCTGGGGCGTGTTCTCGTGCGTGCCCGTGACGAGGACATATTCGCAGCCGGAAGCGATGAGCTGCCGCGCGCACTCGGCAAGATCCGGTGCTTCGCCCTCCTCGAAATCGTCGGCCAGCCGACGAACCTCCAGCGTGTTAGGCGTCAGAATAGTGGTCTGCGGTACGAGCAGCTCTCTCAACGCGATGACCATTTCCTCATTGACGAGCTCGTCGCCGCGCCCCGAAGCCAGCACGGGATCGAGGATCAGCGGCACCTCGGGATAGTCGGAAACGACCTCGGCGATGGCGGCGATCTGCTCCACACTCCCGAGCAAGCCGAGTTTGAATGCGGCGACCGGGATGTCCTCGAGCACGCAGCGCGCCTGGTCGGCGACCCACTCGGCGTCAATCGGGCTGATACCATCCACCCCAATCGTGTCCTGTATGGTGACCGCCGTTACCACCGACAACGGGTGACAGCCCATGCTCGAAAGCGTCAAGATGTCTGCTTGCAGCCCGGCGCCGCCGCTGGGATCCGTAGCAGCGAAGACCAGCACTATGGGCGGGAGATCCGGCATGGGCAGGGGATAACGAATGTCCGCAAGCTTGGTTTCCGGCGGGTTGATTCGTTAAAATCGAATTTTAGCTTAAAACGGAAGCGAGCATGACGAATGCGAGCATGACGGGTGCAGAAACCCAAGTGTACAAAACTTACATGTGTCTGATCTGCGGTTTCATCTATGACGAAGCCGCAGGGCTTCCGGAGGAAGGGATCCCGGCCGGAACCCGATGGGACGACGTGCCGATTAATTGGACCTGCCCCGAATGCGGGGCCCGCAAAGAAGACTTCGAGATCGTCGAGATCTGAGGCGACCATGAGAATTCTCCACACCATGATCCGCGTTGGCGACCTAGAGCGTTCGATCGACTTCTACACGACCGTTCTAGGCATGAAGGTACTGCGCAAGGCCGATTATCCCGGCGGGCGCTTCACCAATGTGTTCGTCGGTTTCGACGACGAATCAAAGGCAGCCGTTCTCGAGCTTACTAATAACTGGGATACGAAATCATATGATCTCGGAAACGGCTACGGCCATGTGGCAGTCGAAGTCAACGATGCGTACCAGGCGTGCGAGGAAGTGAAGAAACGGGGCGGTAAGGTCACTCGCGAGGCGGGCCCCATGAAGCACGGTGCGACAGTGATCGCATTCGTCGAGGACCCGGACGGCTACAAGATCGAGTTCGTCCAGCGCCGGGGCGCTTAGGAAATTGTCGGAGCGGCGTCCGACAATTTCCTTACGGGAGATTTCTCCAGAACAAGATACCCGAATTGCGGCAGTGGCGCAGGCGATTTTCGGAGTAGTCTTTCCCTGGCTTAATTGTTCCTAGAGGTTGTTATCTAAGGAATTCGTCGGGTCGGGTCCCGACGAATTCCTTGCTGCAAAATCAGCGAGTCGCACGAACTCGGCGATCGCTAAATCCTGCGGGCGAAGGTTCGCGTCAACCCCGAGCCGGCTGAAATCGTCGGCGCCGCTATAGCCCTTGAGCGCGTTGCGTAGCGTCTTGCGCCGTTGGGAGAATGCGGCGGTCACGATGCGGCCAAGCCACGCCTCGTCACGCGCGCAATGGGGGAGCCGGCCAAACGGCACCATGCGCACGACCGCTGATTGCACCTTGGGCACGGGCCGGAAGGCGGTAGCCGGGATGGTCATCAGGGGCTCCAGCTGGAAGCGATACTGAATCATGACCGACAGGCGCCCATAGTCGGAGGAGGACGGGCGCGCGACCATTCGTTCCACGACTTCCCGCTGGAGCATGACATGGATATCTCGGATGGAAGAGGCGCTCTGCGCGAGATGGAAAAGCAGAGGGGTGGATATGTTGTACGGGAGGTTGCCAACTACCCGCAGCCCGCTGCCGAGCGTCGCGAAATCAAAAGTGAGAGCATCGCGTTCGTGCACGGTAACCCGTGCGAGGGGAAAATCCGCCCGCAACCGGCTCACGAGATCGCGATCGATCTCGACCACATGCAGGTGGTCGAGCCGTTCGAGGAGCGGCCGGGTGAGGGCACCGAGGCCCGGGCCGATCTCGACCAAGCGCTCGTCGCGCCGCGGATAGATGGCATCGACGATTTCAGAGATGACCGCGCCATCGATCAGAAAATTTTGACCGAAGCGCTTGCGGGGCCGATGGCGCATGGGGCTGCCAAACGCGAGGTTAACGGCGCCCTGCGCGCTCGGCGAGCCGGGCCGCAAGCATGATTGCCTCGAGCAGGCTCCCAATTTCCGCTTTGCCCCGCCCGGCGAGCTCGAGTGCCGTGCCGTGATCGACCGAGGTGCGGATGATCGGCAACCCGAGCGTCACGTTGACGCCAGCGCCAAAACTCGCGTACTTGAGCACCGGCAAACCCTGATCGTGATACATCGCGAGCACGCAGTCGTGGACCCTGAGCCGTTGCGGCGTAAAGAGCGTATCAGCGGAAACCGGACCTGCAATGTCGAACCCACGCCGGCGCAGCTTTTCTAGGACCGGGGTGATTACCTCGATCTCTTCGCGCCCAAGGAAACCGCCTTCCCCGGCATGCGGGTTGAGGGCGGCGACCGCAATGCGCGGGCGCTCGATCGCGAAACGTTCGACGAGATCACGCCTTAAGACGGTCAGGGTGCGCTCCAGACCCGCGTGCGTAATGCGCGAGGCTACGTCCCGTAGCGGAAGGTGGGTCGTGGCGAGCGCAACCCGCAAGCCGCCGCCCACCAACATCATGACGACGTCCGGTGCATGCAGACGCTCGGCAAGAAACTCTGTGTGGCCGGTGAACGCGATGCCGGCCTCATTGATCACACTCTTTTGCGCAGGGCCCGTGACCATCGCGTCGAAGGTGCCATCGGTGCAGCCATCGGCGGCGACCTCGAGGGTGCGAAGCACGTAGGGGCCGTTGGCCGGGTCTAGCCGCCCGGCGACTGCCGGTGCAGCGAGGGGCACGTGGTGGACCAGGAAGCGGCTGGCGCGCCGGCCCGATTTCTCCTGGCTTGAAAATTCTTCCATCCTCGGCGCGATGCGTAACTGGCGTGCTCGGGTCTGGAGCAGGCCGCGATCGGCGATGACAACGATACGCGCGGGGACGCGCTTGCGCGCGAGCGCTACGCAGAGATCGGGCCCGATGCCCGCGGGCTCGCCCGCGGTGACCGCGATCAACGGCAGGTCTGAGGCGCGTGTTCGGATGGGAGACCTACGCAAGAAGGGCGGAAACGAGCATGGTGGTTGGGCTGCGCCGGCTCGCTACCAGAGCTAGGAGCGCTCATCGAGCCGGTACTGGATATAGGCCTTATCGCGCAGCTGACGCAGCCATTCCTGATACGCCTCATCCGACTTGCGGGCGCGTAACGCGCGCCGCGCCTCGAGGCGCTGGCGCTCGCCGGACACGTCCTCGTTACGCCGCTCCAGAACCTGAATGAGATGCCAACCGAACTGGGAGCGGACCGGCGCGCTCACTTGCCCGGGGCTGAGGTTGTCCATCGCGCGCTCGAATTCGGGAACCGTATCGTGCGGTGACAGCCAGCCGAGGTCGCCCCCCTTCGCGTTGCTCGCGTCCTCGGAATGAAGGCGCGCCAGCTCGGCGAAATCGGCGTTGTTGTCGAGCCGCTCTTTCAGGCCCAGCAAGCGCTGGCGAGCTTCGGCCTCGGAGACAAGCTCATTCGTCTTGATCAGGATATGCCGTGCGTGGGTCTGTCGCACCGATACCGGCGATGCGCTTCCGCGGCGCTCGTTCAGCCTGAGGATGTGAAACCCGTTGGGGCTGCGCAATATGCCGCTCACGCCCCCGGGCTGGAGCCCCTGAACAGCTTCCACGTACAGTGCGGGCAGTCTTGAGGCATCCCGCCATCCGAGCGTGCCGCCCTTCAGGGCATCGGGCGCGTCGGAGAACGTGGCTGCAACCTGCCGGAAATCGGTCCCGCCCTTGATTTGCGCAAGCGCCTGCTCGGCGCGTTCACGCCGCGCCTGGATTCTCTCGGGGCTCGCTTTCTCGGGGACCGTTACCAGGATATGGGATAAATTAAATTCGTTGCCGCGCGCCGCGGACCCCTGCTGGGTGCGGATGAAATTGTCGATTTCGCCCTCCGTTACCGTGATGCGGCTTTCCACCGCGCGATCCCGTAAACGGGCGATGGTGATCTCGCTGCGGATGTTCTCTCGGAACCGGGCGAAGACCATGCCGTCCCTCTCCAGGGCGGCGCGCAGTTGCTGCAATGACAGCTTGTTTTCCGCTGCAATACGGCTGATGGCCCGGTCGAGTTCCGTGTCGTCCACCCGCAAACCGGTTTCCTTCGCGAACTGGAGCTGCACACGGTCGGTGATCATGCGTTCGAGGATCTGCTTCTCAAGCACCGACTGAGGGGGAAGTGGCGCGCCCTGTCGCTTGAGTTGAGCCGCCGCGACGAGCGCGCGTTCACCCAGTTCGTGGCGCGTGATGACTTCGTCGTTCACGACGACAACGATGCGGTCGATCACCTGCACGCTCTGCGGACCCTGCGCCGTGGCAGCCAGAGAGGGGGGTGCGAGGGCGGCGGTGAATACAAGCCCGCCGGCCATGATGGCCGTTCGTTCCAATTTCATTCGACTAATAATACGGGTCCGGCGACTCGCCTGACCGGCGATCCCGCGGATCAACCTGGAAATACCCGCCGATATTGCGCTGCAGCGCTTCCAATGGACTCGAGCCAAGCCGGGACAGGCCGTTCAGCTCCAGTTGCACGAAGAAGGTACTCGAGAACTGACCGGTCGCGATCGCAAAGCGCTGCGCGACGACCCGCAGTGACCAGCAGTCCGCATTGTACTCAACGCCGAGCAAACCTTCGAGCGTCTGGTTATCTTGCAACGAATAGTTCCAGCGCCCGAGCGCCACCCAGCCTCCGCCCAGCGGCCACTGGGTCGAAATATCGGTTTGGCGCTGGGTATTGATGGTCTCGCGGTAGCTCAGGTTGAGAACCCGGCCCGGCGCGGGCTGATAGCGTGTGCCGACGTCGAATTTCTGCGTTTCGGAAAAATTGGTGCTGTACTGCAAATTTGCTTCCGCCACCCAGTTTGGCGCGACTTGCCCGGACAGCCCGGCAAGCAGATCGGAACTGTTGTCCGTGCGAGCGGGCACACCCGGGAGCGTGACGCGCTGCGTCGAAAAATAGTAGCGTTGCGCGACGCCCACACGCAGGCGCTCCGCCCCGGAAGCGGTACTAAGGAGCCGCGAGCTGAGGCCCACCGTCACCTGGTTGGCGTCGTTGATTCGGTCCCAGCTGGTGAACTGATTTTCCGAGTAGATGGACGTGAAATTGATGTCCTTCTGGCTGGTATCGAACACCGGGATGTCGCTCTGGTCGCGATAGGGAATGTAGACGTAGTAGAGCCGGGGCTCGAGGGTTTGAAGTATCGAAACACCCTGGAATGTGGTCGGTCGTTCCAATACGATGCCGGTGTCAGCACTGAGGATCGGCAACGAGCGGCTTTGGTCGGTAAAACTCGTGGCGTTGGGGTCGACCGAATAATCCGTGAAGTTGAAGCCCACTTTCGGCGTGAAGTACCCATAGGCGTTCTGCAGTGGAAGGCTCAGGCTCGGGTAGATCATGGTGCGCTTTGCGGCGACCCGGAACTCGCGGTCGGCGGCGGCGAAAGCGACAAACTCGCCCTGGAAGTCGAAATCAGAGCGCAACGTGTCGGGCCGGGTCGCGTTAAGCGTAAGCTTCGGCAGCTGTCGGTAGGGCGACACGACCGGGACAAGCGGATCGGTCTGGAGCGTTTGCCAGCTCTGCACCAGGGCGTTAAAACCGTAAGTGCCCGAGCCAGCCCAGGTCCCGTTGCGGTTCAACGTCGCTTCGCGCGGGAGATTGACTTGCGACGTGAACTGGATCTCCGTCGACAAGTCGGTGAAGTAGGTGTTGTCGGATACCCCTTGCAGGTTCAGCGCCCCCGACCAGCCGTACGGAAGCGTCTGGTTGTGACGGAGGAGGTAAGCGTGGCGCTCCTCGTCGTTGAACTGGCGATCACTGGGCAGGACGTCGAGCCGAGCTTCGCCGTTGTAACCGGGTTGGAGATAACGGAACTCCGTGCCAATCAGCACACCGCGTTTTGTAATGAAGCGCGGCGAGATCGTGGCGTCATAATTGGGGGCGATGTTCCAGTAAAACGGCAGGGTGATTTCAGCGCCGCCCTTGCTCGTGCTCCCGTAGTGCGGCGTGAGGAACCCGGATTTGCGCTCGCGATGCAGCGGGAAGGACAGATAGGGTGAGTAGAAGATCGGCACGCCTTGAAACTCGATGCTTGCGTCGCGCGCGACCCCGACGTCGCGCGTCTTGTCGATCTCGAGGTCGCCCGCGCGCACATACCAGTCCTCGTGGCCCGGCCCGCAGGTCGTATACGATCCCTTTTGCGCGCGGTAGCGATTCGGCCCCTCGAACAGGATCCGATCGGCCGTACCGCGCGCGTCAGTAGCCTCGGGCGGGCGCTGTTGGCCCGTAAGGTTCGGGTTCTTGTGCAGCTGGTAGCGCGTTTTGTCCATGAAACCGTGCTCCGTCTCTAGATTGAATTGGAGCTCGTCACCTTCCACGACATCCGTTCCCTGCTGGATTCGGACATTTCCGCGCGCGCTGACTTCGTTGGAGGGTTTATCGTAGCGTAGCCAATCCGCGTCGACGGCCTGCCTGCGCCGCCGCAGCTGCACACTGCCCTCGACTTCCGTTTCCCGTTCGCTGTGTCCCTGGAGGCGGTCCGCTTCGAGAAACACGGGTACGCTTTCGTGGGGCGCAGGCGGCGCCAGGATCAACGTACGCTGCATTTTCAACTTGAGGCCTGTTTCCGCGCAGGTGGCGAAGGGGAGCGCGCACAAGAGGGCGAGGGACACGCGTTTCATTTCCAGCTTGTGCCTTCAAACGACGGCAGGAAGCGAAGTGCTAAAATCGCATAATTCTTCGTTGAAAGCAATTAGTTGCCTGCGGTTTCCGATATCCGACTCGAGCAGCTGGGAGAATGGCTTGGTGCGCATTTTCCCGCGGGTTCGTTTGCGCTGGCGCCGGCATCCGCGGACGCCAGTTTTCGCCGCTATTTTCGTGTGTCGAATGCGGGCGCGTCGTGGATCGCGATGGACGCGCCCCCCGAACACGAGAATTGCCGCCCGTTCGTCCATGTAGCAAGGCTGCTGCGGGCAGCCGGGGTCAACGCCCCGGATATCGTCGCGCAGGACTTGGCGCGGGGCTTTCTGCTGCTGACGGATCTCGGTGATACGACCTATCTCTCCGCGCTGAACGAGGGGAATGCCGACCGGCTCTTCGGCGACGCGCTCGACGCGCTGCTCAAGTGGCAGTTTGCGAGCCGGGAAGGGGAGCTGCCGCCGTACGACGCGCCGCTGCTCCAGCGCGAGTGCGACCTGTTTACTGAGTGGTACATTATGCGCCACGTGCAGCTCACGCTCTCCGCCGCGCAACAGCAGTCGCTGGCCGAGATGATAAAGCTCATCATCTCGCGCAACGTGGCGCAGCCCGCCGTGTATGTGCACCGCGATTACATGCCGCGCAACCTCATGGTGGCGGACCCGAACCCGGGCGTCATCGATTTTCAGGACGCGGTGTACGGCCCCATCACCTATGACCTCGTGTCGCTCACCCGCGATGCCTTCGTGAGCTGGGAGGAGCAACGCGTGCTCGACTGGACCGTTCGTTATTGGGAGAAGGCAAAACGCGTGGGATTGCCGGTCGATGCCGATTTCGCCGCGTTCTACCGCGATTTCGAGTGGATGGGGCTGCAGCGTCACCTCAAGGTGCTCGGCATTTTCGCCCGTTTGTATTACCGTGACGGCAAGGCCGGCTATCTCGAAGATACGCCGCGTTTCATGCGCTACGCGCGCGCCGTCGCCGGACGCTACGTGGAGCTCGGGCCGCTCGCGCGACTTCTCGACGAGCTTGAATCCCGCGAACCGTCGATCGGCTACTCGTTCTAGGATTGCGCCGATGAAAGTCATGATTCTTGCCGCCGGCCTCGGCGAGCGTATGCGGCCGTTGACTGACCGCGTGCCCAAGGCCCTTCTCGAAGTGGGAGGCACGCCGCTCATCGTCCACCTCATCGAGCGGCTGGCGCGAGCCGGCCTCGGCGATCTCGTTGTCAACGTCTCCCATTTGGCGGATCAGATCGAGCAACGGCTCGGCGACGGGTCACGGCTTGGCGTGCGCATTGCCTATTCACGGGAGGAGACGGCGCTGGAGACTGGCGGGGGGATTGCCTACGCGTTGCCGTTGCTTGGCGGCGCGCCGTTCGGGGTCGTCAACAGCGATGTCTACTCCGACTTTGACTTCAGACGTCTCGAACCAGCCGTTGCAGCGGTGGCGCGCGGTACGCTGGATGCGCATCTCGTGCTCGTAGACAACCCCATGCACCACCCGAACGGGGACTTTTCATTGCGCGGGGGCTATTTGACCGCGGACGGGCCGGTGCGTCTTACTTTCAGCGGTATGGGCGTCTACTCACCGGGATTGTTCGCTACGGTGAAGCGGGGCACCCGATGCCCCCTGATCGCAGTGCTCGCGCCAGCGATGGCCCAGGCTCGGGTCGGAGGCGAGCATCATCGCAGCGAGTGGATCGACGTGGGCACGCCCGAGCGTCTGAGTGAGCTTGACCGCCAGCTGCGGGCGGCGCGGAATAGTCGCTAGATGGGCGGAACGCAGTGGAGGAGGCCCTCGCGCTCGACGCGCAGTGGGTTGACGCCTTACGCCGAGCCTGGCTCGTGTTGATGGAAGACGCGCTAGGCCGAATTGCTTGACTCGCACTAGGAGCTTGTCGGACTTTGGTCCGACAAGCTCCTTTGGCAAAACCGCCTACGCGAAAACAACAGGAAAAGCATTGAACAGCTCATTTCGACTCCACTTGCACGCCCCATCGCAGGCCCAAAGCGCTCGGTATCGCAAGCTTCATCCGAGACCCGCGGGCGGTTTTGCATTCAGCAGCCTGTCGGGGCGCGAAGTCCGACAGGCTGCTGGCGTAGTGCAAGGCGAGCGTTGCCCTTGTTTATAATTCCGTAGAGAAGGATGGCTCTTATGGATGTGGGTGTCTACCGGCAGCGGCGCGAGAAGCTCGCGGCAGCAATGCGCGGCGGCGTTGCAATCATGCCAACCGCTCCTGAGCGCACGCGCACCCGGGACTCGCATTATCCGTATCGTTTCGACAGTTATTTCTACTACCTTACCGGATTTCGCGAGCCGGACGCGGTGCTGGTGATCGTGGCGGGCGAGAAAGCCAGGAGCATCCTATTCTGCCGCGACCGGGATCCTGAACGCGAGACCTGGGACGGTTTTCGTTACGGTCCCGAGGCAGCGCGAGGGGTCTTTGGCGTAGACGAGGCACACCCGATCGGCGACCTCGACAAGCTGATGCCGGATTTCCTGGCTGATCGCGGCGCGATTCATTGCCCTCTTGGCGCGGATCCGACATGGGACGTGCGCATCACCGGCTGGATCAACCAGATCCGCGCGCGCGGGCGGAGTGGGGTCACGGCTCCGAGCGAGCTGAAGGACGTGTACGCCGCGCTTGACGAGATGCGTCTCATCAAGGGACCGGAAGAGATCGCGGTAATGCGACGCGCTGCGACCATCACGGCTGGGGCGCACCGGCGCGCGATGCGCGCGACGCGGCCGGGGCGTTTCGAGCATCAGATTGAGGCCGAGCTGCTGCATGAATTCCGGCTTCACGGTTCCCAGGCGCCAGCCTACGCGCCGATCGTGGCGGGTGGCGAGCGCGCCTGTGTATTGCATTACGTGCAAAACGACGGCGTGCTCAAGGACGGGGAGCTGTTGCTGATCGACGCCGGTTGCGAGCTCGATGGATATGCCGCGGACCTGACGCGGACGTTTCCAGTGAACGGCAGGTTCAGCCCCGCGCAGCGTGAAATCTACCAGCTTGTACTTGCGGCGCAGGCCGCTGCAATTGCTGAAGTAAAGCCGGGCAACCTTTGGGACGCTCCGCACCGGGCGGCCGTGAAGGTGCTCGCGCAGGGACTGATCGATCTCAAGCTCATCAAGGAGGGCCTGGAACAGGCCATCGAAACCGAGACGTATCGCAAGTTCTACATGCACCGCACCGGTCACTGGCTCGGCCTCGACGTGCACGATGCGGGCGATTACAAACGCGGCGGCGAGTGGCGCGCGCTGGTGCCGGGCATGGTGCTGACGGTCGAGCCTGGCTGTTACATCCGTGGCGGCGAGGACGTTCCCGCGCGCTTCGCCGGCATTGGCGTGCGCATCGAGGACGATGTTCTGGTAACCGACGCGGGCGCGGAGGTGCTGACCCGGGATGCGCCCAAGAGCATTCCGGACATCGAAGCCCTCGTCGGCGGCGGAAATGCCTGACTACGACGTACTGATTGCTGGCGGCGGCCCGGTCGGGGCGGCGCTGGCGCTCGCCTTGCGCGGCGGCTGCTCGGTGGCGTTGCTTGAGGCACGTGCCGAGGGGGCGATGCCGTCGGATCCGCGTCCGATAGCGCTCTCGCACGGGAGCAGATTGATATTGGAGCGTTTAGGTGTCTGGGAAGCGCTGCAGCCCGCGACGCCCATCGCGCGGATACATATTTCGCAGCGCGGCGGGTTCGGCCAGGTGGAACTCGATGCCCAGGAAGCGGGCCTGCCGGCGCTGGGTTACGTGGTCGATTACAGCCGGCTCGCCGGGCAGCTGTCAAAGCTGCTGCCCGGCGTGTGCGACTACTTTAGCGGTGCGTCAGTGCTTACTCTCGGTGCCAGGCCAGACGCGGCGTGTGTGGACTATCAGCTGGGGACAACGGCCTCCCGAGCGACGGCACGACTCGTCGCGGTGGCCGATGGCGGCGCTTTGGCAGGCGTCACGCAGGCCCGCACTCGCGGCTATCACCAGGTCGCCGTCACGGCGCAGGTGGCCAGCGCGCGTCCGCACAGAAACGTTGCCTATGAGCGCTTTACGCCGGAAGGCCCACTCGCTCTGCTGCCTTCGGGCGAGCGCCTGGCATTGGTGTGGTCGACCGCTCCGGCGCGCGCACAACAATTGTGCATGATGCCGGAAAACGAATTTTTGCAGAACCTGCAGCGCGCCTTCGGGCAGCGCCTTGGGGCCTTCGAAGCAACCAGCCCACGCGCTTCCTACCCGCTAACGCTGAAAACAGCCGCGAGCCTGCCTGTGTCGCGCGCATTGGCGCTCGGTAACGCTGCGCAAACGCTGCATCCAGTGGCTGGTCAGGGATTCAATCTCGGCCTGCGCGATGCCTGGGAGCTTGCCAGTACCATCAATGCCGCGGCACGCGAGGAAATCGGCGCACCCCCGATGCTTGCCGCCTACGCGGCGCGGCGGCGACTCGACCGCGGGGGCGGCGTCTGGTTCACCGATATCCTGGTGCGGCTTTTCTCCAACGATATCGGGCCGTTGAAGCTCGCGCGCGGGCTCGGGCTCGCCTTGCTCGGTGTCGTGCCGCCTGCGAAGAACTTCGTGGTGCGGCGGATGACCTTCGGCGCGCGGGGCTAGGCAGGACTCACTCGACGCGGGCGGATGTGATCGTACCCTTGCTTATGGGCAGTTACGCGTCTTCGCGCAAGCACTGCTCGAGTTTTTTTTGATAAGTGCTTACTTCAACACGCGGTTTGATCGCGCAGCGTGCAATGCGCGGCGCGCATGTCGAAAAGAAGCGACACGAGTCAAGAAAGCAGTCGGATTTGCTTTTATTGAGCAAACACAAAGATTACAATGTCGCCCTTTCCTCAAAAAAAGAAGCGCGACCGATGCGCATTGGTCCGTACGAACTCAAGAACAACCTGATCGTTGCTCCGATGGCCGGCGTCACCGACCGGCCGTTCCGTCAGTTGTGCAAGACGATGGGCGCG
>JAQBFV010000187.1:0-12096 GCA_032123035.1 Betaproteobacteria bacterium | reverse complement strand
ACTGGTGATGAGAGATGGTGATGAGAGATGGTGATGAGAGATGGTGATGAGAGATGGTGATGAGAGATGGTGATGAGTGATGGTGATGAGAAGTGGTGATGCGAAATGGTGATGAGAACCGCCGCAAGAGCGTTTTTTCATCACCATCACTCATCACCATCATTCATCACCAGTACTCATCACCATATTCGCGCGGAGCCCGCCCTAAGATCGCATGACGACCTCGAGGAAAAAAATGGAATGGCGACCATAGAGCTGACAAAAGAAAATTTCGAGGAGACGGTTACCAAGAATCAAATGGTGATCGTGGACTTCTGGGCCGAGTGGTGCGGGCCGTGCAAAGGTTTCGCGCCCGTGTTCGAGGCCGCATCGGAAAAGCACAATGACGTGATATTCGGCAAGGTCGATGCCGATCTACAGCAGGAACTCGCCGCGTCATTCAGCATCCGCTCGATTCCGTACGTCATGCTGCTGCGGGAGAACGTCGTCCTGTTCGCGCAGGCGGGCGCGATCCCGGCCGAGGGTTTGGAGAGCGTCATCCAGCAGGCCCGCGTGCTCGACATGGCGCAAATCCACAAGGAAGTCGCCGAGCAGCAGGCCACTGTTGGCAAACAGTGACCGGTGAATCGAAATGTCACGAACCGGTAATTAGCCGCCGATGGACGCCGATTAACGCCGATAGAATTCAAGAACCTTTCTGCCTTCTGAGTTACATCACCACCTCTCGCTCCTCACGCCTCACTCATCGATATCGATTCATCATTCAACATTCGTGGTTCGTAGGCAGCAGGCGAGCCGCGAACCACGGCCGCTGGCGAATCTTTTCCTGACAGTGCTGTCTGAGAGAGGGTAAAATTCTCATCCTTTCCGTGCCTTAGCACCCATTGGCGGGCTTATGAAACGGCTAGTTCTATTCCTCGTTGCTGTCGCTGTGCTCGTGGCGGGCGGCTTCTACTGGAAGCGCGCGACTGTGCCATCCTCTGCCCCGAAAATGGTGGCGCCTGGCAAGGGCGGGCCGATGGGCCTGCCTGTAAAGGCGGGGATCGTGCGCACGGGCACGATCGTCGAAGAAGTGAGCGCTATTGGCACGCTGCTTGCGAACGAATCCGTGATGATCCGTCCCGAGCGCGATGGGCGCATCGCGCAAATACACTTCGCCGAAGGCCAGCTGGTGAAGCGGGGGGTGAAGCTCGTATCGCTCGACGCATCGGAGACCGAGGCGCAGCTTGCCGCAATCAGCGCGGAAGCCAAGCTGAACCGCAGCCGGCTCAAGCGCGCAGAAGAAATGAAGGAAAAGAGCTTTATCAGCGCGGAGGCGCTGGACGTCGCGCGTGAGACGCTGAACCAGTCGGTGGCGCGACGAGCCGAAGTGAAGTCGCGGCTGGAGAAGATGACGATCCTGGCGCCGTTCGACGGTGTGGCGGGCCTGCGCCAGGTGAGCCCCGGTGCGTACGTCAAGGCGGGCCAGGACATCGCGCGGCTCGAGGGCATCGGCACGCTCAAGCTCGACTTCCGCGTCCCCGAGCTCTATCTGGGGCGGGTCCGTACGGATCAACGCCTCCAGATTCGCGTTGACGCCTTTTCAGGAGAAACATTTCGCGGCGCCATTTACGCGATCGAGCCGTCAGTGGACGAGCAGACACGCACGGTCCTGCTGCGAGCCCATGTTCCCAATCCCGATGTGCGACTGAAGCCCGGGATGTTCGCGCGCGTATCGCTGGTGCTGGGCACGCGCGAGAACGCGCTGCTGGTACCCGAGCAGGCGCTCGTTCCTCGCGGCAACAACAACTTCGTGTTCCGTATCGTCGACGGCAAAGCGGTGCTGTCCAAGGTCGAGCTCGGCCTGCGCCGGCCCGGCCAGGTGGAGATCACGAAGGGCCTCACGGCCGGTGAGCAGATCGTGATCGACGGGCAGCTGAAGCTCCGCCCCGGCACGCCGGTCAAGGTGCTCGCGGACAAACCCATAAAACCTTCACCGCAGAGGCGCCAGGACGCGAGCAAGGGCCAGAGCATAAATTGAACCGCCAAGACGCCAAGGGCGCCAAGCGAGACGAAAAGCAGAGATTGAACCGCGGAGGCGCGGAGAGAAACGAAATCAAGACTGAACCGCCGGGACGCCGAGAGGGGCGCAGTAGAGATTGAACCAATGTTAAATCAATTCTTGTTTTCGGTTGTGTCTTGGCTGCTCTCGGCGGTTCGGCAGTTCCCGAAATTTCTTGAATCGTGAATCGTGAATCGTGAATCGTGAATCGTGAATCGTGAATTGTGAATGGAGTTTTGTTCTTCTTGGCAGCCTTGGTGGCATGGCGGTTTAAAAAATGGGTTTCTGTCGTCAACCTGAATTTGTTTCTCTCGGCGTCTCGGCGGTTCAGAATAGGTTTCTGTCGTTAGTCTGCATTTGTTTCTCTTGGCGGCTTGGTGGTTCAAATAGGGTTTGATTTTGGTTTTTCCTTGTCTCGGCGGTTAAGTGTTCTTACCTGAACTCTGTATTAAACGTCCGGTTCTCGCCACGGTGATGAGCCTGCTCATCGTGCTGGTGGGCGTGATCTCGTTCCTGCGCCTCACGGTGCGCGAGTATCCGAAGATCGACTCACCAGTGGTGTCGGTGCGCACCGTGTACAAGGGCGCGAGCCCGCAGGTGATCGAAAGCCAGGTGACGCAGCCGCTCGAGGACAGCATCTCCGGCATCGAGGGCGTGAAGACGCTGAAATCGGTGAGCCGCGAGGAGGTGAGCCAGGTCACGGTCCGGTTCGTCTCCGACCGCGATCCGGACGCTGCCGCGAATGACGTGCGAGACCGCGTCTCCCGCGCGCGCGGAAGGCTGCCGGATGAAGTCGAGGAGCCGGTTATCGCAAAGGTCGAGGCGGATGCCCAGGCAATCATGTGGCTGCGGTTTTTTTCGGACCGGGCCAGCGCGCTGGAAATTTCGGACTATGCGGACCGCTACGTTGCCGATCGCCTGAAAACACTGACCGGCGTCGCGAGCGTGATCATCGGCGGCGAGCGTCGCTACGCGATGCGCATCTGGCTCGACCGCGAGCGGCTGGCAGCGTACGCGCTGACACCCCAGGATGTGGAGGATGCGCTGCGGCGCCAGAACGTGGAGGTGCCTGCCGGCCGTATCGAGAGCCGCAACCGCGAATTCACGGTGCTCTCGGAGAGCGATCTGCGCACGCCCGAGCAGTTCGATGCGATCATCATTCGCGAGATAAAGGGCTACCCCGTGCGCCTGAAGGATGTCGGGCGCGCGGAGCTGGGACCCCAAGACGAGCGCATGGTTGTGCGCGTCGACGGGAAGCCCGCGGTCGGTCTCGGCGTCGTCAAGCAGTCCACGGCGAACACTCTAGCCGTCGCGCAGGCAGTCAAGAACGAGCTGCCGAAGATCCGGGAGTCGTTGCCGCCAGGCATGGACATCGGAGTGGCGTTCGACGTGTCCGTCTTCATTCAGCGGTCCATCGAGTCGGTCTACACCGTGATGGCCGAGGCGCTCGCGCTGGTGGTGCTGGTTATCTTCTTCTTCCTGCGCTCTGCGCGCGCAACGCTGATTCCGTTCGTGACCATCCCCGTATCGCTGATCGGGGCGTTCTTCCTGATCTGGTTGATGGGGTTCACGATCAATGTGTTGACTCTGCTCGGCATCGTGCTCTCGATCGGGCTCGTCGTGGACGACGCCATTGTGGTCCTTGAGAACATCCACCGCCACATCGAGGAGGGCATGAAGCCATTGCAGGCCGCCTTCCGCGGCGCGCGCGAGATCTCTTTCGCCGTCGTGGCGATGACTGTCACGCTGGCAGCCGTATTCGCGCCGCTTGCATTCTCGACCGGCAACACCGGAAAGCTGCTTACGGAGTTCGCGCTGACGGTAGCGTCGGCCGTCGTAGTATCGGGATTCGTCGCATTGACGCTCACGCCCATGATGTGCTCGAAGCTCCTGCGCCGTGCGCCATCGCACGGGCGGGTGTACAACGCACTGGAGGGCTTTTTCAGCGGGCTGTCGTCGGGGTACCGCCGCGCGCTCTCGTGGAGCCTTGGACACCGCCTCGTGATCGTTACCGCATTTGTCGCGGTAGCGATCGGGGGCGGCGTGCTGTTCAAGGGGCTTAAGTCCGAGCTTTCGCCTCTCGAGGACCGCGGGTTCTTCATCGGCGTGATGGTCGCGCCGGAAGGAGCGACCCTGGACTACACCGATGGCTACGCGAAGATCTGGGAGGAGATCTACAGCCAGGTGCCGGAGATCACGTCGTATTTCGTTGTCGTCGCGCCCGGCCTCGAGCGTCCCAATCCGGTCAACTTTGCGCTGTCCTTCGTGCGCCTCAAGGATTGGAGCGAGCGCAGCCGCTCCACGCAGGAGATCACCGCGTCACTCGCGTCGAAGATGTTCGCGACGATGCCCGGCGTGATGGCGTTCCCGATCAGCCCGCCTTCGCTCGGCCAGAGTTTTCGCGATCCGCCGGTGCAGTTCGTGGTGCAGGGCACGTCATATGACGAGCTCGATCGGGTGGTAAACGCGCTGATGCAGAAAGCCCGCGCATTCCCGGGGATGGCGAACGTCGACTCCGATCTCAAGCTCAACAAGCCGCAGCTCTCGGTCGACATCAACCGCGACAAGGCGGCCGCGGTCGGCGTTCAGGTCGAGAATATCGGGCGCACGCTGGAGACGTTACTGGGTGGCCGGCAGGTCACGCGCTTCAAGCGCGCGGGCAAGCAATACGATGTGATCGTGAAACTGGAGGACAAGGACCGACGCCAGCCGAATGACCTTACTTCTATTTACGTTCGCGGCAATGATGGACGCCTCAACCAGCTTGCGAACCTGGTGACGGTCCGGGAGACGGTCGCTCCCAAGGAGCTCAATCACTTCAATCGGCTGCGCGCTGCGGTCATCTCAGCTAGCGTGCAGGCCCCCTATTCGCTGGAGGAGGCACTGGATTTCCTCGAGAAAGCAGCGGCGGAGGTCCTGCCACTGCAGTTCCGGACGGCCCTCAATGGCCAGTCGCTGGAATTCCGCGAGTCCGGGCAGGAACTGTGGGTGGTGTTTGCGCTGGCGCTGATTTTCATCTATCTCGTGCTCGCGGCGCAGTTCGAGAGCTTCCGCGGGCCACTCGTCATCATGCTAACCGTGCCGCTCGCGGTCACGGGCGCGCTTGCCACGATGACGCTGACTGGGGTGTCGCTCAACGTCTACAGCCAGATCGGGCTCGTGATGCTGATCGGCCTCATTACCAAGAATGGCATCCTGATCGTGGATTTTACGAATCAGTTACGCGATCGCGGCCAGGAGAAGCTGGAAGCGTTGATGGAGGCGTCTGCCTTGCGGCTCCGGCCGATCCTGATGACGAGCTCGGCGACGGTGCTCGGCGCGGTGCCGCTCGCGATCGCGACGGGGGCGGGCGCGGAGTCACGCTCGGCGATCGGCTGGGTGGTCGTGGGCGGCCTCTCGATCGGCACCCTCTTTACGCTATTCGTCATACCCGTCGCCTACACCTTTATCGCGGGCGAGCGCGAACGCATCGTCGAGGAGGGCGCCGGCGGCGCTGCAGTCCCGCCCGCCGGCGTGCCCGTGAGCCGGGACTGACGGCGGATGGCGGAAGGCGGAAGGCGGAATCATTAACGGCGGAGCAGGAATGATTAAGCTGAGAAAAGCGAATGAGCGAGGCCACGCCAATCACGGCTGGCTCGACACGTGGCACACGTTCTCGTTCGCGGACTACCACGACTCGCGCGAGATGGGGTTCGGGCCATTGCGTGTCATCAATGATGACACTGTGGAGCCGGGGCAGGGCTTCGGCACGCACGGCCACCGCGACATGGAGATCATCACCTACGTGCTGGAGGGCGCGCTCGAGCACAAGGACAACATGGGCAACGGCTCGATTATCCGGCCGGGCGACGTGCAGCGCATGAGCGCGGGGACGGGCGTGCGCCACAGCGAGTTCAACCCATCGCGCGATGAGCGCGTTCATCTTCTCCAGATCTGGATCGAGCCCAAGCTCACCGGCGTCGCGCCGAGCTACGAGGAAAAGCAATTTGGCGCAGCCGAGAAGCGCGGACAGCTGCGCCTGATCGCTTCCCCCGATGGCCGTGACGGCTCGGTCACGATTCACCAGGACGCCTGCGTTTACGCCATGCTGCTCGATGACGCTGAGCCCGTCATCCACGCGCTCGCGCCCGGCCGCCGCGCCTACGTTCACGTCGCGCGCGGCGTCGTGTCAGTGAACGGCACGCCGCTCGAGGGCGGCGACGGGGTCAAGATCGAGGACGAGGCGTCGATAGAGCTGAAGGACGCGCGCGACGCCGAGGTGCTGCTCTTCGACCTTGCGTAAGTCGCGCCGAACGCAGATAAAGCGAAGACACAAAGGACACAAAGGACACAAAGGAAGAAAAAGCCTCACCGCCAAGGTCGCTAAGGCCGCGAAGGAAGAGAAAAGCTTCACCGCGGAGGACGCGAAGGATTACGAATCATTTTGGAAATGCCGACCAGGTCCAGCTATCGGTCACTGGTCACCGGTCACGGCTCTTATCTCTGTGGCTGATTGGTCGTAGCGAGGAAGGCGCGAAGCGATGGGTTATTTAGAGCAGGGCGTGTGGCATAAGGGCTGGTCGGGGCGGCACGACGCGCGCGGGGAATACGTGCGCAGGGACAGCCAGTTTCGCGCCCGCGTAACGGCGGACGGTTCGAGCGGCTACCGGGCCGAGCCCGGCCGCTACCATCTTTACGCGTCGCTTGCCTGCCCCTGGGCGCACCGCGCGCTCATCTATCGCGAGCTGAAGGGGCTGGAGAACATCATCTCGGTCTCCATCGTCGGCCCCCTGATGCTCGAGGACGGCTGGGAATTTACCGACGGACCGGGCTGCGTACCCGACACCGTCAACGGCGCGCGCTATCTGCGCGAGGTCTACACCCGGGTCGATCCGAATTACAGCGGCCGCGTGACCGTGCCGGCGCTGTGGGACAAGGCGACCGGCGCGATCGTGAACAACGAGTCGTCCGAGATCATCCGGATGCTGGGAGGCGAGTTCGAGGCCTTTGCCGGCTCGCACGAGGACTACTATCCCCAGGCGCTGCGCACGGAGATCGACGCCGTGAACGAGCTCGTGTACGCGAACGTGAACAACGGTGTGTACCGGGCAGGCTTCGCGACGACGCAGGAGGCCTACGAGCGCGCGTTCAACGCGCTTTTCGGCGCGCTCGATCAACTCGAGTCTCGCCTTGCGCGCTCGCGTTACGTCGCGGGCGACCGGATCACCGAGGCGGACTGGCGTCTCTTCCCGACGCTGGTGCGCTTTGATGCCGTGTACCACGGCCACTTCAAGTGCAATCTGCGGCGCATTGTGGATTACCCCAATCTCTCGAACTATCTGCGCGATCTCTACCAGGTGCCCGGGGTTGCCGCCACGGTAGACATGGACCACATCAAGCGCCATTACTACGCGAGCCATTTGCATCTCAACCCGACCGGCATCGTGCCGGCGGGGCCGGAGCTGGACTTCATGGCGCCGCACGACCGGGCGCGCAGGTTCGACCCCGTTCGTACTGCTCAAAAGCATTAGCCACAGAGAACACAGAGCAGAACTGGAACCGCCGAGTCCGCCGAGAGAACCAACAACATAAATTCCTGAACCGCGGAGAAACGGAGAGAAACTAAGAGCGCCGGACAAAGTTAACTCCCCTCCTGCCCGAGGAGGGGTGCCCGCGCCAGCGGGCGGGGTGGTGGGAGTAACGACGGCCGAAGCAACCACCCCGTCTGCTTCGCATCCACCTCTCCTTGAAAAGGAGGGGAGTAATGCCGGGCCGGTCAATCTGTTAGGGGCTTTGAATCAAGAACCTGTCCGCACGACGAATCTCTCCGTGTCTCCGTGGTTCAATTCTGTGCTCTCAGTGTTCTCTGTGACCGATTGGGGTTTTGCATGACAACGAAACGACTGCCGGCGATCTTTGTTTCGCATGGCTCGCCCACGCTGCCGCTCGAGCAGAGCCCGGCTGTTGATTTTCTCAAGGGGCTGGGCGGCACTCTTGGTCGACCCGAGGCGATTCTCATCGTGTCGGCCCACTGGGATACGGCGCGCCCTGCCGTGAGCGCTGCTGAAAAACCGGAGACCATTTACGACTTCTATGGCTTTCCCCGCGAGCTCTACCAATTGCGCTACCCAGCGCCCGGTGCGCCGCAACTCGCGCGGCGCGTCGCCGGATTGCTCGCGGCGAACGGGATGGAGACGGACATTGATCCGGGACGCGGCCTCGACCATGGCGCCTGGACGCCGCTCTTCCACATGTACCCTGAAGCGAACGTCCCGGTCACGCAGCTATCGATCCAATGGAGCGAGGGGACCGGGCACCACGTGCGCCTGGGCGAGGCACTGCGGCCGCTGCGCGATGAAGGCGTTCTGATATTCACGTCGGGCGGCGCCACCCACAACCTGCGGGAGCTGAGCTACCAGCGCGGAAATCCCGTGCCGCAGCCGTGGACAGTGGCGTTCAACGAATGGCTTGCCGACGCCCTTTCGGCACGGCGCATGGAGGACCTGGTCGCCTATCGCGAGAAAGCGCCGTACGCGGTGCGCAACCACCCGACCGACGAGCACCTCATTCCTCTGTTCGTTGCCCTTGGTGCCGGCGATCCCGGGGGCGCCACGCAGCGCCTGCACTCGAGCATCGCGTCTGGTGTCATTAGCATGGATGCGTATGCGTTCGATTAGTGACGGAAGCTGGCGCTTCGAACGTAAAGCTTAGACACAAAGGACACAAAGGAAAACTTTACAAAGAAAGCCTCACCGCCAAGGCCGCGGAGGAAGAGAAAAGCCTTACCGCCAAGGCCGCGAAGGGAACCATAATGGAAGCCGTGGAATCTCTATGCACGAACTGCCGGACGAGGCTTCTTCGGCTGCTTTGGTTTTTTCGGTTCCCTGCGTTGTCTGTCACGATTACCCATTGGGGTCTCCTTTCTCAGTGTGAAATCCTTCGGCGCTCTAGGCACGATGTATTCTAGAAGAATAAATAGGGTCAGTGTCACATTTCGGTTTCGCCTGATGGTAATTTGACACTGACCCTATTTATTACAGCCTCAACGCCAAGGCCGCGGAGGGCGCGAAGGGAGCCATAATAAGAACCCCGGAACCGGTTCGAGCCCGCCGAGCGCGATCCGCGCGCCCTGCGGTGGCATTGCGCCGGGCCCGATCCTGCCCGTGTGAGGCAACCGGCATTGCAGATCCGGCGGTTTCACGCGCAAAATCCCCGCATTCAGGGCCTCTCCGCGATCCGAAGCGGCGCGAAAGCGCTGCCATCGGGCAAAGACGTCAAACGAGCCGGATTGATTTTCCTATCTTTTTGCGCGATTGCCGCAAGCCAGGAAAACGCTTAACTTGATAAGGAGTTGGGGGCTATCGGGGGACGCGTGGCGAGGTCGCCGTGGCCCCTGTGCAGTAGATGTATGCGATCCATTTCTGGGCCGAAATAATCGATAAGAATAGTGATAAGACGAGCGACCAGACTAACGCTAATTCCACAAAATAGGCAGCAGAGTGACAAATCAGCAGACGACGGCCTCAACAACGACCAGCGCCGCACACGCCGCCGCACCGCGCATTCGTGTCCGCGGCCTCGGCAAGCATTTCGGCTCGCTCGAGGTGTTCCGTAATATCGACTTCGATGTCGGCGCGCGCGAGGTTGTCGCCATCGTCGGCCCCTCCGGCTGCGGCAAGACCACGCTGTTGCGCTGCATCGACGGCCTTCTGCCGCACGATGCGGGCGAGGTTCTGGTTGGCGACCAGCTTGTTATCGAGCCAATCGCCGGCGTCGCAATGGTGTTCCAGCATTTCGGCCTGTTCCCTTGGAAGACGGTGTTCGAAAACATCGCCTACGGGCTGCGCATGGCCGGCACCTCCAAGGCGGAAATCGAGCGCAAGGTGCCGGAAATCCTCAAGATGGTAGGGCTCGGTGGTTTCGAAAAAGCGTTTCCCTACCAGATGTCCGGCGGCATGCAGCAGCGCTGCGGTCTCGCTCGCGCGCTCGCGGTCGAGCCGAATGTGCTGTTGATGGACGAGCCGTTCGCGGCGGTCGACGCGCAGACACGCGAGATTCTGCAATTTGAACTGCTGCGTATCTGGCAGGAACGCCCGACCGCCATGATCTTCGTCACTCATTCGATCGAGGAAGCCGTGCTGCTCGGTCACCGGGTAATCGTGCTCAAGGGCAGGCCATCGAGCATCCACCAGATTATCAACATCGATCTGCCGGAACCGCGCACGCGCGATACGCTGCGCCTACCACGCTTTGCCGAATTGCGCGAACAGGTCTGGGGCACGCTGCTTCGGGAAGCGCGCGAAGCCGAATTCCATCTCGAACGGTAGGGTCACCATGATTCATCTAGGTCGACCGTTGGTGGCTGTCAACTTCCGTCTTCGGCGCAATACGGACACAAGCCGGACGTCGCACCGGGTAGAAGCTTACTGACATGCCCTTGAGTGGTTCTGTGGTTTGTCGCGGTCGACGGCACAGCCATAGCGAATACGTAATCTGCGAGGGGATTACAAGCGGCCGTTGCGATGATTGGAACTGATCGGGTAGGATTCAGCTTCCAGCGGGAGAGCCCGTTGGTTTGTTCGACACGGCGGCACGCTTTGGGCTGATTCACGTAACGAACTGGGAGGATCAAAATGCGGAAACTTAATGCAATGACTGCCTTGCTGGCCGGCGCGGCGCTTGCGCTACCGGCAGTGGCCAATGCGGAAGATCTGGTCGTCGGCATGCCGACGAGCCCGCCCAACGTTGTTCATATGCCGGTGCTGATTGCCCAGGACCTTGGGCTCTTCAAGAAGCACGGTGTCTCCGTGAAGACCGTTGCACTCGCCGGCGGCGTCAAGGTGTTCCGCGCCATGCTGTCCGGAAATCTCGATATTGCTCAGGCGCCCGGCACGATCACCTCGATCGCGATCTCCAAAGGCTCGAAGGTCAAGGGCATCCTGGGGACCCTGTACAAATTCGAAGCGTCGATGGTGGTGCGCGGGGACATCAAGACCATGGCCGACCTCAAGGGCAAGCGCATCGGCATTCAGCAGCCCGGCGGCTTTGCCCACATCCTGAGCAAGACCGTGCTGCGCAAAGCCAAGATCAACCCCAAGGACGTCAACTTCGTCAGCATTGCGACCGAGGACGTGCCGGCGCTTGTGGCCAACCAGATTGACACCGCCATCCTGCACGTCGAGCAGGAGATGCTGGCCAAGGAGAAGGTGCCGAGCCTGCACGCCATTGCCCGCATGTGGGAGCTGCAGCCGAAGCAGATGTACACGTACTACGCGGTGAAGGAAGACACCATCAAAGCCAAGCCGGCCGCGCTGCAAGCTTTCGTCATATCCGTAATCGAAGCGACCCGGATCATGTATACCGACAAGGCCAAGGTGCTGCCGATCATGGTCAAGCACACCGGTTATCCGGAAAAGATCGTATCGGAGACCTACGACTTCCTGGTGAAGAGCTGCATCTGGGACGCCAACACAGGGCTCTCGCCGGAGCGCGCCAACTTCACCGCCAAACTGATGACCAAGGTCGGCAACATCAAAAAGGGCAAGACCCCGACCTACGACCAGATCGTCGACAAGACTTTCGCGCAAAAGGCGATCAAGGACCTCGGCGAATGGAAAGGGCCGGTCTGCCCGACCGCCGTCTTCTGACGCCAACGCTAATCGGGCGCCGCCGAATGACGGCGGCGTCCGCACTCCCTGCCAACCCTGTCTGAGCGGCCGTCGCTGCGACACAAGGACGAATTGCTATGAGCGTCATCAAGAATGTTCATGGCGGCGCCGTCGCAGGCGGCGCCAAGAACGCGGCTACGACGGCGACGCCGTTTTGGGAGCGCGCCGCAGTCTATCGCTACGGCTTCGTCGCGCTCATTCTGATCGTCTGGGAAATTACCGGACCTTTCGTCAGTCCGATCTTTTTCTCGTACCCCTCGAAGATCGCCGTCGCCTTTTTCAATCTGACCGCCTCCGGCGAACTGCCCTATTATCTCGGGCAAAGCCTGGAGGTGATGTTCTACGGCTTGTTCTTCGCGATCATTGTCGGCATACCGCTGGCGGTGGCGATGGCGCGCATCCGCAAAC
>JAQBFV010000186.1:0-3234 GCA_032123035.1 Betaproteobacteria bacterium | reverse complement strand
GCGCATTGCAGGGAAAGGCGCGCACCTATACGGTCAAGTCCACGGGCAAGCTGGCTCGCGCAGTGGATTTCAATTCTCTGATCATTGCCTACCACGATGGCCAGCCGGTGCGTTTTTCAGATATCGGCCGGGCGGTCGACAGCACCGAAAACGAGAAGGTCAGGAGCTGGCTCGACGGCAACCAGGCAATCCTGCTCGGTGTCTTTCGACAACCGGGCTCCAACACCGTGGAAACTGTGCGGCGAATTCGTGCGCTCCTGCCAGAAATAGAACGCCAGGCGCCCCCCGGAGTGACGGTCGCGGTCCTGAATGATCGGTCCGAGTTCATCAGGGATTCGATTCACGAGGTCAACGTGACGCTGGTTCTCGCCATTTTTCTCGTCGTACTGGTGATCCTGGTGTTCCTGCGCAACCTGAGATCAACCCTCATTACGGCGCTGATCCTGCCGACGTCCGTACTGGGCACGTTCGGGATCATGCATATCCTGGGCTACAGCCTTAACAACCTTTCGCTGATGGCCATCATTCTGGCCGTCGGGTTCGTCGTCGATGACGCGATTGTGGTGCTGGAGAACATCAGCCGACATCTGGAGATGGGCAAAGACAAGATGCGCGCCGCGCTCGAAGGCGCCCAGGAAATCGGATTCACCGTGTTGTCGATGACGATTTCGCTGGCTGTCGTTTTCCTGCCGATCCTGTTCATGGAGGGCATGCTTGGCCGCCTGTTCAGGGAGTTCGCGGTGACAGTTGGCGTGGCCGTACTCACGTCGGGTGCGGTGTCTCTGACACTGACTCCGATGCTTTGCAGCCTTTTCGTCCAGCATACGCACGAACACGGACGGGTGTATCTGGCGCTTGAGCGCTTTTTCAATGGGGCGCGGGAGGCTTATGGCGCCAGCCTGCGCTGGACAATGCACCACCGCGGGTTGATGCTCGCGGGCTCGGCGACGATTCTCGCGTTGACGTTCGTGCTTTACGCGTGGGTCCCGAAAGGGTTCATCCCGCGCCAGGATACGGGAGTTGTCTTTGCAAATACCCGCGCGCCGGAGGGCGTCACGTTCGATGAGCTCGTCAAGCGCCAGCAGGCGGTCGCGGCAATCATGCAAGCCAATCCAAACGTCGAAGCCGTGATGTCCACCGCGGGACAGGGCTTCGGAGGTATCTTCGGCGACAACATCGGGCGCCTGATCATCCGGTTGAAACCGCGCGAAGAGCGCGACGTGGATGCCGATGGCGTCATTCAGGAACTGCGGCGTGAGACCAGGCGTGTTCAGGGCCTGCGCGTTTTTCTTCAGAACCCGCCTTCCATTCGCTTGGGAGGTCTCAGCACGTCCGGAGATTATCAGCTGGTCATGACCGGCACCGACCTGGGGCCCCTATACAAGGCGACGGAAGACCTGGAGGCTCGACTGCGGGATTTTCCGCTCCTTCAGGACGTCAATACCAATCTCGAGCTGCGAAATCCCGAAATCCAGGTCAACGTTCTCCGCGATCGTGCCGCCGCGCTTGGCGTCACGCCCCAGCAGATCGAAGCAACACTATACAACGCGTACGGTGGAAGGCAGATTTCGAGCATCTACGGTGCGGCGGACCAGTACGACGTACGTCTGGAATTCGACCGGAGGTTTCAAGCGGACATCAACGTGCTCAAGTCATTGCATGTCCAGAGCGCAAACGGTTCGATGGTGCCCATTCACAACGTAGCTGAGATCAAGAGCGGCGTCGGACCGATATCGGTCCAGCATTGGGGTCAGTTGCCGGCGGCCACCATCTCCTTCAACCTTGCGCCGGGAGCGTCCGTCGGCGACGCGATCGGATCGGTACAGGAAATCGCGCGTGAAGTGCTGCCGATCGGCGTAGCGAGCACCTTTGCCGGTAGCGCCCGCGAATTCCAGGACGCATTCAGAACGCTTCCACTGCTCCTCGCCATCACGATCCTCGTCGTATACATGATCCTGGCGATCCTGTACGAGCACTACGGGCATCCGATAACGATCCTGACCGCCCTGCCGCTCGCGGGATTCGGCGCGCTGCTTACGCTCATCGTGTTCGGAATGGAACTCAATATATTCAGCTTCGTGGGAATCATCCTTCTGGTGGGATTGGTGAAGAAGAACGGGATCATGATGGTGGACTTCGCGTTGCAGTTGCAGCGCGAGAAGGGGCTTGCGCCGCAGGAGGCGATCGTTGAGGCCTGCCTTATCCGTTTCCGGCCGATCATGATGACCACGATGGCAGCCATTTTCGCGACCTTGCCCATTGCACTCGGTTTCGGAGCGGGCGCCGAGGCAAGAAGGCCCCTTGGCGTTGCGGTGGTGGGTGGGCTGTTGTTCTCCCAGTTGCTAACGCTTTACGTAACCCCCACCTTCTATGTGAGCATGGAGCGGGCAATCGGGTTTTTCAGGCGCCGGCGGGCAGTGAAAACAGTTCCGCTGAGCTCGGTTTGACTCCTGAGCAGTCAGATGGAGGCCCACTTGGGGCGGCGTGGTTCCCACATCATTCTCAAACGTTTGACTGTGTTGGGGGCAAACCGCTATACTCTCTGGTCGTACTGGCGCGGGGTGGAGCAGTCTGGCAGCTCGTCGGGCTCATAACCCGAAGGTCATAGGTTCAAATCCTATCCCCGCTACCAAATTCCGGAGATGAGTGGACGCGTTCCCTCAACTCCCCTGGGTTGAAGCCGTTGCGGAAACGTGGCGACGGCGACCTGGAAACGCTCTTTAACAATTTACAGCCGATAGGTGTGGGCGCTTGGTTCACGAGGGTCCGCGTGCGGTTTTGCGTACGTGGTATCTCAAGCAACAAGTGCTCGCACGACGAAACAAACGTCAAGCGAGTTAATACTTTGCAGTGATTAAACTGAAGAGTTTGATCCTGGCTCAGATTGAACGCTGGCGGCATGCTTTACACATGCAAGTCGAGCGGCAGCGCGGGGGCAACCCTGGCGGCGAGCGGCGAACGGGTGAGTAATACATCGGAACGTGTCCAGTAGTGGGGGATAACCAGTCGAAAGATTGACTAATACCGCATACGATCTACGGATGAAAGCGGGGGACCGCAAGGCCTCGCGCTATTGGAGCGGCCGATGTCAGATTAGGTAGTTGGTGGGGTAAAGGCCTACCAAGCCTTCGATCTGTAGCTGGTCTGAGAGGACAACCAGCCACACTGGGACTGAGACACGGCCCAGACTCCTACGGGAGGCAGCAGTGGGGAATATTGGACAATGGGCGCAAG
>JAQBFV010000185.1:0-16652 GCA_032123035.1 Betaproteobacteria bacterium | reverse complement strand
GCACAATTGGACGAATCACGAATACGAAGTTCCCCGATTTGAACTTTGAACTTGGAACTTGGAACGCTGGCGACTAAGGCTGCGCCGCGGACTTAGTCGCCAGCGATGGTCATGCGCTCGATGAGTATCGAGCCGCACTGGCGCGCGCCGCGCCGCACGACGTCGTTGCCGACGGCGACGATCGCGCGAAAGATGTCCTTCAGGTTCCCCGCAATCGTGATCTCCTGAACCGGATAAGCCACCGCGCCGTTCTCTACCCAATACCCGGCGGCACCTCTCGAGTAGTCGCCGGTCACTGAGTTCACGCCTTGGCCCATCAACTCGGTCACGAGCAGCCCGGTTCCCATGGTCTTCAGCAGCCCCGCAAAATCAATGCCGGTGTCCTGCAGCAGCAGATTATGGGTGCCACCGGCGTTGCCGGTGGTTTTCAGCGCGAGCTTGCGGGCGGAGTAGCTGCTCAAGAAATATCCCTGGACTACGCCATCCTTCACGACGTCGCGGCTCCAGGTCGCCACGCCCTCCTCGTCGAACGGGGTGCTCGCCAATCCCTTCGGCACGTGCGGCTGCTCAGTGATATTGACGTTGGCCGAGAAGACGGCCTGCCCGACACTGTCGAGAAGGAACGACGATTTGCGGTAAAGATTGCCGCCCGAGACCGCTGCGGCAAAATGACCGATCAGACTCGATGCCAGCGGCGCCTCGAAGAGCACCGGCACCTGCCGTGTGGTGATCTTGCGCGCGCCGAGTCGCCGCGCTGCCCGCTCCCCCGCCCGGCGCCCCACGCTTTCAACCGTTGGCAGGTCCGCTGCATCGCGGGCCATCTCGTACCAGTCATCGCGCTGCATGTCATCGTTTTTTCCGGCGATGAGCGCGCACCAGACCGAGTGGCGCGAGCTCGGGTAGCCCGCGAGGAACCCCAGGGAATTGCCATAGATGAAGTGGGATTCCTGCGTCGAGATGGCGGCGCCTTCCGAATTCGTCAGGCGCGAATCGGCCGCGAACCCAGCTTGCTCGCATGCCCTCGCGAGCTCAATCGCGCGCTCAACCGCCAGCCCCCACGGGTGCCACAGATCGAGATCCGGAATCGTGCGCGCGAGCATGTCCTCATCCGCGAGCCCGGCGCACTCGTCCGTTGCGGTAAAGCGCGCGATCGAGAGCGCCGCATCTACGGTGTCGCGCACAGCTTGCGCCGAGAAATCCGTCGTGCTCGCGTGCCCGCGTTGCTTGCCCATGTAGACCGTGACGCCAATGCCCTTGTCGCGGTTGTACTCGATGGTCTCGACTTCGTCCCGGCGCACGGTGACCGTCTGCCCGAAACCGTCGCTGAGCTCCGTCTCCGCGGCGCTCGCGCCACGCTTCATGGCGTAATCGAGCACGTCACGGACGATCTGCCGCAGCCTGTCGTCGCCGTGGGCAAACTGGGTTTCGGACATTTCGAATCGGTCAGTGGTAAGCAGTCAGAGGCCGGCGGCGAGTAGCAAGCGGCCCGCGTCAATCGCGGGAGGGCAGCCGCCGACCGTCGGAAAGCGCTTATCATATCAGCCCGCCCGACCTGTTTTCACGCCCTTTCATGACCGACGAAACCCCAAGCAAAACCCGCCGCAAGACGGAGATGCTCGAGCTGCAGGAACTGGGCGTCGAACTCGTGGGCTTGGACCACGAGCAGCTTGCCGCCCTCGACCTGCCGGACGCGCTGCGCGACGCGGTCGTGCAGGCGCGGCGCATTACGCTTTTTAAGGCCAGACGCCGCCAGCTTCAGTACATCGGAAAACTGATGCGCCGCGTGGATCCCGCGCCGATTCGCGCCGTGCTCGATGAGCGGCGCGCGCGCGCTGGCGGGCAAACCGCCGCGCTCCGGCGCGTCGAGGCCTGGCGCGAACGCCTACTCAACGATCAGGACGGTCTCGCGCAGTTGCTCGCCGAGCAGCCCGATGCGAATGTATCCCGGTTGCGCGCGCTCATTGAGTCTGCGCGCAAGGAGCGCGCCGAAGCGCGGCCCCCCCACAGCTACAGGGCGCTGTTCCAGGCGCTCCGCGCCTTGTTGGATGAAAGTGATGAATAATGGTGATGATTGATGGTGATGAAAAATGGTGATGAGAAGCCTGGCAGTACCCGTGGCGAGAACTCATCACCAATTCCCATCACCATTTCCCATCACCAGGACTTATCACCAGTTAAAAACCCGGCTGATATACTTTCGCCCCTATGTCGGCAGCCAATGAAGAGCTCGTAATCGGACTGATCTCGATAAGCGACCGCGCCTCGCAGGGCGTCTACAAGGACGAGGGGCTGCCGGCGCTCGAGGACTGGTTCGGAAAAGCGATCGCGTCGCCGCGATGGAAGTCGACGAAGCGGCTGATTCCCGACGAGCAGCCTGCGATCGAAGCGGCGCTCAAGGAGCTGGTCGATCGGGAGGGCTGCCATCTCGTGCTCACCACCGGCGGCACGGGGCCGGCCGCACGCGATATCACCCCTGAGGCGACGCTTGCGGTCGCCGACAAGGTCATGCCTGGCTTCGGCGAGCAGATGCGCCAGGTGAGCCTCCGGTTTGTCCCGACCGCGATCCTGTCGCGCCAGGTCGGCGTGATCCGCAAACAGGCCTTGATCCTCAACCTGCCGGGACAGCCGAAGGCAATCCGCGAAACGCTGGAAGGGGTGAAGGGAGCGAACGGGGAACAGATCGTCCCGGGCATTTTCGCGGCGGTGCCTTATTGCATCGACCTCATTGGCGGCCCCTATATCGAAACAAACGAAGCTATCGTGAAAGCATTCCGCCCCAAGTCCGCCATCCGTCCCAAGCAACCGTGAATCGTGAATAGACTGGTTCGCAAGCACTGAGTCGTAGACGGTTTCTGTCCATTCACTATTCACCATTCACGCATTTTCCTCAAAATGGCAAACCTGCTGGAAGCGATTGAAGTCGAGACGGACAAGAATCCCGCGGCGTCTATCATATGGATGCACGGTCTGGGCGCCGATGGCAACGATTTCGTGCCGGTCGTAAACGAGCTCGACCTCTCCGGCGCACCTGCGGTCCGCTTCGTGTTCCCGCACGCACCGATGCGCGCGGTGACGATCAACAACGGCTACGTGATGCGCGCCTGGTACGACGTCTCCTTCGAAGACCTGGCGGGCAAGTCACGCCGCGCCGACGAGAGCGGCGTGCGCGAGTCGCAGGCGCAGATCGGGGCGCTCATCGAGCGCGAAACTGCGCGCGGCATCGCGCCGGGGCGGGTGATTCTCGCGGGCTTTTCCCAGGGCGGGGCGGTCGCACTGCAGACCGGACTTTGCCACGCCGAACAGCTGGCAGGAATCATGGCGCTCTCGACTTATCTGCCACTGGCCGACGGTTTTCCCCAAGAAGCCGCGCCGGCCAACAAGGCGACGCCGATCTTCATGGCGCACGGCGTCTTCGATCCGGTGGTTCCCTACGCGATGGGCGTGGGGTCCATGACCTATCTGACCGGCCTCGGCTACCACACGGAATGGCACGAGTATCCGATGCAGCACTCGGTCTGCCCCGAGGAAATCCAGGATATCGGCGCCTGGCTGCGCAAAGTCCTGAAGGGGTGAGCGGTGATTAGTGAGTGGAGTGAAACAGGCTACGGTTCAACACTCACAAATCGGTCCATTCACCATTCACTATTGACCATTCACGCCTTTTTCTGCGTAACCCGGAACGTGGCCCAGTCGAAGTCCTCGCCGCCTTCGACCAGCCGAACGGGCTGAAGGAAGTAGGATTTATCGCGCATGACCATCTCCAGGCTGTCTCGCGCGCTGAAAATACCCTCGCGCAGGAGCACCCCGACTTCGCCCTTCGAATCCGGGGCCGTGGCCAGCAGGATTGCCGACTGCGGCTCGCGGCTCACGTTGAACGATGTATTGGTCGTGCCGGCGCGCGTGATCCTGACGGGTATCACAGTCCTCGACAGCGTCTGGATACCGACGTGCCGCTGGTTCTGCTCGTCTCGCGCGATGCGGCGGATTAGGCCGATCGTCCAACGGCTGTCCCGCTCGCTTTGCATGCCAATCAGCGTGCCGACCTGGATCCAGTCGCTTTTCACGTCAGGGATGATGGTTCCATAGCCCCCGTCGCTAACGTTCTCTACGAGCCAGCTTTCCGCGGCTTTATCCTGGCTGAAATCGAGCTCGTCGCTGGTGCTCGGGTCGAGCACCTGCAGCACTTCGTTGAAGCCCGGCACCACCGTAATGCGACCGCTGGTCGGACGCCGCTCCGAGCTGCGGGCCGGCGGGTCAGCAGCCCAGTACATCGCAACATGCTGGAGCGCGCCGATCACGAGGTCCTTGTGGTAGCTGCCACCCAGGTTGATGTCAGCAGGAACCTCGCCGATCTGATAGATCTTCGCGATGAGCGCCTCGAGCGCTCCGAGCGCCTTGCCCGCTCCGAAGAAACACAGCCCCGGGACGGACTCCGCGCCTTTGAACAGGCGCACCGGCGCTTTCGGCGCCGCCGGGTCGAAACAGTGAGTGCAACCGTCAGGCCGCTTTGACACCCGGAACGAGCCAGAAAAGTGCGCTACCGCCCGCTCGGCGATCTCCTGACGCATCGGCGACAGCCCGTCCGTGGACGACGCAGTCAGCATCATGGCCTTGAGGAATTCACCTTTGACCGTGCCATCGCCGTGGGAACCGGGATAAACGGCGATGGCACCGTCGGCAAAACCCCGCTTTTCCGCGAACTGGTAGAGGCGCGCTACGTCTGCCCAGATCCGCTGCTCGACCGGTCCGTAGCGCAGCAGATCCCATTTAAGCTGGAGGGTCAGCGCACGCAAGGAGCGCGCGACGATCAGCGGCAGGCTCCTGCGAATGATAGTCAGACCGATGGGCCCGGCGTCGTACTGGTCGACGCACGCAAGGTACGCGCGTCCCAGCTGCTGCCAGAACCCGAAGATCGCGGCCCACAACCGGTTTTCCTGGAATTTCATCTGGCGCGGCGTGGACAGATAGTCAAGCGAGAGCTTGCGCACGCGATTCTTTGCGGCGGCGTCGAGCAGGCTCACATTGTCGAACCGGTGGTCGACCTTGAAGCCCGGTGTCTGGTTGATCGTCTCGAGCCAGTACGTAATGTCCTCGAGCGCCTTCGCGTCGTTCGCGGGCAGCTCGTCGATGAGCTGGCGCGCCTGCTTCGGGTCGGCCATGAAGTGGTCGACTTTTCCCCCGCGCCATGAAAAAACCATCACGGACCCCTGGATGCCGGCGAACGCCGCCGGAAATTGGCTTTTATTCGTCTGGACGAGAAGATTGTAGTGGAACAGCCAGGTTTGAAGCCAGCGCACTTGTTCACGGCGCACGGGTCATCAACTCGGCGCGTCCAACGCCGCGCTGCGCCCGCGTTTCACATCAAGCCCACCCAGGATGGCGATGCCGATCAGGAAAAAAACGCCCGTCACGAGCATCGCAAACCGATGGTTGCCGCCGGTCACCCACGTGACCACGCCGTAGGTGATCGGCCCCAGGATCGACGAGAGTTTGACCGCCAGCCCCCACAACCCGAAGAACTCCGCCGTGCGCGTGGGAGGGCTCAAGTAGCCCACGAGCGCGCGGCCCGCAGACTGGGTCGATCCGAGGCAAATGCCGACGAGATTCGCGACCACCCAGAAGAGCGTCGCGCCCTCCGCGGCCCAGGCGAGAATCACCGCGATGAGCCAACCGATCAACGTCAGGACCAGCGTTCGCACATGGCCCAACCGGTCCTGGACTTGCCCGAACGCGAAAGCGCCGGCTGCAGCGGTAATGTTGACGACGAGGATCAGTACGAGCGTCTCGCGCATCGTAAATCCCATCACCTGCTGGGCGTATACCGCTGCGAGCGCGATGACGGTTTGTATGCCGGCCTGATAGAACACGAGGCCGGTCAGGAAGCGCCACAAGTCTTTGTAGCGGCGGGCGCGCCCGAGCGTCTCCGCGAGGCGCGCGAAAGTGCCGCGCACGAGCGCGCCCCGACGCGCCACTGGCCTGGCGCGCTCGCGCAAGAACAGAAACGTCGGCAGGCTCGCCGCCGCAAAAATCGCAGCCGTGATAAGCATCGTGCCCGGCACGAACTGCGTCGCATCGGCGCCCTGACCCTGCGCCCATGCGACGTACGCCAAGCACGTACCGAGCGCAATCAGCCCTCCCAGGTAACCAAGGCTCCAACCCCAGCCCGAGACGCGGCCGAGCGCTTCGCCATGGGCGATTTCGGGCAGAAACGCGGCGATGAGGTTCTCCCCGGTACCGAAACAGTAGTTCGATAGTACGATGAGTGTGACGCCCAGCGCTATGTCGCCGCGGCCGACGGCGGCCAGCCCGGCCGTAAAAATGACGCACCCGGCCGTCGTGGCGAGGAGCAAGCGTTTCTTCGCCGCATGCGCGTCGGCATAGGCGCCGATGAGCGGTGCGGTGAGCATGATGAGCGCGTACGACACGGCGAGCGCGGCAGTCCACGCGAACGTCGCCCACGGCGCATTGCCGGCGACCTCAGCGACAAAGTAAGCGTTGAAGACCGCGGTGATGACGACCGTCGTGTAGCCGGAGTTGGCGAAGTCGTACATCGCCCAAGAAAAAACCTCGCGCCGGGTAACGCCTGGCGCGAGGTTTTTCCTTATGGAAGGACTACTCAAGATTTCCTTTCATTAAGAATCCGCGGGCCCGACCGACAACGTTTGCTCGTGTGGGCAGGATAATCTGCCACCCGATGTGGCAGCCGCGATTACTTAGCGGATTCTTGGTTAGATGACACCCTGCTGCTTGAGGTCCCGCATCTGCTCCTGGCTGTAGCCCAGCGCGCCGAGCACCTCCGCCGTGTGCTCACCCAACGCCGGCCCCAGCCATTTCGTGTCTCCGGGCGTCTCCGACAACCGTGGGACGATGCCGGGAAGTTTCAGCGTCTTGCCGTCATCGAGCCGGTGCTCGCGGATCATCTCGCGCGCCGCGTAATGCGGATCGTTCATGATGTCGGCAATGTCGTAGATCTTCCCGCTCGGCACCTCTGCGCCCTCGAGCACCTCGAGAACACGATCCAGATCGTTCGCAGCGACCCAGTCGCTGATGACCTTTTCGATCTCTTCGGTGCGCGCGACGCGCCCGTCGTTGTGCGCGAGACCCGGGTCATCAGCCAGATCCGCACGCCCGATCGCGTTCATCATGCGCTTGAAGATCGAATCCGCGTTGGCGCCGATGACGACGTACTTCCGGTCACGGGTGACGTAGGTGTTCGAAGGAACGATACCGGGAAGCGAGGCCCCGCTGCGTTCGCGGATCAAGCCGAACATGTCGTGCTCCGGCAGCACGCTCTCCATCATGTTGAACACGGCCTCGTAGAGCGCGACATCCACGACCTGGCCGCGTCCGCCGTTGACCTCGCGGTGACGCAACGCCATAAGCGCGCCCATGACGCCGTGCAGCGCCGCAATCGAATCGCCGATCGAGACGCCGACCCGGACCGGCGGGCGGTCGGGATAACCGGTCACATAGCGCAGACCCCCCATCGATTCCCCTATCGCCCCGAATCCGGGGCGATCGCGATAGGGCCCGGTCTGGCCGAAGCCCGAGAGCCGCACCATGATCAGCCGCGGGTTAACGCGGGCGAGCTGCTCCCAGCCGAGGTTCCACTTTTCCATCGCGCCCGGCCGAAAGTTTTCCACCACGATGTCGGCGCCCGCGACGAGCTTGCGCACGATCTCCTGCGCTTCCGGTTGCTTCAGATCGAGCGTCACCGATTTCTTGTTGCGCGCCTGGGCCTGCCACCAAAGGGAGGTGCCTCGGTAAAGCGTACGCCACTTGCGCAAGGGGTCGCCAAGGCCCGGCGGTTCGATCTTGATGACCTCGGCGCCGAACTCGCCAAGAAGGCGCGCACAGAAGGGACCGGCAATCAGTGTCCCAAGCTCGATCACCTTGACGCCCTGTAGGGGCAAGCGCTTTTCCTCGCTCATGGCAGGGTTGGAATCCTCGTCCGTTCGACGTTAACACGCGCGTCGCACAGCAGCGACATGAAATATTACTTTGATTCAGCCGGTTAGGCTCTTGGCCCAGAGCCCTGTCGCCAGTGGGCAACACTCCACCCGGTGTGGTGAGCAATGCCCCAGTCTAACCAACTGATTAAACGTGTAATTCTATCTTGGCACGCCCTGTGCAAAGGACGGAGTCAACTTGACTACTGATTACGTACCTCGCCGGAACTGTTTTCCGGCCAGGGTTCGACCCGTCCCCTGTTTTCCCCGGCTGATGCCGGGGTTTTTTTTGTACGTCCGTGAGTCGGGATTCGTGAGTGGTGAGTGGACTAGACCGTTTCTTTGCCGCCGATGAACGCCGATTGGTCGACACAAAAAAACAAAACCATTCATCCTTCATCCTTCTGCCTTAGGTTGGTCCACTCACGACTCACCATTCACCATTCACCATTCACGCCGTTTCGCTATCAGCGCGGATCGATCGGCGTGAGCCTGGCCACGCCGAACAGCGACTCGAGGTACGCCGCGGCCGAAATAAGCGCCTCCTCTCCCCGAGGCCTTCCGAGCACTTGCAGTCCAACCGGCAGACCCGCCGCGGTGAAGCCGCACGGCAGGGCGGCCACCGGACACGCGGTCAACGTGACCGCGTAGCTCAAAACCAGAAACCCCATGTAACCCTCGAAGCGCACGCCCTCCACTTCCGTGGGATAACGCGTGTCGACATCGAAGGGCGGACACGTCACGGTCGGGCACAGCAGCAGATCGTAATCTTCGAAAAATCTCGCGACGCGCCGGATCAGTTCGCCTTGCGCGATTTCGGCCTCGACAATCTGCTCGGGCTTCAATCGCAGCCCGAACTCGACGTTCTCGATAATCTCCGGCTTGTAGAGATGCCGGTTCTTCTCGAGCAACGCGGCATGGCGCGCGATGAAAACCGCCCCGCGCAGCGTGAGGAAGGTCCGCTCGGCATCCGCGAGGTCGGGATGCGTCTCCTCGACCGTAACCCCGTCGCGGGCGAGCTTCTCCACGGCTGCCCGGCAAAGCGCCCGCACCTCGGGATCGACCGCGCGCGCAATGCCGAGATCGACGCTGAAGGCCACGCGGCGCGGCTTACGCGGACGCACGGCTGCGGTGGCAAAGCTCGGATGTGGCCCCAACTGCGCCAGAGGATCGAGCGGATGCCATCCTGCCTCCACGTCGAACATAAGCGCCATGTCCGCGACATTACGCGCCATCGGTCCTTCCACCGACAGCGGATTGAACGGTTGGCGCTGCGCGCGCGGCACCATGCCGGGACTGGGCCGCAGCCCGGTAATCGAGCAGTAACTCGCGGGCGTGCGGATGCTGCCGCCAAAATCGCCGCCGGTCGCGAGCCACACCTGGCCTGCCGCGAGCGCCGCCGCGGAGCCGCCGGAGGAGCCGCTTGCGCTCGTGCGCGTATCCCACGGATTGCGGGTGGCGCCGAAAACATCGTTGAAAGTGTTTCCGCCCGCCGCGAACTCGGGCAGGTTGGTCTTGCCCATCACGATGGCGCCGTTCGCCTCGAGCCGCTCCACAACGATGTCATTCGCCGGCGCGATACGGTCGGCATAAATACGGGAGCCGGAGGTGCAGCGCACACCCGCAACGTCGGTGTTGTCCTTGACGCCGATCGGCAAGCCGTAGAGGAACTGCGGCGGCAGGTTCGAGCGATCGAGCTTCTCGAGCCGCACCGCATGATCACGGGCGCGCTCGAGACACAGCGTCACCATCGAGTTGATCCGGGGATTCGTCGCCTCGATGCGCGCCGCAGCGGCATCGACGAGCTCGCGCGGCGCCACCTCGCGCTTCTCGAGCAACGCCACCACTTCGCAAGCGGTGAGCCTCCACAGATCACGCATGACGCCCCTCCCCGGCCGCTGGTCTTCGTCTCTCGCCGTACCGGAGCGATTCTAGCAGCCGGTCGGACCTTGCAATTCGACAGTTTGCTGGATGCAAGATCGTGTGCGAATCTTGGATAAGGAGTTTGCCGGACGAAGTCCGGCAAACTCCTCGATTGACAGCCGCCCGCAGCCTCCTTAAAAGAGCAGTTACCTCATACTGGAATCCCCCGTCATGAACGCAAGCGCACACGGCCCCCTCGCGGGGCTCAAGGTGCTCGAATTCGGGCAGATCGCAGCCGGCCCGTTCGCGGGCTCGTTGCTCGCCGACCTGGGAGCCGACGTGGTGAAAGTCGAGCGTCCCGACGGCGGCGACGACATGCGGCACTGGCCGCCCATCGTGGCGGGCACCAGCGGCGAGGGCTACAGCGAAAACTTTGCATCCGTGAACCGCAACAAGCGCAGCATCACGGTCGACCTCAAGGACGCCACGCAGCTCGCGCGCCTGAAGCGGCTTTGCGACCAGGTCGATGTCATCGTCGAGAACTTCCGCGGGGGCGTGCTCAAGCGACTCGGTCTCGGCCACCCGGAGCTGGCGCGATCCAATCCGCGGCTCGTCTATTGCTCGATCAACGGTTTCGGCCAAAGCGGGCCCTATGCCGGGAAGGGGGCGTTCGACGCCACGGTGCAGGCGATCAGCGGGATCATGAGCGTGACCGGTGAAACCAGAGGGCCACCGGCAAAATGCGGCGTGCCGGTGGGCGACTTCGGGGCCGGCCTCTACGGCGCTTTCTGCGTTCTCGCGGCGGTGCTCCAGGCGCGCGAGACGGGGCGCGGCGCGTTCATCGATTGCTCGATGATGGCGGGGCTGCTGGGCATGGCCGCGCTGCAGACGAGCGAGTATTTCGGGACCGGCCAGACGCCGCAGCGGCTCGGATCCGCGCACCCGCGCGCCGCGCCGTACCAGGGTTTTCAGGCGAAGGACGCGCCGTTCGTGATCGCGGCCGGCAACGAGAGGCTTTGGCACGAAGTATGCGATGCCGCGGGCCTGCCGGAACTCAAGTCGGATCCGCGCTTCAATCCGCAATCGGAACGCGCGCGGAATCAGAAGCAGCTCGCGGCAATCCTGCAACCGGTGTTCGCCACCCGCAACAAAGCCGAATGGCTTGCTGAGTTCGATCGTCGGGGCGTGCCCTGCGCGCCGATCAACACCTACCCCGAGATTCTCGCCGACCCGCAGGTCGCGCACCTCCGACTCGTGCAGGACATGACGTTGCCGAATGGGAAGCGCACGCGCACCGTTGCCTTCCCGATGAAGATGACGGGCTACGAATTCAGCGTGTACCGCCACCCCCCGCTGCTGGGCGAGCACACCGAAGAGGTTTTCGCCGAGTGGCTCAAAAGTTGAAGCGGGGCCACACGGCGACAACCCGACCTGTGGCCACAGCTTTTTGAACCCGACCCTGTCTGTCTTTATCCGCGTTTATCTGCGGCTAAAGTCTTGTCTTGATTTTTCTTGGTGGTCCTGGCGGTTTGATTCAACTTTTCTTGAGTTCGAGCTCAGCCTTATCGCATCGCCACGAGTTCCACCGCCCCCCACGCGAGAAGCAATACCCAAACGATCACGTACAGCCACTGGCGCCTCAGCATATCCGGCAGCGATTGCGTCTCGAGCCAGTCGAAAAGCCGCCCCGCATAAGGCGCTACACCGACCACGAGCAGCAACGCAACGAACACGGTCACAGCGAGCACCTGGACGATCGTCAGACCGGATTGCAGCAGAAGATAGAGGACGAGCCCGCTCATGAGCAGGGCGACCCAGGACGTGACGGCAGGATTCGCGTACGCGCGCTTCGCGAACCTGAGCCATATTCGCGCATCAACGAAGACCACAGCGAGCTTGATGCCCGCGAGCACGATCAGCAGGCCTGCCAGAATCTCGATCGCTGAAAGCTTCATGGTTATCTCCTCGAGGAGTTCATCAGGCAGTCACGTGAGGACAGGCACGAGACCGTCCCACACGAGTTTTGCACCAATGGCAAACGTCAGCGTGTACACGATCCGGTAGAACCAGAGCGGATTCACCGCCCGGTTGAGCCACACGCCGAGACGCGTGCCGATTGGCGCGAGCGGCAACAGCACGAGCGCGGTCAGCAGATTGCGGGAATCGAGCTGGCCGAGCGTCGCAAAGGGCAGCAATTTGGCGTAGTTCATCACGCCCCAGTACATCGCGGTGGTGCCGACATAGAGCGCAGGTTCCATCCGCTGCGGCAGGAGAAACATGCTGAGCGGCGGCCCGCCGGCGTGCGCGAGAAAGCTCGTGTATCCGGCCACCGCACCGCAGGCGTAACCCTTTACCCGCGTCGGCGATAGCGGCGCAACGACGCGCGGTCCGAGCCAGTGATGCAAGGTAAACCACATCGCGATCGCGCCGATGATCACCTTGATGGCAGGAGTGGAGAGCATCCCGGCACTCAGCCAGCCGACACCGATACCAACAAAACCAGCTGGTAGGATAATGCGCAGGTTCGCTCGGTCCCAATGCCGACGATAGGCCCACATCGCGAACAGGTCCATCACGCAATAGACGAGCAGCATGATCGCGACAGCCTGCAACGGCGGCACGGAGAGGGATATGAGCGGCACGGCAAGCACCCCAAGACCGCTCGCAAAGCCGGTCTTGTTGATTGCCACCAGCAGCACCGCAGGTATGGCGAGCGCGTAGAAGAACGGATCGTCTATCATCTGGACGCTGCTATTCCAGCACCCCGCCCACCGCACCGCATTGAGTTAGATCAAGTACGCGCGTTCGTGATAGATTGGCGACGACGGACGCGCCGCACGTTGCGCGGCACTTTTTTCGGCCTGCCATCCATGAAACCTCGCGAATCCCTCGCACGCACCGGCGGACAAATTCTCGTCGATGCGCTCAAAGTCCATGAGGTGGACATCGCCTTCGGAGTGCCCGGAGAGAGCTATCTCGCGGTGCTCGACGCGCTCTACGATGCGCGCGACCAGATCCGTTTCGTTATCTGCCGCCAGGAAGGCGGAGCCTCCAACATGGCGGAAGCCTACGGCAAGCTCACCGGACGGCCCGGCATCTGCTTCGTGACGCGCGGTCCGGGCGCGACCAACGCTGCAATCGGCATCCACACGGCGCAGCAGGACTCGACGCCGTTGATTCTTTTCATCGGACAGGTCGGCAACAATTTCGTCGAACGCGAGGCGTTCCAGGAGATCGACTATCGCCGCATGTACGGCCAGATGGCCAAATGGGTCGCGCAGATCGACCGCGCTGACCGCATTCCCGAGTACCTAAGCCGCGCCTTTCACACGGCGGTGTCCGGTCGTCCCGGTCCGGTCGTGCTCGCGCTCCCCGAGGACATGCTCACTGAGACCGCGACCGTGGCGGATACGGGTCGCTACCAGCGCATTGCGGCGCACCCCGGCGAAACGGACTTGCAGAAGTTGCGCGAATTGCTCGCGCAGGCAACGCGTCCCTTCGTGATCCTCGGCGGATCGGCGTGGAACGCCGAGGCCTGTGCCGATATCCGCGCCTTCATCGAAGCCAATGATCTGCCCGTCGGCACGGCGTTCCGGCGCCAGGACCTCTACGACAATCAATTGCCAAACTTCGTCGGCGACGTTGGCATCGGCATCAACCCGGCTCTGTCCGAGCGCATCAAAAGCTCGGATCTCCTGCTCGCGATCGGGCCGCGCCTGTGCGAGATGACGACCGGTGGCTACACACTCGTCGACGCGCCACGACCCCGGCAGAAATTTGTGCATGTGCATGCCGGAGCCGATACCTTGGGCCGGGTATACGAGCCCGACCTCCCGATACTCTCAGGTATGCCCGAGTTCGCCCGGGCTGTCCGCAAGCTCCCGCCGGTTGAATCTCGCCCGTGGAAAGACTGGACGCGCGCGGCGCGCGCCAAATACGAGGAATGGATCCGGCCTGCTGAGACGCCGGGCGACGTCGATCTCGGGCAGGTGATGGTATTTCTGCGCGGCCGGCTGCCCGCGGAAACGATCGTCGCCAATGGGGCGGGCAATTTTTCCGCGTGGGTTCACCGCTTCTACCAGTACCGCGGCTGCCGCACGGAGCTCGCGCCGACGAGCGGGGCCATGGGCTACGGCGTTCCCGCCGCGGTCGCCGCCAAGATCGTCCACCCCGAGCGGCCCGTCGTCTGCTTCTGCGGGGACGGCGACTTTCTCATGACTGGCCAGGAGCTCGCGACGGCCGCGCAGTACGACGCCAGGATCGTGTTTCTGGTGATCAACAACGGCATGTATGGCACTATCCGCATGCACCAGGAACGCGAGTATCCGGCCCGGATCAGCGGCACCGAGCTCAAAAATCCCGATTTCGCTGCGCTGGCAAGAGCGTACGGCATGCACGGGGAGATCGTGGAGAAGACCGTGGACTTCGAGCCCGCATTCGAGCGCGCGTGGAAGGCGAAGACCTCCGCCCTGCTCGAGCTGCGCATCGATCCCGATGCGATCACGACGCGCTCGACGCTCACCGCCATCCGTGCTGCGGCGTTGAGGAGCAAGAAATAAGGTAAAGCCTCACCGCCAAGGACGCCAAGACCGCGAAGGAGCAAAAAAAGCAATACCGCGGAAGACGCAAAGGACGCAAAGGACGCAAAGGATTGATTTTCGAAAACCAACCATTGGTTCGCATCTATATTTGATTACTCAGCGTCCTTGGCGTTGAGGTTTCTATTTTCCTTGCGCCCTCCGCGTCCTTGGCGATGAAGCTTTTCTTTTCCTTCGTAACCTTTGCGTCCCTGGCGGTAAAGCTTTGCAGCGTTGAGCGAAAAACATGATTCGATATCTGACCGAAAACGACATCAAGCAGCTGCTCACAATGCCAATCGCGCTCGAATGCGCCGAGCAGGCGTTGCGGGCGCGGGCGCTGGGCGAGGCGATCGACGTGCCTCGGGAACGGATCCATCTCCCGACGGGCACGCAGCATGTCCTGCAGGCCGCGGCGCCCGCACTGAAGTGCGTCGGGTTCAAGTATTACTACACGACGCCGAAGGGCAAGGCTTTCTATGTTCACCTCATCAATACGGAAAGTGGCCGGCTCGAGGCCATCATCGAGGCCGTGTGGATGAGCATGGTGCGTACCGGCGCGGCGAGCGGGGTGGCGACGGATCACCTGGCTGTGAAGGACGCGAGCGTCGTCGGCCAGATCGGCGCCGGCGCCCAGGGCATCGGCCAGCTCGAAGCCGTTTGCCAAGTGAGGAAGATCCGTGCGGCGCGCGTTTTTGCGCGTAACCGGGACCGTCTGCAGGCGTTCTGCACAAGCCAGACGCAGAAGCTGGGCATCGAGGTCACTGCAGCTCTGAGCGCGGAGGCCGCCGTACGCGGGGCCCATATCGTCAACGTCATCACCAAGTCGGCCGAGCCGGTGCTCAAGGGCGAATGGCTCGAACCTGGACAGCACGTCAATGCGGCGGGGTCCAACGCGTTGAGCCGGCGCGAGCTCGACGATGCGGCCGTGAAGCGATTCGACGTGATTGCAGTCGATTCGCGCGGCACCGCGCGCAAGGAATGCGGCGATCTACTCGCTTCCGTGGAGAAAGGGTGGCGTCACTGGGACTCGCTGACCGAGATAGGCGAGGTAATCGCCGGTAAGGCGCGTGGACGGGCGTCACCCAGCGACATCACGCTCTACGAATCGCACGGCATGGGCATTCTGGACCTCTGGGTCGGCGTGAAGATGCTGGAACTCGCGCGCAAGCGCGGCATCGGCACCGAACTGCCGATCGGCAGCTGAAGTAAGTCAACGAGAACGCGGAACAACCATTGAACCGCGGAGACGCGGAGAGAAACCAAATCATAATTTAACCGCCATGACGCCAAGAGAAACAAAACACGATTCACGTTTCGCACGGGTCACGGTTCACAGGTCACAGGTCACAGGTCACAGGTCACAGGTCACAGGTCACAGGTTTTTAGAAAACCATGAATAGCGCAAAAGAGACGATTGGATTCATCGGCATCGGCGCCATGGGCACGCCGATGGCCGGTCATCTTGCAAGTGCCGGCTACCCGCTCGTTGTCTACGACCTCGACGGCGGGCGAACGGAGGCCTTCGCAACCGCCCATCCTTGCCGCGTCGCGGCAAATCTCGAGGAACTCGGTCGCGCGTCGCACTTTGTGATCACGATGCTTCCGGACGGCCACGCAGTGCGCCGGGTGCTCTGCGGCAAGGACGATTCCTTCCGTGACTGCGTGGCAGCGGGGCTCAGGAAAGGCGCGATCGTGCTCGACATGAGCTCGTCCTCGCCCGTCGGCACGCGCGAGCTCGCTCCATTGCTCGAGGCGCGCGGCATCCGGCTAATGGACGCCCCCGTCTCGGGCGGAGTAAAGCGGGCAGTCTCCGCCGAGCTCGCCATCATGGCTGGCGGCGACGGCGGCCTGCTCGAGGCATGCCGGCCTGTCCTCGAGAAGATGGGCAAGCAGATCTTCCATGCCGGGCCGCTCGGCGCCGGCCACGCGATCAAGGCGCTCAACAACTACGTCTCGGCGGCGGGGCTGATCGCGGCGTGCGAAGCCGCCATCGCGGCACAGCGATTCGGGATCGATCCCAACGTGCTCGTGGACATCCTGAACGCCTCAAGCGGCATGAACAACACCACAGCCAACAAGATGAAACAGTTCATGCTTTCGGGCGCGTTCAATGCCGGCTTTTCGACCGGTCTGATGGCCAAGGATTTGCGAATGGCCCTCGAAATCGCAAACGCGACCGGCACCGCGGCGCCGCTTGCCGAGTCCTGCGTCAAGACCTGGAACGAAATGGAACGGACGCTCGGAACCAGGAGCGATCACA
>JAQBFV010000184.1:0-25120 GCA_032123035.1 Betaproteobacteria bacterium | reverse complement strand
ACAGGTCGTCGCACGGCAGCTGAGGCTGAGAAATCTCGGCGGCATCATCATCATCGACTTCATCGACATGGACACCGAGGAGCATAAGAATGCCGTGCTCAACGAATTCCGCAAGACCCTTGCGCGCGACCGAACGCGCATGACGGTGAACGGTTTCACGCAGCTCGGGCTGGTCGAGATGACGCGCAAACGCACGCGCGAGTCGCTGGCCCACCTCCTGTGCGAGGCCTGCCCGGTGTGCGAAGGCGGCGGCCAGATGAAGACGGCGCAAACGGTGTGCTACATGATTCTGAGGGAGGTGCTGCGCGAAGCCCGGCAATTCAGCGCACGCGAATTCCGGATCCTTGCCTCGCAGCCGGTGATCGACATGTTCCTCGAGGAGGAATCGCACTCGCTGGCCATGCTCTCCGACTTTATTGGCAAGCCCGTCGCGCTGCAGGTCGAGACGGCCTACAATCAGGAGCAGTTTGACATCATCTTGATGTGACCGGTGACCACTGATCAGGGAATAGTGATGGGTGCTGGTGATGAGAGATGGTGATGATTAATGGTGATGTACGAAGTTGCGGGCGTTCTTCATCACTATTTCGCATCACCATTTTCCATCACCATTATTCATCACTTCTTTCGTATGATCGGCGTTCATCGGCGGCTGTAATTCGGTTTTTGAGACGACCTCTCTAATGCCTCGAGCTTTGCGGCGAGGTCGGGGCCGCCGGCAATTTCGATGACCTTGCGGCGGCTCTTTGCGCCATGACGGATGGCGACAGCCGATTTCGCGACTCCCAAAAGGTGGTGCAAGAACTCGATCAGGGCCGCATTGGCCTTCTGGTCGGCGGCTGGGGCAGCTATCTTCACCTTGAGCGCGCCGCCGTGTTCACCTGTGATCTCGGTTTGCCGTGCGCCGGGCTGGACGTGCATAGTCAGGATCAGGCGCCGCCGTTCCGGGTCGTAGCGGTGCCAGTTCGATGTCACAGAGGGAAATGGTAGGCGGTAAGCGGTAAGCCGAAATACGATCTTTTCTTGAAAGTCCGCTCACCGCTTACCGTTTACCGCTCACGCCTCAGAACAGTCGCGCCACCGACACCTCGAGGTAGGCTACCGGCACCATCAGCAGCAGCTGACAGACCACCAGAACGAAGAGCGAGGAGAGGTCGACGTTGCCGATCGGCGGCACGAACCGCTGAAACACGCGCAGGAACGGGCGTGTCATGCTATTGAGTAGCGGCATCAGGGGGCTGTAGGGGCCGATCCAGGTGAGGACGGCCTGCACGATGACCACCACCATCACAATGTAGAGTCCCATTTTCAGGAGCATCACCGCTGCCATCGCGATGAGCCCGACGAAGGCGAGGCCCGCCTGCGCGCCCACCTGATAACCCCGCAGTTGGAGCTCGAGGAACACATTCAGGAACTGGGCAAGCCATGCGAGGGCCAGTGTCGCGAGGTCAAGGCCCCAAAGGCCGCGTATGACGCGCCTTGCCGGGCGCACCATGAAGTCGGTGAGCGCGTGCAGGAACTCGGAAAGCGGATTGCGGTAAGGCGCGCGCGCCCATTGCAGGTAGAAGCGCAGCAACAGCGTGACCGTCAACAGATCGAATACGACGTTGACCAGAAATATCAGCGCGCCCGATAGCATACTTATTTCTTCGTGCTCATTTATCCCAACGGAACTCGGTGGCCAGTGCCAATTCTCACGTGAGTGACTAAGTGACTAAGTGACCAGGCGAGTCGGTCATGGGCTCTCCCCGGGAAGCGCTGGAGCTTTCAAGCGGAAAGCCGCAATGCCTCTGGCGCCCCACGAACTTTATTCTATCGCGCGCTCCCGATCATTCGGTTACGTACTGACTTAGTCACCTAGTTACTTGTCCTGACCCAGCTCATCGCCGAGCTCGCGCGAGCGCTCGGCGGCGGCCCGCACCGCGCGCGCGATGGCGTCCTTCACACCGTCCGTCTCCAGGGCGAGGATCGCGCGCTCGGTCGTGCCCCCTTTGGACGTGACGCGGGCGCGCAGGGTGGCTGGGGGCTCGCCGGCGGCGCACGCGAGTTTGATTGCGCCCGCGAAAGTCTCCAGCGCGAGTTTGCGTGCCGTGTCCTGTCGCAGGCCCAGCTCGCTTGCCGCCCGCTCCAGCGCCTCGAGGAAGTAGAACACATAGGCTGGGCCGCTGCCCGACACCGCCGTGACCGCGTCGAGATCCTGCTCGCGCTCCAGCCATACTGTCGCGCCGACCGCTCCGAGGATCTGCTCGGCGGCGGCCCGGTCCGCGGCGCTCGCGGCCGGCGGGGCGTAGAGGCCGGAGACGCCGGCCAGCGCCAAAGCTGGCGTATTGGGCATGACACGCACGATCCGTGAATATCCGCCGAGCCAGCGCGAAAGGTCGGCCAGGCGAATCCCGGCCGCAATCGTGATGACGAGCTGCGCGCGCAACAAAGGCGCAAGGGCTTGCGCGACTTCGCGCATTTGTTGTGGCTTGACGGCGAGAACGATGCAGTCGGCCTGCGCGGCGGCGGCGTCCACAGCCTGCGCGGTCTTCACCTTCAGGCGCGACTCGAGCTGCGTGCGTGCAGCGGCGGCGATCTCGATCACGATAATGGAAGCAGGCGTCCAGCCCTGCTTGATCAGGCCGCCGATGATGGCGCCCGCCATGTTCCCGCCCCCAATGAACGTTATGTTCATCACGGCAGGGTAAACGGTGAACGGTGAACAGTGAACGGATCGAGCATGGAGCGTATGTTAGCAGCCACGAGGTAGTGCGGTTTACGGATCACCGTTTACCGATTATCGGTCACTGATTGCGGGGGCCGAAGATTGCAGTGCCAACGCGCACGATCGTCGCACCTTCGATGATCGCCGCCTCGAGGTCATCGGACATACCCATCGAGAGCGTATCCACGACGTACCCGCGCGCGACGAGCTTCTCCTGCAGTTCGCGCAGCAACGCGAACTGGCGTCGCTGCACGACCGTGTCAGGTGTCGGTTCGGGTATCGCCATCAGGCCGCGCAGCCTCAGGCGCGGCAACCGCGAGATCGCTTCCGCCAGTTGAACCTCCCCGCCTGGCGCTATGCCCCTCTTGCCGCGCTCGCTGCTGACGTTGACCTGGATGCACACGTCAAGCGGCGGCAGGTTCGCGGGTCGCGCGTCGTTGAGGCGTATCGCGATCTTCTCCCGCTCGACGCTGTGAACCCATTGAAAATGTTCTGCGATCACGCGTGTCTTGTTGCTTTGGATCGGGCCAATGAAGTGCCACTCCAGAGGGAGGCGCAAGGGCCCCTCCGGGGATGCGACCCCGGAGGAGGGGATAGGCGTGCGGCCTCGAGCGCGATCATTCTCTCGGCAAGCTTGCGCGACGCGGGACTCGAGCGGATTTGACGCAAGTTCCGTGATTTTTTCCACAGCCTCCTGCGCGTAGCTCTCGCCGAAGGCGCGCTGTCCCGCGGCATACGCCTCACCGACGCGCGCGGCCGGAAAGGTTTTGCTCACGGCGAGCAGCATAATTTCATCAACGCGCCGGCCAGCGGCCTGCGCAGCACGCCCGATTCGTGCGCGAACTGCTTGCAAGTTAGCGGCGATTGTGGCCATAATCTCCCGCGGGCTGCAGACCGATGTTTGAAAACAAAATCAGCGCGTTAACGCGTATTTCCGAGGCTCAGCTTGAACTTGGAGCATTATAAATGGACATCTCCGAACTGCTAGCATTTGTCGTCAAGAACAAGGCCTCGGACCTGCATCTGTCGGCTGGTTTGCCGCCCATGATCCGCGTGCACGGTGACGTGCGGCGCATCAACCTGCCGGCGCTGGAGCACAAGGACGTGCACGCCATGGTGTACGACATCATGAACGATGGCCAGCGCAAGTTCTACGAAGAAAACCTGGAGTGCGACTTTTCGTTCGCGATTCCGAACCTTGCGCGTTTCCGGGTGAATGCATTCGTGCAGCACCGCGGCGCCAGCGCCGTGTTTCGGACGATACCCTCGAAAGTGCTCACGCTCGAAGAACTCAAGTGCCCGAAAGTGTTCATCGACATCTCCAACCAGCCACGTGGCGTCGTGCTGGTGACCGGTCCGACCGGCTCGGGCAAGTCCACCACACTCGCGGCCATGGTCGACCACCTCAACGAAAACGAGTACGGCCATATCCTTACGGTCGAAGATCCGATCGAATTCGTGCACGAGTCGAAGAAATGTCTCGTCAACCAGCGCGAGGTCGGGCCGCACACCCTATCTTTCGCCAACGCGCTGCGCTCGGCGCTGCGGGAGGATCCCGACATCATACTGGTGGGCGAGATGCGCGATCTTGAGACGATTCGCCTGGCCATGACAGCATCGGAGACCGGCCACCTGGTGTTCGGCACCCTGCATACCAGCTCTGCGGCAAAAACCATCGATCGAATCATCGACGTTTTCCCTGGGGAGGAAAAGGACATGGTGCGAGCGATGCTCTCCGAGTCGCTGCGCGCAGTGATTTCGCAGACCCTGCTCAAGACGCGCGACGGCACCGGTCGGGTTGCCGCGCATGAGATCATGGTCGGCACGCCTGCGATCCGCAACCTCATTCGCGAGGGCAAGGTTGCGCAGATGTACTCGGCCATCCAGACTGGCCAGCAGCTGGGCATGCAGACGCTGGACCAGAACTTGCAGGACCTGGTCAAGCGCAACGTTGTTTCGGTCGACGAAGCGCGCGCGAAGGCGGCCAACAAGGACATGTTCCATTAACCGGTAGCGCCAGACAGACCAGCGCCGAAACCGGGGATTCCAGGAGAAGCCCATGGATCGAGACCAGGCAGTTAAGTTCATGCACGACCTGTTAAGAGCGATGGTGTCGAAGAACGCATCCGACCTCTTCATCACCGCGGGCTACCCGCCCGCCATCAAGCTCGATGGCAGAATGACGCCGGTGGCCAATCAGCCGCTCACTGCACAGCACACGGCCGAACTCGCGCGCGCGATGATGAACGACAAGCAGGCGCAGGAGTTTGAGGCGACGAAGGAATGTAATTTCGCGATCAACCCTTCCGCCATCGGCCGTTTTCGTATGAACGCCTTCGTCCAGCAAGGGCGAATCGGGTTGGTGGCGCGGACGATTAGCACGACGATCCCGAAATTCGAGGACCTCAATCTGCCGGGTATCCTCAAGGACATTTGCATGACCAAACGCGGCCTCCTCATCATGGTGGGCGCCACCGGTTCCGGCAAGTCGACCTCACTCGCGGCGATGACCGGCTATCGCAACGAAAATAGCTACGGCCATATCGTCACGATCGAGGACCCGGTCGAGTTTGTGCACGAGCACAAGAACTGCGTGATCACGCAGCGGGAAGTGGGCGTGGATACCGAGAGCTGGCACGCGGCGCTCAAGAACACGCTGCGGCAGGCCCCCGACGTCATCTTGATCGGCGAGATTCGCGACATGGAAACCATGGATTACGCGATCGCGTTCTCGGAAACGGGGCATCTTTGCATGGCGACGCTGCATGCCAATAGCGCTAACCAGGCTCTCGATCGCGTCATCAACTTCTTCCCCGAGCTGCGCAAGCCGCAGCTGCTGATGGACCTCTCGCTCAACGTCCGGGCGATTGTGTCGCAGCGGCTGATTCCCAAGAAGGACGGGAAGGGGCGCGTTGCTGCAGTGGAAGTGCTGCTGAACTCCCCGCTGATTGCGGATCTGATCTTCAAAGGCGAGGTGCACGAGATCAAGTCCATCATGGCAAAATCCCGCGAGCTCGGCATGCAGACCTTCGACCAGCACCTGTTCGATCTCTACGAGCAGGACCTGATCAGCTACGAGGATGCGCTGCGGAACGCCGACTCCGTCAACGAACTGCGTCTGATGATCAAGCTCCACAGCAAGGAAGCGAAAGACAGGGACATCATGACGGGGATCGAGCATCTGAACATCGTCTGATTTCGGACGCGTCACGCCGGATCAGATGGGCCGATTCGAGCGGACGGATGAACTGCCGCCGCTCAACCGGCGCTCCGCACAGTGAAGCGCCGGCGGCATATGCCGGCGTTTTTTTTCGGCCATGACCATTCCGTTTGACCTCCAGACTTACGTGATCGCCGCGGCGGGGGTGGGTGCCGCGTACGTGATCTTCGGGATTACGGCGTTCGGGGCGGCGCTTTTCACCGTGCCGCTGCTGTCGCATTTTTTCCCCCTCGACTTCGTGCTGCCGATGGCCGTCCTCCTCGACGTGACGGCAGCACTCGCGCTCGGCACGCGGTTCTCGCGCGAGGCGGACAAATCGGAATTGAAGCTCATGGTGCCGACTTGCCTGATCGGTGCCGTACTGGGGGTGACGCTCCTCGTCAACCTCCCACGGACGATGACCGTCATGGCCCTCGGCGTGTTCCTGATCGGGTACGGCAGCTACACGCTCCGCCAAGGCGGGAACGTGTCCATTATCGGGCGCGGTTGGGCGCCGGTCTCAGGCCTGGCGGGCGGCGTGCTCGGCACGCTCTTCGGCATTGGCGCGCCGCCCTATGCCATCTATCTCGCGCGACGCAAGACGGATCTGCGCGCGTACCGCGCGACGCTTTCGACCATGGTGCTGTTCTCGGTTTCCATCCGCGCGCTCGTATTTCTTGCCAGCGGATTGATGCTCGCCGACCGGTTGACTGGTTTTGCCATGCTGGTGCCCTTCGCGCTAACCGGCCTGTGGGTCGGCAATCGCATCCAGCGCCGCATCTCGCGCGAGGCGACGCTGCGCTTTGTAAGCGTGTTGCTCCTCCTGATCGGGGTATCGCTCATCTACCGCGCCCTCTCTTAGCGCCTCGGCTGCAGGCGAGCCGCGGCCGCCCGTGAATCGGGAATCGTAAATCGTGAATCGGCGGCCTGCTTTAGAACCCGGAATTAGCCGCAGAAAAACGCAGATAAACGCGGATTCACATTTACAAAAGACAGAAAACCAAGAGAGAGCAGGGTTGTCTAGCCGCCGATCTCCGCCGATAGACCGCAGCACTAAACCGCTAAGGCGTCGAGAAGATCAGACCCCCACTTACCATTTACCTTTCACTATTCGCCCCCGTTCGGCGGCGGCCCAATGGGCCGCCGCTTTTCTTGGCTACGCGCTCCGGCCGTCTTGCCCGGATCTCTGGGCGCCGGTATCCCTAGCCGCCTTGCCGCGGCTGCCCGACGGGTGGCTTCGGCGGGTAGCGCAGCGGCACCGTGACCGCCGACAGGTCGAGCTTGCCGAGTCTTACGAGCCGGGCCTCAATCGCCGCGCGGCTGCGGTTGTGGCCCCGGACGATTTCATCCACGCTCTTGCCGGCGTCGAACGCGCCGACCAGACGAGCTTCCTCCTCCGGGGTCCAGCGGGTACCCATGTTTCCGGGTGGCGATGCGATGCCCGGGTCGGGGCTGCGTGCGGCTGCGCGCGTTTCTTCCATGACGCGGATGGACTCGAATAGTGCCCGCACGGTGTCGGGGTGCTGGTACGGGCTATCGGCAGCGAACTGCTCGCCGGTGGCGGGGTGGGCACCGTTAGCGAGGGCGCGCAAGATTCTGAGTACTTGTTCCTTCTCCATGGCGTTTCCTCCATTTGGTTGATCTCGCAGGCCGCGAATGCGGCGCGCGTGTCCTCCCAACGCGTTGACCGGCACTGCGGTTGACCGCGAACACCGGGCTTGCGCCACCGAGAGGCTAGACACCCTCTCCCGACACGCAGCCAACATGCTATGCCACGCCGATAACGCGATAGCCCTCCCCAAGGGAGTCGTGCCCGCGCTCAATGGCTCATTACCCGCCCGGCCCGTCCGCAAAGGCGGGGCGTTGCAGTTTCTCTACCGGCGGGAAACGGCGAAGCGATAAAGGGCGGGCAGCGTGATGGGTCCTGAGCCTACCTGGGACCGGCGCCGAGGCTCCCCGGGGGCCCGATGCATGAATCCCATTGCTGGAGAGCCCAGCTCCGCTCAGAATGATGTGCGACAAGCCGTTTTTCAGGGCAGCCCATACTTGTAAGAGCGCAAGGCCATGTCTGACGCAAGACTTTGCCCGAACTGCGGGTACGTTCTGCGGCGCCACGTTTCGGGTTCTGTTACCGCCGGGCGCTACTTCGTCATGGAGCTGGTGTACTGGGCGGTGTTAGCGGTCATTCTTGGTTTCCTCTGGAAATCGGACAGGACGGGTGAGCGGGTGGCCGGTCTGGGGGCCCTCGCCCTCCTGGTCGGCCTGTTCTGGCGGTCGAGGCAACGCGCGAACTGCAAAGCTTTGATGGAGCGCGGAGGCTACTACTGTTGCGATCAGTGTCACTATCATGAAGAGGTCAGCTGCGCGCGTGAGCACCCATTGCCTTGAGAGAGGCTTGCGCGCCGGACTGCGCTTCGAGCCGGCCGTTGGCCAGCAGGGTTTCGTGGCGCTTCGCCCTGATGGTGCGGTCACTCAACCACCCGTTTAGACGCCGTAGGGCACTGGTATGCTAACCGACTACGTCTACTGGATTTTCTGGATCTTTATCGGCCTGCTGATCGGCGTTCGAGCCCGCCCGCAATCCCAGCAATCCCTATTTCGTATTCTCATGCTGGGAGCGGGTTTTGTGATTGCAGGGCTCGTTGTCGGTTTGGCTTCCGGGCATTCGGTCGCGCAACTACTCGTCTTTGATAGAGAGCTCGAGCCCGCCGCCGTAGCGCTCGAGTATCGCCTCATCGCCTTCGGCTACACCCTTCTCTTTGCTTGGCTGTTGCTCAGCTTGCGCTCGCGTCCCAGCGTGAATCCAGCTGCGGCTTCCGACTCATTGCACAAGAAAGACGCCCAGCACAAACTTCCATGAACGCATTCGACCCTACGTTCGGTCAATTGCCCGGCCCCTACGTCGAGTGTGTTGCGGCAAAGTGCTACACTGAACTGTGTTTTTGGCCCGGTGGCCGCCACGAAGCGGAGTCGAGGATTCAATGAATCCAGAGCAAATCAAGGTACGCGCAACCGACAGCGGGCAGACCCTCGACGTCGTGGTGTTCAGCAAGCGGCCCGAGCGGATAGAGGTGGTACTGGGCGAAGGAATCCACAACGTTAAATGCGCGCTGACTCCAACTCGCAACGGCCTGGCATACGCCGGGACCGTGATGGGGCGGGAGATCGTCTACGAACGCAGTCGTGTGCAAGTTCAGGCTGACATCGACAGAATCAATCCGGCCCTGAGAAAATCCAGCCGGCGTTGACCGCTTCGTCACGTCATCACTTCGTCACGTCGTTCGCCGTCAGCTTCTTCGGCCGGCGCATCGTTCCCGCCACCAGCCGGTACTCATAGAGGCGGCATTCGAGCGCGCCGTTATAGAGCGGCGTGCGCTTGGAGGCCTGCAACCGGATCAACTTGGGCAGGCGCGGATCGGCCGACAGGAGATAGGCCGTCCAGCCGGAGAAGCGCTGCTTCAGCGCGTCGCCCAGTTTCGGATAGAGGTCGGCGACTTCGTCGGGATTCGCCAGCCGTTCCCCATAAGGCGGATTCGTCACGAGAATGCCGGAGGCGGCCGGCGGCCCGCCATCAAGGACGTCCATCTGCTTGAGCTCAACGGCGTCAGCGAGACCGGCGGCGGTGATGTTGGTGCGCGCAAGCTCGAGCGTGTTCCCCGACTTGTCGCTGCCATAGATCGGCAGTGAACGCGCCGGTTTGCGTCGGGCGAGGGCTTTTTCCCGGATTGCGCGCCACTGGCGCGACTCGAAATTCTCGAGTTGCTCGAAACCGAAAGCGCGGTTTGCCCCAGGGGCTGCGTCGAGTGCCATCATCGCGGCCTCCATCAGAAACGTGCCGCTGCCGCACATCGGGTCGAAAAACGGTACGGGCGGCGCCCATCCCGTCAAGCGGATGATGCCGGCGGCCAGATTCTCCCGCAGCGGAGCATCGCCGCCGTGCGCACGCCAACCCCGCTTGAAGAGCGCCTCGCCGGAGGTGTCGAGGTAGAACGTCGCGGCATCCCGCGTCAGGAAGACATGAATGCGGACATCCGGTCGCGCTGTGTTGACATCAGGCCGCTGGCCGCGCGCGGCGCGGAAGACATCGCACACGGCGTCCTTGACACTCAATGTGACGAAATCGAGGCTCTTGACCGGCGAGCGGATCGCGGAGACGTTGACCCGGATCGAGCGACGCACGTCGAAGAGCCGCGGCCAGGCGAGCGCGCGCGCTGCTTCATGAATGTCGTGATCGGTCTGGTAGCGCGCATGGCCGACCTGCCACAGCACGCGGCTTGCGACCCGGCTCTCGAGGTTCACGCGGTAGCAGATCGCAAGATCGCCCTCGAACGAGGCGCCGCCGTCGACCGGGCCAGTCTCATTCGCACCCAGCGCCGACAGTTCCGCAGCCAAGACCTGCTCGAGGCCCCGCGGGCAGGTGGCGAAGAATTTTTCCATTAACAGCGTGACCCGTGACCGGTGACCCGTGAGCGGTGCTTAAAGGAAAATATCAACGGTGGAGTTCGCATAATACGGCGCGTCCCCGCTCGGACGGCCGGGCGGAGCGGAGCGCCAAGAGAATTACCAGTCACCGGTCACGGGTCACCAGTCACGCTCTTCAAGCAGAAGCGCGCTTGACAGGATTGGAGAGCACCCCGATGTCCTTCTGCTGGATCTCGCAAAGATCCCCATTCTGGAGGTCGGGCAATGTCGCGTTGTCGGTACCGAGCCAGAGCACGTCGCCTGGCCACAGCGTCATGTATTTCGTGATCTCGGAGATGTATCTTTGCGCCGAGAACAGCATCTTGTCGGTGCCGTACTCGGAAACGATCTTGCCGTTCATACTGACCGTTATCGTAAGATTCATGGGGTCAAGGCCCGTCACGATGAAGGGACCCATGGGCTTGAATGTGTCGCTGCTCTTCGCGCGCCACAGCGTACGGTCCGACTTCTGCCAGCCACGTTCGCTGACGTCGTTGCCGAGCGTGTAGCCGAGCACGCACGAGAGTGCGTCTTTCTCCGAGAGGCCGCGGGCTTTCTTGCCGATGACCGCGACGAGCTCGCCCTCGTACTGGACCGGACCGGGGGAATCAGCTGGAATCACGATTGTCTCGCCGGTGCCAATCAGGGCATTGGGAGAGCGGTAGCCCACATCCGCTTTCTCGGGCAGCTTAAGATTCGAGCCCGTGCGCCGATTAGCCCACTCAATGTGAGCGGCGTAATTGAGCCCCGCGCAGTAGAAGTTGTAGGGCATGCAGGGAACCAGCGTCTTCAGCGCGGAGAGCGCGTGCTTCTTCAACGTAGCCTTGTGACTCTCGAAAACCGACCCCTCCAGCTCAGTGACCTGGTCGCCCTCGACGGCGCCGAAGAACACGCGCCCCTGTTGCTCGAAACGTCCGATTTTCATTTCTTCTCCCCTAAATACGGTGAATCGTGAGTGGTGAGTCGTGAATAGAAAAAGCGCTTATCGTTCCCTCTCGAGGGAAGCCCGGCATGGGGATGGGGCACACTATTGCCCATATCCTAATTGCCGGCAAGCGGCGCAGCACGCGGCCGCGACGATAGAAATGACTTCGAGCTAAGCGGCGGCGAGTGCGCGGTCGAGAAAGTCGAGCCGGTCCTGGCCCCAGAACGGTTCATCGCGATAGAGGTAGAACGGCGCGCCGAACACGTTGCGTTCGATGGCTTCGCGAGTATAGCCCTCGAAACGATCTTCGATGTCCCGCTCGCCTGAGCGCTGCAGCAACGCCGCGCTGTCGAGGCCCGCAGCGACGGCCATGACCGCTAGCGTCTGCGAGTCGGCGATGTCACGTTCCTCTGTCCAGATCCCGGTCATGATTGTCCCGGCGAACTCGAGGGCGGCGACTGCGCCTTGGGTGGCGTCCGCGGCAATAATCATGCGCGATGCCGCGTCCGTGGCAACGGGAAAGAAGCGCGGATGCGGATTGAGCGGAACCCCGAGGTAGGCGCTCCAGCGCCGAAGTTCGACCAGGCGGTACGCCTGCCGTTGCGGTGGGCGGCGCTTGACCGGAAGACCGCCGGAAGCCGGAAACACGCGCGCCGTCAGGTCCACTGGCTTGACGTTGATGCGGGCGCCGTGCCGCGCTGCGAGCGCAAGAAACCGTGCGTGGCCAAGATAGGTCCACGGCGACGAGGGCGAAAAATAATAGTCGACGACTTTGTCCATCGCTGCGCTAGAACGGCTTCACGACGACGAGGATGACAACAGCAAGGAGAATGACGACGGGCAGCTCGTTGAACCAGCGGAACCACACGTGGCTGCGCGTGTTGCGGTCGTGCTTGAAATCCCCGAGCAGCTTTCCGCACCAGAGGTGATAGGCGATCAGGACCGCGACCAGCGCGAGCTTCGCGTGCAACCACCCTCCCGCGATGCCGTAGCCGAGCCAGAGCCAGATGCCGAAGACGAGCGTCAGCACGCCGCCCGGCGTCATGATGCCGAAATAGAGCTTGCGCTCCATCACCTTGAAGCGCTCACGGCCAGGCTCGTCTTCGGCCATCGCGTGGTAGACGAAGAGCCGCGGCAGATAGAAAAGCCCCGCGAACCACGTCACCATGAACACGATATGGAGCGACTTAATCCAAAGCATCACTGAAATCCGTGATTCGTGATTCGTGAGTGGACCAACCTTTTGAGGTTGCGGCGGTCGGCTTTTTCCGCTTACCGCTCGGCCCCTTGAATTCTCTCGGCGATTCTACTTGAGGAGCCGGCGGCGCGTGAGAACCAGCGCGAGGTAGAAGCTGACAGCGGCGTAGGCGAGGAGCACCACTAGGTGCAGCGCAATGTCCGTAGGCACCGACCCCTGCATGAGCGGGCGGGAGAGCGCGACGGCATGGGTGAGGGGGAAGCACCTGCGCAACGGCCTGGACGGGAGCGGGAAGCTGCGCCAGCGGAAAGAACACGCCACAGAGCAGCATCATGGGCGTAATGGCGAGCGTGAAGTAGTACATGAAAAAGTCGTAGTTGGGTGAGATGGCTGTCATGATGAGTCCCATGCTGGCGAAGGCGAGCCCAGTCATGAACACGACCGGAATGATCCACAAGGCAAGCGCCGATTTCGTGAGGCCGAGTGCCGCCGCCACCAACAGCACCGCCATGCCGGAGAGAACGCTCTTGCTCGCTGCCCAGACCGCCTCGCCCAGCAGGACGTCGTCCAAGGTCATAGGCGCGTTGATGATCGCGTCCCAGGTCTTCTGCACGTGCATGCGGGAGAATCCCGAGTACATTGCCTCGAACGTGGCACTCATCATGGTGCTCGAGACCACGATACCCGAGGCCAGAAAGGCGATATACGACATGCCTCCCACGTCCGATAGCATCGCGCCCAGGCCATAGCCCAGCCCGAGCATGTAGAGCAGCGGATCGGCCAGGTTTCCAAGCATGGAGGGGATGGCGAGCTTGCGCCACACGAGGGAATTGCGGCGCCAGACGTGGAGGTGTCGCAGGCTGAGCGCCGGCAGCGCCAACTGTTTTGCTGTCATATCTGATTACCTCGTCCTGTATGCATTGCTTCGATACTTTCAGTTTGCAAAAACTGGTGACCTGTGACCCGTGACCGGAAACTTCCAGATCGCAGACTTCGTCAAATCACGGATCACGGATTCTCATCAGTCTCTCATTTCCCGCCCCGTTAATTTGAGGAAGACGTCCTCGAGATTGGCGTGGCGATGGAGATAGCGCAGGTCCTCCCGGCTCTCCAGGCTCTGCACCAGCAAGCCCGCGTCGTGCGTGTAGCAGAAGACGGTTTCGCCGGTGCGCTCGCAGCGCTCGCTGCGGGCGCGCCCGAACTCGTTCGCCCAGCGCTCGGCCCCGTCGCCATAGACCTCGACCACCTGCGGCTCGATATGCGCCTTAATCAGGTCGCGCGGCGCGCCCTGCACGATGATCCGTCCGCGGTCCATGATCGCAAGCCGGTGGCACAGGCGCTCCGCCTCGTCCATGAAATGGGTCGTGAGGAAAATCGTCTTGCCCTGATGGAGCAGGCGGCCCAACCGCTCCCAGATAAGGTGCCGGGCCTGGGGATCGAGGCCGGTCGTCGGCTCGTCCAGAAAGATCAGATCGGGGTCGTTCACGAGGGCGCGCGCCAGCGTAAGGCGCCGCTTCATGCCGCCGGAGAGGGTGTGAATGCGCGATTGCGCGCGGCCGTTGAGTCCGGCGAACTCGAGCAGCGAGGGACTGCGCGCGCGGATCTCGGGCTCCTTGAGGCCGAAGTAGCGGCCATAGACGAGGAGGTTCTCCTCGACGGTGAAATCGGGGTCGATGTTATCGTGCTGCGGCACAACGCCGATGCGCTGCCGCGCCTCGCGCGCCCGGGCGGGGACGGGGAGCGAGAACACTTCGATTGAGCCACCGTCCGGCTCGATGAGACCGAGGCAGAGCCTGAGCGTCGTCGTCTTGCCCGCGCCGTTGGGGCCGAGCAGTCCGAAGCACTCTCCGGGCTTCAGCTCCAGATCGATGCCCGCGACCACTTCCAGGGTGCCGTACGATTTGCGCAGGCCGCTCGCCCGCAGATGACTCATGGGAGGTATCCGGCTAAGGTTGGAAGTGACGCACGACGATCTCGGCGAGAAGGCTCAGCCGGCCGTGAAAGAAATGCTCCCCGCCGGGCACGACCACGATCGGCAGGTGCTGGGGCCGCGCCCAGTCGAGGACGGCGGCGAGCGGCACGACGTCATCGTGCTCGCCGTGGATGACGAGGGTGTCCGCCGGCACACGCTCTGCGTGGAACCGATTAACAGCGGGCCCGACCAGCACCATGCGCTGAGGGTGGATGCGGCGCGCAACACGCGTTTGGACGAAGGCGCCAAACGAAAATCCCGCCAGCACCACCGGCGACTTGCCATATTGTTGCCTGAGATAGTCGGCCACGGCGATCAGGTCTTCGGTCTCGCCGCGGCCCTCGTCGAACGCGCCGTCCGATGCCCCCACGCCCCGGAAATTCGGGCGCGCCGCGACGTGACCGAGCGCGAAAAAAATCTTCGCGAGCGTGGTCACCACCTTGTTGTCCTTGGTACCGCCTTGGTTCGGGTTTGGGTGCGCGATGAGCGCAATGCCGCGACGGCCATCGCCCGGGTCGTTGACGTCGGTTTCGATACCGCCTGCTGGGCCGTCGATCACGACGCGCGCGAGCGATGAGGAGGGCATTGGGCGGACATGCACTGGAGACATGGTGACGCGGTAAGCAGTAAGCAGTAAGCCGTAAGCGGTAAGCGGGAGCGACCAGTCGGGAAGATCCCGCCCGTTGCAGTTTACGGCTTACCGTTCACTGCTCACGGATCACCGTCGTTAGATGCGCAGTCTGCCGACGATGCGGCCGTGCACGAGGTGTTCTTTGATGATCTCGTCGATGTCGTCCCGGTCCACGTAGGTGTACCAGACTGCTTCGGGATAGATCACCAGTACCGGTCCCTCGTCACAGCGGTCCAGGCACCCGGCCTGGTTGATGCGGACCTTTCCCTGCCCGGCGAGCTTGAGTTCCTTGATGCGATCCTTGGCGTAATCGCGCAGCTTCTGCGATCCGCGGTTGTTGCAGCAGCGTTCGCCTTCCTTGCGCTGGTTGCAGCAGAAGAAGACGTGGTGCTTGTAGTAAGCCATGCCGAATCCCGTCGTGGCCCGAATTGAACGGCGCACCCAGCGGCCAGCGTCTGTTCAAATTCGGAGCGATGCGGCTGGCAGCAGCGATGCGTCCGCGGCCAATTATAGACGATGCCCTCGGCGTCCCCTGCGGGAGTACTTCACGGCCGAACCCCGGGCACGGGCGACGGGGTACTTGCGTGCATTAACCGAGACCTTGGCGAAAGCGGCTGCCAGCGCATCCACGCCGAGCACATCAGACAGCCGCACGAGATAAATCAGAACGTCGGCAATTTCCTGCGCAACAGCGTGCTTCGCCCGCGCGGGAAGTGCAGCACTCTGCTGCGGTGTCAGCCACTGGAAATGCTCCATCAACTCCGCTGCCTCGACTGCCAGCGCCATGGCGAGGTTCTTGGGGGTATGAAACTGCGCCCAATCGCGAGCGTCCGCAAATTTGCGCACCTCCTCTCGCAGGCGGTCAATCGTTTCGCTGCCCCGCATACTGTCCTCCTCGTTGCACTAAGCCGGGAACGATTATAGAGGCAGCCTTCACTAGCGCTGGCGGTGTCGCGGCAATGGCCGGCCGCTAAGCGCGCGCAGCGCGTGCCGCGAGGCCGTAAAGGAGGAAGCTCACCGCAACGAGAGGCCACAACTCGGACAGGGCGTGCACGATACCCGAGAAATTGAGGAAGTGACTCTGTCCACCCGCGATCAACCGTGCCGCGACGCTTTGATACGGATTATCCGGGGCGAGGTTGATCGCAACGCTGGCGACCATGATGGAGAGCGCGGCCAGCGCGAACTGGACCCTGCGGGGCAGGCGCGTTGCGCCGTAGAGCAAGATCCAGCCGACCAGCAGCCCGATGGTGACGCCGGGCGTGAGCCAGGCCAGGGGGGCGCCCGCCTTGTTCAGCGCCGCGGCGGAAACAGCCTTGAGCACGAGCGCGGCACCCGTGACGAGGCCGATCAACAGCATGCGACGTTCCTCGCCACGCAGCAGCACGGAGACCATCAGGCCGATTCCCAGCAGGCTGAAGAACGTTACCGTTGCTTCCCCCGCAAGAGCGAGCGCGGGCGTGTAGGTCGAGTACGCGGGCAACCCGAAGCTCGTCCTTACCGCGCCCATGCCGAAGAGTTGCGCGGTGGGGTGAAACTGCGTCACCGGCCACAGGCAGACGATGACCAGCCCGACATCGGCAGCCATGCCTTCGTGAAACAACCGGTGCCTCACGGCGTGAAGCTTGCCGCCGAGGCTGCGCGTGGGCGCGAACAACGGTGCGGCCATCGCGCCGATCAGGGCGCCAACGCTGTTGGTGAGCAGATCCACGTTGGAGGCGATGCGGGAGGGCAGGAATACCTGCACGGTTTCCAGCGCAAGGCTGAGGCCCGCGGCGCAGCACGTCGCCGCGAGCACTCCGCGGCCTGCCCCATAGCGCGCCCCCCAGCCGATCGACAGCAGAAACCCGAGCGGTGCGTAGGCTGCGAGGTTTACGAAGATATCCTCGGATGTAATGTAGCGCGGCCACGGCGCTGCCAGGAATCCGGCGATCTCCGGCGGCGGCATGCGCCAACCGTGGAAAGGCTGCACGCTGGCGTAGACGACGATGAGTAGATAAGCTAGCCCGAGAATCCACGCTAGGCGCACGGTGTGCGTGGAAAACCCGGCGCGGTGCAGGCGAGGCTCCGTGTCGTGCCCTCTGGCTAACGGGTTCATCGGGACTCGCCGCGCCGGAGGAAGTGCGGCTGCCAGGAAGCTGATCCTTCCCTGACCGCGGTCAAGGCGAGCCGGGGCGCGACCACGCGCGGGCGGCGCGCTCGAATTCGCTCGTGAAGAAATGTGACCTGTAGGAACACCTTATGAAATTCTACGACATCTTCAACGGAGACGCAGACGGCATCTGCGCGCTGCAGCAGTTGCGGCTCGAGGAACCGCGCGAAAGCGTGCTCGTGACCGGCGTGAAGCGTGACATTCGACTGCTCGACCGCGTTGATGCCGGCGGCGGCGACGAGTTGACGGTGCTCGATATCTCGCTGCGCACGAACGCGAAGGACTTGAGCCGCCTGCTCGCGACCGGCGCGCGCTGCCGTTACTTCGACCATCATGCGCCCGGCGTCATCCCGAATCACCCGAATCTGAGGACGTTCGTCGACACCGCGCCGGACACCTGCACGAGCCTGATCGTGGACCGGTATCTCAACGGCCGACATCGGATGTGGGCGGTCGTTGCGGCGTTCGGTGACAACCTTGCCGAGTCTGCTTTGGGCGCGGCTGCGACGATGCTGATCGACGGGGGCGACCTCGAGCGACTGCAGCGCCTCGGGGAGGTGATGAACTACAACGCGTACGGCGAGACGGTGGATGACCTTCACTACCATCCCGCCGACCTGTTCGAGGTGCTGCGCGCCTACCGTGACCCGCTCGATTTCATCAACAGCGAGCCGGTCTACGACGTGCTCAGCAACGCGCTGGGCATCGACATGGAGCAGGCCGAAGCGCTGATCCCGGCCCTCGAGCGTGGAGACAAGGCGCTCTACGTGCTCCCTGACGCGGCCTGGAGCCGGCGAGTTCACGGGCATTTCGGCAACCGCGTCGCCATCACAGAGCCGGAACGGGCCAACGCGGTGCTCGTGAAAAAGGCAGGCGGTTATACCGTGAGCGTGCGCGCGCCGCGCGGGCGCCCGGTAGGCGCGGACTTGCTGTGCCTGAAGTTCGAGACCGGCGGCGGCCGGAAAGCAGCTGCCGGCATCAACTTCCTGCCCGAGTCCGACTATTCGCGCTTTGTGGCGGAATTCGAGAAGGCCTTTGCCTGAGCCGGCGGCCGGGAAACGTAAATCGTGAATCGGAAAATCGCGACGGTTCTCCCGGCTCTCGTTTCACGATTCACGTTTTACGATTCACGGGTCATTATGTGAGGGCGTCGAGCGCAGCGCGGATTTCGCGGTTCGACGGACGTTGGGTGTAGTCCTTGTCGATCCGCGCCCACGCGACGCGTCCGCTTTTGTCGATGACATAGACCGCCGGGTAGGGAATTCCCGCCAGCCGCAGCCGCGCGTAGCGCGGGTCCTGAAGGCCGTAGGCGTCGATCACACGGTGTTGGAGGTCTGCGAGGAGGTGGAATGCCACTTTTCCGCCGCCGTCGCGCGCGATCGACGCCGCGAGAGCCTTGCTCTGATCCGGCGAGTCGACGCTGATGGCCCACAGGCTGACCGGCTCGTTAGGCTTGAGCAAGGCTCGGAGATCGGCTAACTGCCGACCACAGTATGGTCACCAGTGGCCACGGTAGAAGACGAGGACCACGGCGCGCCGGCCGCGCTCTGCGGACAGGGTGCGTGGGCGCCCGTTGTGGTCCGGCAGCGTGAAGTCGGGGGCAAGCTCGCTCACAGCGATGGGCGCATTGCGCCGGGAATCGTCTGGTGACTTATCGGCGCTGCGGCCGGGCGCAGGAGCGAGCAAGCACCCGGCGAGGAGGGCGGGCAATACCACGCGAGAAATCGGTCTCATAGTTTCTGGGTCGAACGCCGTGGGCCGGTGCGTTGTGAACGGTTACCGGTCTGCTTTACGCCGGGCGGTGAGCAGAAAACCTTCGAGCAACGCATAGGCGCAGCCCAGCATGCCCAGCGCGATCGCCGTTCCCATTCCCCACTGTGAACAGCTGCCGACACACGAGTAGTCGACGTATGCGGCGTAGAGGGCGTACACCCAGGCGAGCGCGGCCGGCACATAGAACAACACCGAGAACACGCTGAAGGTTGCATAGGCGATTGCATGCTGGGGGATCTGCGAGCGGAGCCGGCCGGTGGAGTACTGCCAGCAGCGCATGGGCACGCCGATGAGCGCTGTTGCCCCCGCCATCACCGCCAGCGACACCAGAATTGTGTCGATCTTCATCTCGTCATTTTAGAACCTTGATGCCGCTGCGCGAGCTGTGGTGGGCCGGCGCCGCAGGACCTGGAGCACGTTGATTTCGATCGTGACGAATGCCAGCAGCCACAACAGCGCGTCGTAGGCGCTGAACCAATCCGCACGCCACAGCCAGACCAGGGCCACCGTGCCCAGGCTCGAATAGAGACCCGCCGCAATTGCGCCACGCCACGCGCGGTAACGCGCGGCGGCGGCGGGGAAGCGTACCTGGAACTCGAGGATTGCCACCACCGCAATCCACAATACGCTGTTGATCGTATCAAGCCATTCCCGGTCGAGAAAATAACCGACGGCGGCCACCGGAATCGCCATTGCGGCAACGAGCCGCGCGCCATGAATGACGGCGGCCCGCTTGCGCGGAGCAGGCGCAGCGCCCGTCTCCAGCTCGAACAGCGCCAGCAACACCAGCCAGGCGATCGAATCGAGGCCTTCGCTGACCGTCCCGCGAGAGACGAAGACCACGGTGTTCCATGCGAGCAGGGCGAATACCACCGCCTTGAACCAAGAGTACGCGGGTGCCTGGGGGCTGGGTGCTCGCATCAGCTGGCGACGAAGGTCTTCCATCAAGGGAGCAGCACTCGTGAAACGTGAAGCGTGAATCGGAACAAGGGCTGCGCGCCGTGGCCTTCTTTACCGTTCACCGTTCACCGTTCACCGTTCACCGTTCACCGTTCACCGTTCACCGTTCACCGGTTTTTCGCGCCATACCATTGCGGCAAGCAAGATCCCGCGATCATTCCAGCGACGCTCGCGAAGAGCCCCGCGAGCTGAGGCGGGAGCAAGCCCTCGGGAGCCGCGATCTCAAGCACGACCCAGGTGGCGAGCCCGGCCAGGATCGCGGCCAGCGCTCCCTGACGCGTGGCGCGTTTCCAGTAGAGCCCCGCTACGAGCGGCACGAACGCGGCCACCAGCGTTACCTTGTAGGCGCCGACCACCATTTCATAAATGGTCGATTCGGAATTGAGCGCGAATACCGTGACGCCGGTGGCGAAAACCGCGACCGTGACGCGCATGGTCAAGAGAAACTGGCGGTCGGTCATTTCCTTGCGAATGAGCTTCTTGAGAATGTTCTCGGTGAAGGTCACCGAGGGGGCAAGCAGCGTGCCACTCGCGGTGCTCATGACTGCAGAAAGCAGTGCCCCGAAGAACACGATCTGCGCGAAGAGCGGCGTGTGGTTGAGGATCAGCGCCGGCAGGATCTGCTGATGGTCCTTCTGCATGAGCTCGCCGACCATTTTGGGGTCAATGAGGCTCGCCGAGTAGGCGAGGAAGATGGGAACGAAAGCGAACAGAAAGTAGAGCACGCCGCCTAGCACCGAGCCGGTGACTGCGACACGCTCGCTGCGCGAGGAGTTGATCCGCTGGAATACGTCCTGCTGCGGGATCGAGCCAAACATCAGCGTGACCCAGGCGCCGATGAAGGCGAGGAGGTCGCGCGCCTCAAGCTTTGGCCAGAACTCGAACTTGCCGGCGGCGTTGGCATGGGCGACCACGGTTGCTACACCGCCCGCCTTTTCGGCGATCACGTAGGCGATGTAGAAAAGGCCGAGAAGGATCACCACCATCTGGACAAAATTCGTCCACGCCACCGAGTACATGCCGCCCCACAAGGTGTAGATCAGCACCACCACGGCGCCGATCACGATGCCCTGGTTCATGCTCACTGTGCCCTGTGTCACGACGGAAAAGACCAGTCCGACCACCACGATCTGCGCCGAGAGCCAGCCGAGGTAAGAGATGACGATGCACAGGCTGGTGAGAAGCTCCGCGACGGCGTCGTAGCGCACCCGGTAATACTCGCCGATCGTGAGCAGGTCCATGCGGTAGAGCTTTGCCGCGAAAAAGAACCCCACCAGCACCAGGCACAGGCTGGAACCAAACGGGTCGGAGACGATGCCGCTCAGGCCTTCCTTGATGAAGGTGGAGGAGATGCCCAGAACGGTCTCGGAACCGAACCAGGTCGCGAATACGGTCGCGGTGACCACGTAGAGCGGCAGCGAGCGCCCGGCCATTACGTAGTCCTTCGTATTGTGGACGCGCGTCGCAGCGATGAGGCCGATCGCGATCGAGACCGCGAGGTAGAGAATGACGAACGTCAGCAGCATCTCCGGCCTCCCCGATGTCAGCGCTGCGGCGCGGCGCAGTTAACTCCGTTAGAGGTGGACGACAGCACACCAGGTGCGCAATCCAACGCACGCTCCGATTCTGTCACTCGAAGAGTTGGAACACGACAATGGCGGCAAGCGCCAGCGCGATCACAGCGAGCAACCGGCTTTGCACTTGCTGCTGCCGCAGCTGCTTCGCGAGATCGTCCGCGTCCGAAGTCTGCTCTTGGCGCAGCAGTGCCTGGTGCAGCAGCCGCGGCAGCTGCGGCAGGATTGCGCTCCAGTAAGGCGCCTCCTGCTTGATGCGCTCGACCAGACCGCGCCAGCCGACCTGCTCGGCCATCCAGTGCTCGAGGAAAGGCTTCGCCGTTTCCCACAGATCGAGGTCCGGATCGAGTTCGCGCCCCAGGCCTTCGATATTAAGCAGCGTTTTTTGCAGGAGCACGAGCTGCGGCTGGATCTGGATGTTGAAGCGGCGCGAGGTCTGGAACAGGCGCAGCAGGAGCCGTCCGAAGGAAATCTCCCTCAGCGGCTTGGCGAAGACCGGTTCGCATACGGCTCGAATCGCCGATTCGAAATCATCGACGCGCGTGCCTTTCGGTGCCCAACCGGATTCGATATGCGCCTCGGCCACGCGGCGGTAGTCACGCCGGAAAAAGCCGAGGAAGTTCTGGGCGAGGTAATTCTTGTCGATCTCCGTCAGCGTGCCCATGATGCCGAAGTCGAGGGCGATATAGCGCCCGTCCTGCGCGACCAGGATGTTCCCGGGGTGCATGTCGGCATGAAAAAAGCCATCGCGGAAAACCTGGGTGAAGAAGATTTCCACGCCCGCGCGAGATAGTCGGGGAATATCGATGTCCTGCGCGCGCAGCTCGGCGACCTGTGAGACTGGCGTGCCGTACATGCGCTCCATCACCATGACCTCGCTGGTGCAGTAATCCCAATGGACCTCGGGTACGAGCAGCAGCGGTGAGTCGGCGAAGTTGCGCCTCAGCTGGCTGGCATTGGATGCCTCGCGCAACAGGTCGAGCTCGACCTCCAGGTGCTTGGCGAACTCGGCCACCACGTCGTGCGGCCGCAGCCGCTTGCCATCGGCCCAGAGCCATTCGATGAGCGAGGCGCCGGCGTCGAGCAACGCCAGGTCCTCGTTGATGACGGCGGAAATGCCCGGGCGCAGGACCTTGACTGCGATGTCGGTGCCGTCAGGCAGTCGTCCGAGGTGGACCTGGGCGACCGACGCGCTTGCGACCGGCTCGCGCTGGAACTCGGCGAAAACCTCGTCCGCCGGCCGGCCATAGACGCGGTGAATGATCGCCATGGCCTGTTCGGCGGGAAAGGGCGGAACCTGGTCCTGCAGCTTTGCGAGTTCGTCGGCGATATCGGTGGCAAGCAAATCGCGGCGCGTGGACAGAATCTGGCCAAACTTCACGAAAATCGGGCCCAGCGCTTCCAGCGCCTGCCGCAGCCGCACCGCGCGAGGCTCGCGCGGTACGCGCCAGAACAAAAGCGCGTTGATGAACACGCGCAACCCGCGCACCCGCTCGTGCCCGAGGACGAACTCGTCGAGCCGGAAGCGCAGGCTGATACGGAGAATCTTGATAAGGCGGGGTAAGCGCATCGGTCGATTTTAACTGGCGTCTGTCTTGCGCGGAAAGCGGCGGGACGACCGGGAGATTCGCGGCGGGCTCCGGCAACTGCATCAACACGAACGCCGACCGCGTGGCTTGCGCCAGGGAACGTTTTGCCGCAGCAAGTGGCTAGCGACCGTGGGACAAGGCAGGCCCGAAGTCAGAAGTCAGAAGTCAGAAGTCAGAAGGATGAAAGATGAGGGATGAAGGGGGAAACAGGGCCAAGTTGCTTTCGCGTTCATCGACGGCTTTAGCTTAGTTTTTCTTCGCGTTCTCGGCGCCTTGGCGGCTCGAAAGGGTTTCGATTCGCTTCTCGAGCCGCGCGACATCGTCGCGCAATAGATCGATTGCGCGATTGAACTCTGCCACTTCGTGCGAGCTTGCGATCAGCGGGTCTTCCTCGGTCCAGTAGCCAGCGAGAGAGCGGCCCACGTGTTGCGCGGTTTGCTCGCCCCAGCGGCGCAAAGAGCGGCCGCTCTCGGCCATGCGGTGGGCGGCGACGTCACCGAAGAAGCGGCTCAGGTCTTCCTCGACGTCCCAGCGCAGATGGCGAACGAGATGATTGATCGCCGTGGCGAAATCCGTATCGCCGGTCACCTCGACTTCCCGCCAGGCATTATCGTCACGTGCCGCAAGCCGCAGCAGCAGGCCCGGGGTGAGCCGGAGCGTAACCGAAGGCATGGCCCCGGCCGCCGCGGCGGCGACTTCGCCGTTTTCCAGCACCGTGAGCGAAACGGTGAGCGGCAGGACCTCGACGCGCGCAGTCTTGCCCGCGTGAGGCACGAGCGCCTCGCACGCCCAGCTTGCGCCGCGGAGCAGGTGGTTGATGGAGGCGACGGCGGCAGGTTCGATCATGGGCAGAGCAGCACGCTTCGGCGTGGCCACCGCGGTGCGGCGGCGCCGGAGTCAGAACTTGTATCCGCGATGCAGGGCAACGACTCCGGCGGCGAGATTGAAGTACTCCACCCGCTCGAGGCCGGCGCGTTCCATCATCTGCTTCAATTGCTCCTGGTCCGGGTGCATACGGATCGACTCGGCGAGATAGCGGTAGGCCGCAGCGTCGTTCGCGACCAGCTTTCCAAGCCGCGGCAGCACGTTGAACGAGTAGGCGTCGTAGAGGGGCCTGAGTGGCTGCCAGATCCGGGAGAACTCCAGTACCAGCAGCCTTCCCCCGGGACGGAGCACGCGGCGCATTTCCGCGAGCGCGGCTTCCTTGTGGGTCATGTTGCGCAAGCCAAATGCGACGCTCACGCAATCGAAGTACCCCGTCGTGAAGGGCAGCCCCTCGGCATCGCACCGTACCGCGGGCACCACCAGGCCCGTGTCGAGCAAACGGTCGCGCCCGCGTCGGAGCATCGCGTCGTTGATGTCGGTGAGCACCACCTGGCCCCGGGAGCCGACGCGCTGCGCGAACAGCCGGGCGAGATCAGCAGTGCCGCCGGCCACATCGAGCACGCGCGAGCCTGGCGTCACGAGGGCCTGCGTTATCGCGAATCGCTTCCAGAACCGGTGCAGCCCGAGCGACATGAAGTCGTTCATGAGATCGTAGCGGTCCGCGACCGATTCGAACACGTCGGCGACGCGGTGCGATTTCTCGTCCTCGCGGACGGTCTGGTAGCCGAAGTCAGTGCTCTTCATTCGTGAATCGTAAATCGCGAAACGTAAATCGTATTCAACGATGGGTGATTCAATTCACCATTCACCAGGGTGCCCTGCTCAGGGGTCCATGATACCCGACGCCCCATGCAACGACTGGTGGAGGACCTGCTTACGCTGTCACGGCTGGAAAGTGCGCACAGCCCGCGGCGCGAAGAGCCGGTCAACGTGCCGAATCTTGTGCGCTTGCTTTATCACGACGCGTGCGCGCTGTCCGGCACCGGCCTAGGCCTTGCAATCGTCAAGGATGTGCTTAGAACCTATTTCATATATAGGCGCGTGATGCGTTGCGGCCAAGACGGACCGGATGCAAGGCGCCCGACGAAGGCCAT
>JAQBFV010000183.1:0-11950 GCA_032123035.1 Betaproteobacteria bacterium | reverse complement strand
TGCGATGGAAGAGGGGTTGCGCTTTGCGATCCGCGAGGGCGGCAAGACCGTCGGCGCGGGCGTAGTGGCGAAGGTTATTGAGTGAGTTCAGGGTTCCGGGTTAACAACTCGAAACATTGAACACGGAACACGGAACACGGGTCACGGGGAAAAAGATGGCGACGAAAAGTCAGAAAATACGGATCCGGTTGAAGGCGTACGACTACCGGTTAATCGACCAGTCGGCGCTCGAGATCGTGGACACGGCCAAGCGCACGGGCGCGGTGGTGAAGGGGCCCATTCCCCTGCCAACCCGCAAGCAGCGCTTCGATGTGCTGCGTTCGCCGCATGTCAACAAGACCTCGCGCGACCAGCTGGAGATCAGGACGCATTCGCGGCTGATGGACATCATCGATCCGACCGACAAGACGGTGGATGCGCTGATGAAGCTCGATCTGCCGGCGGGAGTGGATGTTGAAATCAAATTATGAGTGAAAAGTGCAAAGTGCAAAGCGAGAGAATTTTGCATTCATCATTTTGCACTCTGCACTGAATTTATCGTCGGCCAATTGCAGCCGGCACCTTTTAACGAAGGGTATACAAATGAGTTTGGGATTAGTGGGACGCAAGGTCGGCATGACCCGCGTGTTCACCGATGATGGCGATACCATTCCGGTGACCGTGGTGGACGTGTCGAACAACCGCGTGGCCCAGATCAAGATAATCGACACCGACGGCTATGCCGCGGTGCAGGTCGCCTACGGCCGGCGGCGCCCAATCCGCGTCAACAAGGCAGCGGCCGGACACTTCGCCAAGGCAGGCGTGGAGGCCGGGCACACGTTGAAGGAATTCCGCGTCAAGCCGGATGACCTCGCCAGCGTCACGCTCGGTGGCGCGGTCGGTGTAGACATTTTCAAGGTGGGCCAGAAGGTAGACGTGACGGGCACCTCGCAGGGCAAGGGCTTTGCGGGCGTCATCAAGCGCCACCACTTCTCGTCCAATCGCGCGAGCCACGGCAACTCCGTATCGCACAACAAGCCGGGCTCAATCGGCCAGAACCAGGACCCGGGGCGTGTGTTTCCGGGCAAGCGCATGGCCGGCCACCTCGGCAACGTCAAACGCACGGTGCAGAACGTCGAGATCATCCGCATTGATACCGAGCGCCAGCTGCTGCTCATCCGGGGCGCGCTCCCGGGCTCGCGTGGCGGTGGCGTCACGGTGCGCCCGACCGTGCGTGCGACGCGGGCTGCTCCCGCCGGAAAAGCGAACGCGCCGGCACCCGCCAAGGGCGGAAGGTAGAGCGGGGGCAACGATATGGAACTGAACCTCATCAACGAGCAGGGTAAGGCCACCTCGAAAGTTCCGGCGTCGGATTCGGCCTTCGGGCGCGACTTCAACGAGGCGCTGGTACACCAGGTGCTCACGGCGTATCTCGCCAATGGCCGGCAGGGCACGCGCGCGCAGAAGTCGCGCGGCGAAATCAACAAGTCAACCAAGAAGCCATGGGCCCAGAAGGGCACCGGGCGCGCGCGCGCCGGCCGGGCGTCGTCCCCGCTATGGCGCGGCGGCGGCAAGACGTTCCCGAATCTGCCGGACGAGAATTTCGAGCAGAAGATCAATCGGAAGATGTACCGCGCCGGCCTGTCGGCCATCCTTTCGCAGCTCGCGCGTGAGGAGCGGCTTGCAGTGGTCGAGCAGTTCACGCTGGATGCGCCGAAGACCAAGCTGCTCGCGCAGAAGCTGAAGAGCATGGGGCTCGATGACGTGCTGATCATCACTGAGGCGATTGACGATAACCTCCGCTTGTCCTCGCGGAACCTGCCGGGCGTTCACATCATGACGGTTTCTCACTGCGACCCGGTAAGCCTCATGCGGTATGCCCGAGTGCTGGTGACGAAGGGCGCTGTCGCGAAGATAGAGGAGTTGCTGTCATGACGGCCAAGGGGCAGGAGCGGCTGATGCAGATCATCCTGGCGCCGGTGATCTCGGAGAAGAGCACGTTCATCGCGGACAAGAACAATCACGTCGTGTTTCGCGTGGCGTCAGATGCCAACAAGCATGAGATCAAGGCTGCGGTCGAGCTCATGTTCAGCACCAAAGACAAGAAGATCGAGGTCGCTGCGGTGCAGGTCGCGAACGTGCGCGGCAAGCCCAAGACGTTCGGGCAGATTCTCGGCCGGCGCAATCACTGGAAGAAGGCGTACGTGAGTCTCAAGCCGGGCCAGGAAATCAATTTTGCTGACCAAGTGGAGGCGACGTAATGCTGGTCAAACTTAAACCCGTTACTCCCGGCCAGCGGCAGGTCGTCAAGGTCGTCAATCGTGACCTGCACAAAGGCAGGCCGGTAGCACACCTCACCGAGAGGCAGGTCAAGAAGGGGGGCCGCAATGTGCATGGCGAGATCACCATGCGCCATCAGGGCGGCGGCCACAAGCAGCACTACCGCGTCATTGACTTCAAGCGCAACAAGGACGGCATCACGGCGAACGTCGAGCGCCTCGAGTACGACCCGAACCGCAGCGCCAATCTCGCGCTGCTGTGCTACGCCGATGGCGAGCGCCGCTACATCATCGCTCCGAAGGGCCTTGCCGCCGGGGCGCAGGTGCTTTCGGGCGCCGACGCTCCAATCAAGGCGGGCAACACACTGCCGCTGCGCAACATTCCAGTGGGCACTACGATCCACTGCGTGGAGATGCTGCCGGGCAAGGGCGCGCAGCTTGCGCGCGCGGCGGGGGCCGCAGTGCAGTTGCTGGCGCGGGAAGGCGATTACGCGCAGATCCGGCTGCGTTCGGGAGAAATTCGCAAGGTGCACGTGAACTGCCGCGCGACCGTTGGCGCGGTCGGCAATGAGGAGCATGCACTCGAGTCGATCGGCAAGGCCGGACGGGTGCGCTGGCGCGGTATCCGTCCGACAGTGCGCGGTGTCGCGATGAACCCAGTCGACCACCCCCATGGCGGCGGCGAAGGCAAGAAGTCCTCGGCGCGGGACCCAGTGAGTCCGTGGGGGGTTCTGAGCAAGGGCTACAAGACGCGCAAGAACAAGCGCACGCAGGCAATGATCATACGGCGCCGCAACGCGAAGGCTGCGGGCTAAGGGGTAGAAAACATGGCACGTTCGATCAAGAAGGGACCGTTTGTTGACCTGCACCTTATCAAGAAGGTGGAAAAGGTGCAGAGGACGAACGATAAGCGTCCGATCAAGACTTGGTCGCGCCGCTCGACCATCCTGCCGGATTTCGTGGGGCTGACGATTGCCGTGCATAACGGCAAGCAGCACGTGCCGGTGTACGTCACGGAAAACATGGTCGGCCACAAGCTCGGCGAGTTCTCGCACACACGCATGTTCCGGGGGCATTCCCGGGCCGGCTCGGCCCAGGCTGCTGCTGCGGCCGCGTCGCCGGGCGGTAACCGCAAATCGAGCCCAACGCCGGCGGCAGCGCCGGCGCCGGCGAAGGCGTGAGGGACCTGGTAATGAACACGACGGCAAAACTACGCGGCGTCCGCCTATCGGCCCAGAAGGGCCGGCTCGTGGCGGATCTCATCCGCGGCAAGACGGTCGAGCAGGCGCTCAACATCCTGCAATTCAGTCCCAAGAAGAGCGCGGTCATCATCCGCAAGGTGCTCGAGTCCGCAGTCGCAAACGCCGAGCATAACGACGGCGCGGACATCGACGAGCTGAAAGTGACCAGCATTTGCGTGGATCGCGGGTCGTTCCTGCGGCGTTTCCGGGCCCGGGCCAAGGGCCGCGGCGCCACAATCAACAAGCCGACCTGCCACATCGTGCTCACGGTCGGCGACGGGAGAAAGTAAATGGGTCAGAAGATCAATCCGATCGGCTTCCGGCTGGCGCTAAACCGCAACTGGAGCTCGCGCTGGTACGCCACGAACAAGAACTTTTCGTCGATGCTGCTCGAGGACATCAAGGTCCGGGAGCACCTCAAGCGCAAGCTCGGCCACGCAGCCGTGTCGCGGATCGTGATCGAGCGCCCGGCGAAGAATGCGCGCATCACGGTGTACAGCGCACGCCCCGGCGTCGTTATCGGGAAGAAGGGCGAGGACATCGAGGCGCTCAAGGTCGAGTTACAGCGCATGCTCGGCGTGCCGGTGCACGTTAACATCGAGGAAGTGCGCAAGCCCGAAGTCGACGCACAGCTGATCGCGGACTCCATCGCGCAGCAGTTGCAGAAGCGGATCATGTTTCGCCGGGCGATGAAGCGCGCCATCACCAATGCGATGCGGCTTGGCGCGCAGGGCATCAAGATCGCCAGCTCAGGCCGGCTGAACGGGGTCGAGATTGCGCGCTACGAATGGTATCGCGAAGGGCGGGTACCGCTGCATACGCTGCGCGCCGACATCGAGTACGGGGTGTCCGAGGCGAAGACCACGTATGGTGTGATCGGCATTAAGGTCTGGGTGTTCAAGGGCGAGGTGATGAAAAAGAGCGATCAGCCGATCGCCGCTGCCGCCGCTGCCGCTGCCGGCTTGCCGGCCCCGTCGGCGGAGAAACCCGCGCCCGCGTTGGAGTCGAAGGACAAGCCAAAGAAGCCGCGCCGCGCGCCGGTGAGGAAGGTAGGAGCGAAGAATGCTGCAACCCGCAAGGCGTAAGTACCGCAAGGAACACAAAGGCCGCAACCGCGGGATTGCCACGCGCGGTAACAAGGTCTCTTTTGGCGAGTTTGGCCTGAAGGCGACGACCCGCGGTCGGTTGACGGCGCGCCAGATCGAAGCGGCGCGCCGGGCCATGACCCGCCACATCAAGCGGGGCGGGCGGATCTGGATCCGCATCTTTCCGGATAAACCGATTTCGACGAAGCCTGCCGAGGTCCGCATGGGCAAAGGCAAGGGTAACCCCGAGTACTGGGTGTCCGAGATCAAGCCGGGCGCCGTGATCTACGAGATGGACGGGGTGCAGGAAACGGAAGCGCGAGAAGCTTTCCGTCTCGCCGCTTCGAAGTTGCCGCTGCGGACGATATTCGTGTCGCGGTTGGCTGGAGGATAGGCAATGAAGGTAACGGAGCTTAGGGAGCGGTCGGCCGAGCAGTTGCGTGAAGAGCTCCACTCGCTGCTCAAGGCGCAGTTCAGCATGCGCATGCAGAAGGCGACCCAGCAACTCACCAATACGAGCCAGATTGCCAAGGTGCGGCGCGACATCGCGCGCGTGCGCACCGTCATGGCGCAGAAGGCAAAAGGACAGGTCAAGGCATGAGCGAAGCGAACAAGCGGCAGGTGTCGGGGCGGGTCGTCAGCGACCGGATGAAGAAGACGGTGACGGTGCTTGTGGCGCGGCGGGTGAAGCACCCCCTCTATGGCAAGTTCATGACGCGCTCCAACAAGTATCACGCTCATGACGAGGCCGGCGAATGCAAGCAAGGCGATCTGGTGCTGATCGAGGAATGCCGGCCGCTGTCGAAGACCAAGGCCTGGCGGGTGATCCAGCTGCTGGAGAAAGCGCGAATTGATTGAATTTACGTTGCGGATTCAGCGGGGTAGCCGTATAATTCGCAACCTTTCCCGGCCCTGCCGCGAGGTGGGGCTCGAGTAACACGCTGTAAGTATTCGTCTTCCGCCTGCGCGGCGGGGCGACCGACCCGGACGGGCTCCAATACTGGCTGCGAAATCAGCAAAGTTGGAGAAAAAGGATCAAAGCGAGAGCAGAACATGATTCAAATGCAGTCCATTTTGGACGTTGCCGATAATACTGGTGCCCGTTCGGTCATGTGCATCAAGGTTTTAGGTGGCTCAAAGCGGCGTTATGCCGGTATCGGCGATGTCATCAAGGTGAGCGTCAAAGATGCCGCGCCCCGGGGCCGGGTAAAGAAGGGCGAGGTCTACGACGCGGTGGTGGTGCGCACTGCCAAGGGTGTGCGCCGCGGCGACGGATCGCTCATCAAATTCGACTCGAACGCGGCGGTGCTGCTCACGCCCAAGCTCGAACCGATCGGCACCCGTATTTTCGGGCCGGTGACGCGGGAACTGAGGACGGTGCGCTTCATGAAGATCGTCTCGCTCGCTCCGGAAGTGCTGTAGCGCGAAACCCATGATGAACCACAGGGGCACAGAGAGAGATCGACAGGTCGATTTCCCCAGCGCCTCCCTGCCCCGGTGGTAACAGGAATCCGTGGACGGAACATGAAAAAAATTCGTAAGGGCGATGAAGTGATCGTGACGACCGGGCGGGACCGCGGCAAGCGCGGTACGGTGCTCCGGATCGTTGATGCCGAGCACGTGCTGGTGGAAGGCGCGAACCGGGTTAAGAAGCATCAGCGCCCCAATCCGATGAAGGGCATTACCGGCGGCATCATCGACAAGGAGATGCCGCTGCACGTTTCGAATGTGGCGCTTTACAACACGGGCACCAAGAAAGCCGACCGCGTCGGCGTTCGGGTTCTCGACGATGGCCGCCGCGTTCGTTATTTCAAGTCCAACGGCGAAGTGATGGACGCATGAGCGCAGCCAAGACGGGAAAAGACGCGAAGCAGGAGAAGGGGGCGAAGTCCCCGAAGCAGGCTCGGGCCCCGAAGGAGTCCAGGCAGGCCGCACCGAAGGGCAAGCAGGAAGCCCATGAAGCGCCGCGGGAGCCCAAGGTAGCCCGGCCAGTGCGCCCGGCGCCGATTCCGCGACTGCAAATCCATTTCCGCGAGGCGGTGGTCAAGCAGCTGATGGACGAGTTCGGCTACAAGACCTCGATGCAGGTGCCGAGAATCGACAAGATCGTGCTCAACATGGGTGTGGGCGAGGCCATTGCCGACAAGAAGATCTTGGACAACGCGGTCTCGGACATGGCCAAGATCGCGGGGCAGCGGCCGCTCATGACCCTGGCGCGCAAATCGGTCGCGCAATTCAAGGTCCGCGCCGGCTATCCGATCGGCTGCAAGGTGACGCTGCGCGGCCGGCGCATGTACGAGTTCCTCGACCGCCTGGTGAGTATCGCGATTCCGCGCATCCGTGATTTCCGCGGCATTTCTGCCCGGGCGTTCGACGGCCAGGGCAACTACAACATGGGCGTCAAGGAGCAGATCATTTTTCCTGAGATCGAGTACGACAAGATCGACGCGATTCGGGGCATGAACATCACGATCGCAACCACGGCAAGAACCGACAACGAGGCGAAGGCGCTGTTGCGCGCATTCCGCTTCCCGTTCAGAAACTGAGGAACGATTATGGCAAAGACATCCGTTGTAAACCGGAATCTGAAGCGCCGCCAGACGGTAAAAAAATACGCCGCTAAGCGCAAGGCGCTGCTCGAACTCGCGAATGACCCGAAACTGCAGCCGGAGGACCGCTACGCGGCACGGATGAAGCTGCAGCAGTTGCCGCGCGACGCCTCCCCGGTGAGGCTTCGGAACCGCTGTGCGCTGACCGGTCGGGGGCGTGGCGTGTACCGCAAGTTCGGTCTTGGGCGCGGCAAGCTCCGCGAACTTGCTCTGCGCGGCGAGATTCCGGGCGTCATCAAGGCGAGCTGGTGACACGCGGGTTCAAGGTTCCGGGTTCAATGTTCAAAGTTGCAACCTGAGACCTGAGACCTGAAACCTGAAACCTGGAACATTGAACGTTGAACTAGGAACGGCAAACTTATGACGATGATGGACCCGATCGCCGATATGCTGACGCGTATCCGTAACGCGCAGCGGGCGGAGAAACAGTTGGTGGCCATGCCGGCGAGCAAGCTCAAGTCCGCGATCGCCCAGGTGCTCAAGGACGAGGGCTACATCGACGGCTTTGCGGTACGCGATGCTGACGGTTATGCAACGCTCGAGGTCAGCCTCAAGTATTACGCGGGGAGGCCGGTGATCGAGAAGATCGAGCGCGTAAGCCGCCCGGGGCTGAGAATCTATCGCCCCAGGGACGACCTGCCGAAGGTAATGAACGGCTTGGGCGTGGCGATTGTCTCCACATCCCGGGGTGTCATGACCGACCGTAAGGCGCGCGGACTGGGCGTCGGCGGCGAAGTGCTTTGCATCGTCGCTTAACGGGGGCGCGCCATGTCGAGAGTCGGAAAATCGCCGATCGAGCTGCCGGAGAATGTTGAAGTGACATTGGCCTCGGAAGAGATTTCGGTGAAAGGGCCGCTGGGCACGCTCACGCAGCGCCTCACGCCGGTGGTCGAGATCGAGAAGCGGGACAAGACACTTCTATTCAAGCCCGCGGGAAATTCACGGCAAGCCAATGCGATGTCCGGAACGACGCGCTCGCTCGTCGCCAACATGGTGACCGGAGTTACGAAGGGCTTCGAGCGACGGTTGACGCTGGTCGGCGTGGGCTATCGCGCGCAGGCGCAGGGAGACAAGCTGAACCTGACGCTTGGCTTCTCGCACCCGGTCGTTCACCCGATGCCGAAGGGCGTGAAGGTCGAGACACCGACTCAGACGGAGATCGTGTTGAAGGGCATGGATCGGCAAGTCGTCGGCCAGGTGGCCGCCGAGGTTCGCGCCTATCGCCGTCCCGAGCCCTACAAGGGCAAGGGCGTGCGTTACACCGGCGAGCAGATCGTGCGCAAAGAGACGAAGAAAAAGTAAGCGGGGGCGCCTATGTTTGACAGGAAACAACAACGTTTGCGCAGGGCACGCCAGACCCGCGCCAAGATTGGGGAATTGAAGGCGGTGCGCCTTACGGTCCACCGCTCGAACAGCCACATCTATGCGCAGGTGATCGATGCGGGCGGTAACAAGGTGCTGGCGGCGGCCTCCACGGTCGAAAACGAGGTGCGCCAATCGGTCAAGTTGGGCAGCAATGTGAAAGCGGCGGCCGAGGTCGGCAAGCGCATCGCAGAGAAGGCAAAAAGCCTGGGCATCCAGGCGGTAGCTTTCGATCGGTCCGGGTACAGGTATCACGGGCGCGTGAAAGCGCTCGCCGAGGCCGCGCGCGAGGCGGGTCTCAAATTCTGACAAGGCGAATTTATGGCAAAGCTACAAGCATCGAAGATGCAGTCCGGCGAGGACCGCGGCGACGGGTTGCGCGAGAAGATGGTCGCGATCAACCGAGTCACCAAGGTCGTGAAGGGCGGCCGCGTTCTGGGTTTTGCCGCGCTCGCTGTGGTGGGCGACGGCGACGGCGGCATCGGCATGGGCAAGGGCAAGGCACGTGAGGTGCCGGTGGCCGTGCAAAAGGCGATGGAAGAGGCGCGCCGCAAGCTGGTCAAGGTGAATCTCAAGAACGGAACGCTGCAGCACGCGGTGATTGGCCGTCACGGCGCCGCGCGCGTCTATATGCAGCCTGCGTCCGAGGGGACGGGCATCATTGCCGGCGGACCGATGCGCGCGGTGTTCGAGGTCATGGGCGTGCACAACGTGCTGGCCAAGATCATCGGCTCGACCAATCCGTACAACGTGGTGCGGGCGACGATCGATGGTCTGAGCCACACGAACACGCCGTCCGAGATCGCCGCGAAGCGCGGCAAATCGGTCGAGGAGATCATGGGGTGACCATGGCCACCGCGCAACAAAAAATGCTCAGAGTGACCCTGGTGCACAGCCCGATCGGCTCCAAGCAGGCGCATCGTGCCTGTGTGCGCGGGCTGGGGCTCAGGCGTTTGAACCAGACTGTGGAAGTGGCTGACACGCCCGCGATGCGCGGAATGATTACCAGAGTGGCTTACCTGGTCAAATGCGAGGGCTGACATGCGGCTGAACGAGATCAAACCGGCGCGCGGTGCCAAGCACGCCCGTAAACGGGTAGGCCGGGGTACTGGCAGCCACGGCAAGACGGCCGGCCGCGGGCACAAGGGCCAGAAATCGCGCGCGGGTGGGTACCACAAGGTCGGCTTCGAGGGCGGTCAGATGCCGCTGCAACGCCGGGTGCCGAAGCGCGGGTTCGCATCGCCGAGTCGCGACGACACCGCGGAAGTTCGGCTCTCCGACCTGCAGAAAATGTCCATCGAGGTCATCGACCTCGCGGCGCTCAAGGAAGCGGGCGTCGTGCCGCAACGCGCGCTGCGTGCCAAGGTGATTTTGGCGGGAGAACTCAAACGCAAGGTGGCGCTGAAGGGCCTGCTCGCGTCCAAGGGCGCGCGGGCGGCGATCGAGGCGGCCGGGGGCAGCATCGAGGCGCCCGCCGTCCCGGCCCCGCGGGAAAAGGCTGCCAAGGGCAACGCGCCCGCGGCCGCGCAGAAGCCGGATGCCGGTGAGGCAACGGGCGAGACGAAAGGGAACTGAGCTTGGCGACTGGTGAATCGCTGCTGGGCGGAAAGATGGGCGACCTGAAGCGTCGCCTGCTGTTCCTGCTCGGCGCGCTCATTGTCTTCCGCATCGGGACCTATATTCCCGTGCCGGGGATCAATCCCGACCAGCTCGCGGAGCTCTTCAACTCCCAGCGCGGCGGCATTCTCGACATGTTCAACATGTTCTCGGGTGGCGCGCTTAAGCGCTTCTCAATTTTCGCCCTCGGAATCATGCCTTACATTTCGGCGTCGATCATCATGCAGTTGATGAGCGTGGTTTCGCCAACGCTCGAGGCATTGAAGAAGGAAGGCGAGTCCGGCCGGCGCAAGATTTCCCAGTACACACGCTACGGCACCGCGGGACTGGCGTTGTTCCAGAGCGTAGGCATTTCAATCGCAATGGAGTCCCAGGCCGGTCTCGTGAACGAGCCGGGCCTCATGTTCCGGATGACGGCGATGGTGACGCTCACCACCGGCACCATATTTCTGATGTGGCTCGGCGAGCAGATCACGGAGCGCGGGATCGGCAATGGCATTTCGCTGATCATCTTCGCGGGCATCGCCGCGGGGCTGCCGCAGGCGGTGGGCGGCACGCTGGAGCTGGTTCGCACTGGCGCTTTCTCGATCCTGTCCGCGCTGATCATCTTTGCGCTCGTATGCGGGGTGACCGCCTTCGTAGTCTTCGTCGAACGCGGCCAGCGGCGCATACTGGTGAATTACGCGAAACGCCAGGTGGGCCGCAAGATGTACGGCGGGCAGAGCTCTCACCTGCCGCTCAAGCTCAACATGGCAGGGGTGATCCCGCCGATTTTCGCCTCGAGCATCATTTTGTTCCCGGCAACGATGGTCGGATGGTTCGGCGCGGGCGAGGGCCTCACCTGGCTGCGCAACATCGCCGGGACGATGGCGCCGGGACAGCCGGTTTACACGCTGCTCTACGCCTCCGCCATCATCTTCTTCTGCTTCTTCTATACCGCGCTCGTCTTCAATCCCAAGGAGACGGCCGATAACCTGAAGAAGAGCGGCGCCTTCGTGCCGGGGATCCGGCCGGGCGAACAGACCGCGCGCTACATCGAGCGCATCTTGATGCGGCTCACGCTGGCGGGAGCCATCTATGTGACGCTGGTCTGCTTGCTTCCGGAGTTCCTGATTGTATGGCGCAACGTTCCGTTTTATTTCGGCGGAACGTCGCTGCTCATCATCGTGGTGGTGACGATGGACTTCATGGCGCAGGTTCAGGCCTACGTGATGTCGCACCAGTATGAGAGCCTGCTCAAGAAGGCCAATTTCAGGGGCGGGGTGCTGCCAACGCGCTGATGGCCAAGGAAGAGACCATCCAGATGCAGGGAGAAATCGCGGAAACGTTGCCCAATGCAACCTTCCGGGTGAAGCTAGAGAACGGTCATATGGTGCTTGGACACATTTCGGGCAAGATGCGCATGCACTATATCCGCATCCTGCCGGGCGACAAGGTCACGGTCGAACTGACGCCCTACGATTTGTCGCGCGCGCGGATCGTGTTTCGTGCCAGGTAAAGGGCCGTGAATCGTGAATGGTGAATCGAAATACGAAACCGCTGTCATACGACTCACGATTGACGATTCACGATTTACGGATTTGTTGAGGAAACAGACATGAAAGTGCATGCATCGGTCAAAAGGCTGTGCCGGAACTGCAAGATCGTCCGGCGCAAACGGGTCGTTCGGGTGATCTGCAAGGACCCGCGCCACAAGCAACGTCAGGGCTGATCGCTCGACTGTCAGTGTTTACTGATGCAAATTAACAGGTTATAATTTCCGGTTTTCGATTTTTGGC
>JAQBFV010000182.1:0-30835 GCA_032123035.1 Betaproteobacteria bacterium | reverse complement strand
CCTCGTCGCCCCCTTTTGGCAAAGGGGGCAGCGGAGCGGGGGATTAGCCGACTTTCTCACCTCGTCGCCCCCTTTGACAAAGGGGGCAGCGGAGCGGGGGATTAGACGACTTTCTCGGCGCGCAGTTGCGCGATGCGCTCGGCGGAGAGCCCGAGCTCCGCGCCTAGCACCTCATCGGTATGCTCGCTCAGGAGCGGCGGTGGACGACGGATCGTCGCCGGCGTGCCGTTCATCCGGAAGGGAATGCCGACCAGTTTGAGCTCGCCCGCCGTGGCATGCCTCACCGTGTGCACCATGTCGCGCGCGAGCGTATGCGGATCGTTGAGCGCCTCGGCCACCGTATTGATCGGCCCGCACGGCACGCCCACGGCGCGCAGCTTCGCGATCCACGATTCCGTCCGGTCGGCCTTAAGCGCATCGGCGATGGCCGAATCGATCGCCTCCCGATTGATCACGCGGTCAGGGTTCTTGGCGAAACGGGGATCGCGCGCCCATTCGGGATGGCCTAGCGTTTCTGCGAAGCGCGCGAACTGGCCGTTGTTTCCCACCGCTACGGCAATCGTGCTGTCAGCTGTCGGATAAGTGGTGTAGGGAACGATTGTCGGGTGGCCGTTGCCGAAACGGCGCGCGTCCTTGCCCGACACGAGGTAATTCGAGGCGACGTTGACCAGCATCGCGATTCCCGAGTCGTAGAGGCAGACTTCGACATGCTGACCGCGCCCGGTGCGATTTCGCGCTGCAAGTGCGCCCAGAACGTTGTTGCAGGCATAGAGGCCGGTCACTACGTCCACGATCGCCACCCCGTACTTCGTCGGCGCGCCTTCGGCTTCGCCACAAACGCTCATCAGGCCAGATTCCGCCTGCAGGATGAAATCGTAGCCGGGCAGCCCGGCATCGGGGCCGCTCGAACCGTAACCCGTGATCGAGCAGCGAATCAGCTGCGGGGCGTTCTGCTCGAGCCAGTCGTTGCCGAAGCCCCATTTCTCGAGGGTGCCGACCTTGTAATTCTCGACGAGCACGTCGCTGCGCTTGATCAGCTGAGCAAGGATCTCCTGCCCCGCCTTCGTTGCGATGTTGAGCGTGACCGAGCGCTTGTTGCGATTGATGCCGAGGAAATACGCGGACTCGCCTCCCGTGAAGGGCGGGCCCCAGCTGCGGGTGTCGTCGCCAGTGCCGGGCGGCTCGACCTTGATCACGTCGGCGCCCATGTCGCCGAGGATCTGAGTGCACAGCGGCCCCGCGAGGATACGCGTGAGGTCGAGCACGCGCAGCCCTTCCAGCGCTCCGCCCGACTTTTCAGATGCCATCAGAACCTCTCACCGCCAAGGTAAATCGAAAAAAAGACAATTGAACCGCCAAGCACGCCAAGAAACCCGTAACCATAAATTGAACCGCAGAGACGCGGAGAGAAACAAGGGCGGATAGAAAACACGAGAAACCGTTGCATGATTTCAATTCAGTTCCGGCCTTTTCGCTTCTCCCCCCATCTCCGCGGTTCGATTGGGGTTTCCGTTCCCGTTCTGTTGATTCTCTCGGCGTTCTCGGCGGTTCAGTTTTGTTTGGTCTTTTGACGCATGGCCGGCGGCTCGTTGAGGTTCTTCGCAAGCGCACCCAGATACCCATCGAGCTCGCGCTTGGCGGCCTGGCGGAACTTGTTGAAATTCGGCGGCCGCCCGGCGAGGAACGCATTCATGCCCTCCTTTGCTTCGTCCGAGCCCCAGACATGCGCGAGGAGCTCCATCCCGTGCTGCCACGACGAATAGAGGTTGTCCGATTCGAAATTCAGCGAGCGCTTCGTCATGCGGAGGGTCAGCGCGCTGTGGCCCTTCATGGTCTCGCACCACTTCAGCGTCTCCTTGACGAGGTCCTTCTGCGGCACGCACTTGTTGATGAGCCCAACCTCGACCGCTTCCCGGGCCGGAAAGCGCCGCGCGCAAAAAATCATCTCGCGCGCCAACCGCTCGCCGATGAGGCGCGGAATGTATTGCGTTGCGCCGACCGTAGGACAGGCGCCGACCTTCGCGCCGGTTTGCCCGAGCACGGCGTTCTCCGACGCGATCACGAGGTCGCACCAAAGCGCGAGCTCGTGCCCACCGCCCATGCACCAGCCGTTCACCATTGCGATCACCGGGATCGGCAGCCCGCGGATCGTCATCGCCAGGCCCAGCATGCGGTCATTCCACATGTAGGCGTTGGCGAAGTTGAGCCGCTTCATCGCGAAGAAATCACCTCCCGCGGAAAACGACTTGTCGCCGGCGCCCGTCACAACAGCGCAAACAATGGACGGGTCCTCTCGCGTGGACTTGAGCGCGTCGATCATCTCGTCGAGTGTCTGTTCACGGAACGCGTTCAATACGCGCGGGCGGTTGATCGTCACCCACGCGACCTGGTCCTTGACCTCGTACAGAATGTCGCCGTAAATCCGCGTTGTGGACTTCGGCGCAGGTTTCGCTACAGACTTCTTGCGTCTGGCAGGCATGTCGCTCCCCTGTTGGCTCAAATTTGGAGGTGAAACGGAAGAGAACAAAGTTTACCATTTGCGATGGCGCACCCAAAACATCAGGATCGCGCCGGGGCCGGCGGCACGATCGGTATCCTCGCTCCCGCCAGCGCCCCCAATGTCGCAAAAAAGAGCGGACGTCATACCCATTTAACCCCGGTGAGTCGTGAATCGTGAATCGTGAAACGCAGACTTGAACCCGGCGGAGACGCTAGCGATCACTCGTCAGCCGTAAGCCGTCAGCCGTCACTCATTGCATGGAACAACAGCGGAAGGAGCTATAACGTGGCAGAGCGGAAAGAATCGACGTACTTCATGTATTTCCCCGGCAACTACCGCTGGTCGGCGGCCTTCATCAACATGATCGGCTGCGCCACCTATGGGGGCGCCGAGATCGGCGAACTGCACAAGATCGGCCGCATGCTGAAGGACAAGGGCCCGGAAGACGACGCGGCGTGGTTCGACGCGTGCGTAAAGGTCGCCGACGGCGTGAACGCCCATGCCGAAAGGTGGGATCAGCAGGGCCACCGCTTCGCCGCAGCCCACGCCTATCTGCGCGCCTGCAATTACTACCAGATGGCCGAGCGATTCCGCACCCCCAAGGACAAGACCGGCCTCGACATCTACCGCAAAGGCGTGGAATGCTTCCACCGGCATGTCGCCCTCACCGACCTCAAGATCGAGATCGTGGAGGTGCCTTACGAAGGCAAGAGCCTCCCGGGCTACTTCGTGCACGCGCAGAATCCGAAGTCGAAGCGCGTCCCATGTGTCGTGTTTTTCGACGGGCTGGACATCACCAAGGAGATCCAGTTCGTGCGCGGCGTGTCCGACCTGCTGAAGCGCGGCATCTCGTGCCTGGTGATGGACGGTCCCGGTACGGGCGAGGCGATCCGCTTCCGCGGCTTCATGCTCCGTCATGACTATGAGGCCGCCGGCAGCGCGTGCATCGATTTCCTCGAAAAGCGCGCCGACGTGGACCCGAAGAAAATCGGCGTCGTGGCCGTCAGCCTCGGGGGCTACTACGCCCCGCGCTGTGCCGCGATGGAGCCGCGCTTCGCCGCGTGCATCGCCTGGGGCGCGCAGTGGGACTACTACGCGACCTGGAAGAAACGGATCGACGCGTCCTTCAAGACTTCGCTCTCCGTGCCGGGGCATCACATCATGTGGATCCTCGGCGTGGATTCGCTCGATGCGGCACTGAAAGCCCTCGAGCCCTACCGGCTCGACGGCGTTATGCAGAAGATGCGTTGCCCCTTCTTGCTCGTCCACGGGGCCGACGACGAGCAGATCCCGATGGCCGATGCCCAGAAGCAGTTCGACGCGTGCGGCTCGAAGGACAAAACTCTGCGCGTCTTCACCGCCGAGGAGGGCGGCGCGCAGCACTGTCAGCGCGACTATCTCACGCTGGTGGTGGCAGAGATGTGGAACTGGTTCGAGGAAAAACTCGTGCGCGCCTGAAGGCGCTCCCACGAGGAGGTGATGAGAAAGGGTGACGGGAGATGGTGATGAGAAATGGTGATGGACAGCTTCCAAATCGAGCGATACGGCCGCTCATGACCACCGTTCATCACCCTTATTCATCACCAATTTCCATCACCAGTAATCATCACCGTCTTGTGAACCTGCTGCGCAGGTGCCACGAATGCGGCCAGCCGCTGGGGCCGAAAGAAATGGTCTGCCCCCGTTGCGGCGCCAGGCAGAAGCGAGAGAGAATGGGCGCTGCTGCGCGCCAGGGGCTGCCAGCGCACCACTATTCGCATAGGAGCGCGCCATGATGGAGAAGATCGAGCGTCTCGGCGGGATCTGTGTCCAGGGCTTCCATATTTTAGCCCTGTTCGTGATTGGGGGCACGGTGGTCTGGTCCGCCGGCTATTTTTACCTCGAGACCATGAAGCAGGGCCATGCCGCGCTGCACGACATCCTGCTGCTGTTCATCTACCTCGAGATCGGGGCAATGATCGGGATCTATTTCCGGACTCACCGCTTGCCAGTGCGGTTCCTGATTTATGTTGCCATCACGGCGCTCACGCGTATGCTCGTTATCGACGCTGAGAAACTGGCGGACCAGCGCGTGCTCACGGTGACCGTTGCGATCCTGATTCTTGCCATCGCGGCGCTGGCGGTGGATTTCAGCGCCGCCCGCTTCCGGCAAACCGACCACGACACTTAGAACCTGTGACTCGTGGTTAGCGCTACTTCTTCCCAGCCTTCCGGGCAGGCTTTGCCTTGTTCTTTGTCTTCTTCTTTGCCTTTTGCTTCGCCTTCTTCTTCGCCGCCGGTCGCGCCTTGCCGCGCAAGGCCTTTGCACTTTGCTTCACCGCCTTGACGATGTTGATGTAGCCCGTGCAGCGGCAAAGGTTCCCCTCGAGACCGTGAATGATCTCCTCCTCGGTGGGATTGGGATTGTCCTTGAGGAGCCCGACGGTCGCCATGATCATGCCCGGGGTGCAGAAACCGCACTGCAGGCCGTGGCACTCGGAGTAGGCCTGCTGCACGGGGTGCAGCTTGCCGTTCTTCGCCAGGCCCTCAATCGTGAGTACGTCCGCGCCATTCATCTGCACCGCGAGGACCGAGCACGACTTCACCGCCCGCCCGTTGACTTGCACGGTGCAGCAGCCGCACTGACTGGTATCGCAGCCGATGTGAGTGCCGGTGAGCCCGATCTCGTCGCGCAGAAAATCGGCAAGGAGGGTACGGTCCTCGACGTTGCGAGACTGCTTGACGCCATTAACCTTGATTTCGACTTTAGCCATGTTCTCTGTCCTTCAATCTCGTCTCTAGAGCCACCGATATTTCCGTTGCCGTCGAGTGAACGGTAAACGGTGAACGGACAAACCGCGTTGTTGCTCGCTGTTCACTGTTCACCGTTCACCGCAGCTTTGCCAATGCGCGCTTTGCCATGACCCGCACCAGGTTCGCCCGGTACTCGCGCGTTGCGTGTATATCCTCGTTCATCTCCCCGGCGTCGAGCGCTACGCCGTCTATCGCCCCCGCCTTGGGACTCTTTTCGAGCGCAGCTTCCGCCGCCTTCCAGCGAAACACTCCGGGCCCGGCCCCGGTCACCGCCACCCGCGTGCCACCGGCCGTCTGCGCCGCGAATACGCCCGCCATCGCGTATCCCGACGCCGGATGCGCGAACTTGGCATAGGCCGCACGCTTGGGCACCGGAAATACGATGCGCGTGATGATCTCGCCCTCTTCGAGCGCCGTCGCGAACAAACCCTGAAAGTAGTCGTCCGCGGCGATCTCGCGTTTGTTCGTAACGACCGTCGCGCCGAGACCAAGCACGGCCGCAGGATAGTCCGACGCCGGATCGTTGTTCGCCACGGAGCCCCCGATCGTGCCCAGATTGCGCACCTGCGGATCCCCGATCAGCCCTGCGAGGTAAGCAAGAGCCGGTATCGCCTTTTTCACCACGGCGGAGGTTGCGACCTCGTGATGTTTCGTCGCGGCGCCGATCGTGAGCGTCCCCCCCTTCGCGGTGATGCCGCGCAGCTCGGGAAGCCCGCCGATATCCACCAGATGCGAGGGCTGCGCGAGCCTTTGTTTGAGCGTGGGCACGAGTGTCATGCCGCCAGCCAGCAGCTTGGCCTCTGGGTTCGACGCCAGCATCTTGGCGGCTTCCTTCAACGAATTGACCTTCACATAGTTGAGCGCGTACATCAGTTGCCTCCTTTTCTTGCGGCGCAAACCGCGTGCCAGAGCTTGGCCGGCGTCATGGGCATGTCGAGATGCCCGGCTCCGAGCGGCCGCAGCGCGTCCACCACCGCGTTGGCGACCGCCGGCAGCGACGCCGTGCAGCCCGATTCGCCCACGCCTTTCACCCCCAGCGGGCTGACCTTGCTCGCCGTGGGATGCTCCTCCGTGTTGACTCCGCGCAGCATTCCCGCGCGCGGCATGCAATAGTCCATGAAGCTGCCGGTGAGCATCTGCCCAGTGTCGGGATCGTAGATGATGTGCTCACCGAAAACCTGGCCCGCGCCCTGCGCGATGCCGCCGTGCAGCTGCCCCTCGACGACCGTGTGGTTGATGACCTTGCCACAGTCATCCACGGTGGAATAGGTGGCGATTTCCGTCGCGCCGGTTTCGGGATCGATCTCGACCTCGACAATATGGCAGCCATTCGGGAAAGTCGAGCCGAATTTCCCCTCGGCAACCACGCTCACAGCCCCTTTCTTCGCAAGATCCCCCAGACGGATCTTCCGTTTCGACCCTTCTGTATGGAACACGCCAGCGGCGTATTCCACCTGCGACGGCTCGACGCCAAGGTCGAGCGCCGCGAGCGATCGCCCGTGCTCGATCAGTTTCAGCCCCGCGAGGTGGCACACGCTCCCGGCGCCCACCGTCGTGCGCGAGCCACCAGTATGGTTGCCCTGCAGCTGCTGCTTTCCCGGTGCGCATTGGCGCACCTCGACCCGTTCGAGCGGCAGGCCCAGCGCGTCGGCAACGATCATCGCGAGGGTGGTCTCGTGGCTGTGCCCCTGCGCCTTTGAAACCGTGTAGACGATGACGGTGCCGCGCGCATCGAGCTCGAGCTCGACTTCGTCCTTGGCTGCCTGGCCGGCGCCGGTATTTTCGATCACTGTGGAGATCCCGAGACCCCGGAGCTTGCCCAGTTTCTTTGAACGCGCGCGACGCTTGGAGAAGCCCTTCCAGTCCGCAAGCCTGAGCGCCTTGTCGAGCAGGCCCGGCAGGTCGGCGTACTCGTACGTGGAGCCCGTCGGCGTCTTGTAAGGGAAGGCCTCGGGCGGGATGAAATTACGGCGCCGCAGCTCCGCGGCATCGATGTCAAGCTCCGCCGCCGCCTGGCTCACCAGCCGCTCGACGACGTAGGCGATGTCAGGGCGCCCGGCACCCCGGTAGGACGAAACAGGCGTCGTATTGGTCAATGGCACCCGGTAATGCGCATAGAGCGCCGGGATGCGATAGACCCCGGTCATGCAGAAGGTCGTGTTGCGGATGTGCCCCGGGGACGCCGGCGACAGGTACGCGCCCATGTCGTTTATCCAGTCGAGACGCATCGCGAGGAACCTGGCGTCGCGGTCGAGTGCAAGCGCGCCGTCAATGATGTTGCCGCGGCCGTGCGCGTCGCTCACGAAGCCCTCAGAGCGCGTAGAAACCCATCTCACGGGACGACCAGTCTCTTTTGCCGCGATCATCAGCGCACAGTACTCGGGATAAACCGGCGTGCGCTGCCCGAAACCGCCGCCGACGTCGCGCACCTCGAAGTGGATCCTGTCTTCGGGAACGGCCGTGTATGCCGAAAGCTGCTTGCGCAATGTGGTAATGCCCTGCGTGCAAACATGGAACAGGTAGCTCTCATCAGCAGGATCGTGCTTCACAAGACAGGCTCGCGGCTCCATCGGATTCGGCGCCACGCGAGTCACCTCGAGCTTGAGCCGCGTGATGTGCGCGGCGTTGGCGAACGCAGCTTCCACCGCGGCCGCGTCGCCGGCCTCGGTCTCCAGCGCGAGATTGCCCGGGACGACGCCTTCGTGCAGTTGCGGCGCGCCGTTGGCGAGCGCGCCTTCGGGCGACACCACCGCCGGGAGATCGCGATACTCGACTTCAATCAATTCGGCCGCGTCCGCTGCGGCAGCTGCGCTCTCGGCCACTACCAGTGCCAGCGCCTCGCCGACAAAGCGCACTTTGCCATGCGCAAGCACCGGGCGCTCGGGCGCCCGCGCCTTCATGCCGTTTATGCCGGCGAAAGCCAGGCTGTGAGGCGCCTTGATGTAGCCGACGCGCACGGCATCGGCGCCGGTGAAGATGCCCTTTACGCCAGGGTGCTTGCGCGCCGTCTCAGCGTTCACCGAGACGATCTCGGCATGCGCGCGGTCCGAGCGAACGAACTGCGCGTGGAGCTGGCCGCGCATATTCCAGTCGGCGGCAAACTTGCCACCCCCGGTGACCAGACGCGCGTCCTCCACCCGCATCGCCGGCGCGTGAATCTTGTGTGCGCTCGCACTCATTGCAGAAAAGCCGTGATTCGTTATTCGTGAATCGTGAAACGTGAATCGTGAAACGTGCAGAACAAAACCCCATCAACCGCAGATAAACGCCGATACACGCGGATTAAGACCATCGGAAGCGCCCGGTTCATAAGCTACTCGAAATCAACTTTTCGTGAACGCATTTCGCGATGTCCGGGTTTTTGTTTTGATTCTATCTGTGTTCATCGGCGTTCATCGGCGGTTCCATTAGCCTTTACGCGCGGAGCGGATCGCATGCCACACCACCGTCGGCGTGAACGGCATGTCGAGATGCTGCACGCCAAGCGGCCGCAGCGCATCCATCATGGCGTTGGCGAGCGCAGGCAGCGATGCCGTGCAGCCCGATTCACCGACGCCCTTGGCGCCGAGCGAGTTGTTGCCGCTCGGCAGCGGGTGATCCACGATGTGGATGTTCGGCAGCATGCCGGCGCGCGGCATGCAGTAGTCCATGAAGCTGCCCGTCATGAGCTGCCCCGTGTCGGGGTCATAGACCACCTTCTCGCAGAATATCTGCCCGGCGCCCTGCACCACAGCGCCGTGAACTTGCCCCTCGACCACCGCGTGATTGATGACGTTGCCGGCGTCATCCACGGTGTTGTACGACGCGATCCGTGTCGTGCCGGTCTCAGGATCGATCTCGACCTCGGCAATGTGACAGCCATTGGGGAACGTCGAACCGACGCTCGCCTCGGTCATGGTGGCAAAGGGCTCGTTCTTTGCGAGATCGGCGAGCTTGACCTTTTTCTTCGACCCGCGCGTATGGAACGACCCGTGCGAGTATCCGACCTGGGAGGGCTCGACGTCGAGCTCTTCCGCGGCACGCGAACGGCCCTGCTCGATCAGCTTTTGCGCGGCGAGCTTGCACACGCTGCCCGCGCCGACCAGCGAGCGCGAGCCGCCGGTGTGGTTGCCGATCAGGCCCTTCTCCTGGATGCCTTCGCGCACCCGCACCTTCTCGAGCGGAATGCCGAGCGCGTCGGCGATCACCATCGCAAAGGTCGTCTCGTGGCCCTGCCCGGATGAATGCGCGACCGTATACGCCGTGACCGTCCCGTCGGCGCCACATTCGATGGCAATCTGGTCCTTGGGGAACATCCCTGCGCCCGTGTTCTCGATCACGGTGGCTATTCCGATCCCGCGCAGCTTGCCCTGCTTTTCGGACCGGGCCCGGCGTTTCGGGAAGCCCTTCCAGTCGGCGAGCTTTAGCGCCTTCTCCAGGATCGCCGGCATATCGGCGTTCTCGTAGGTGGAGCCGGTGGGCGTCTTGTAAGGGAAGGCCTGCGGCGCCAGAAAATTGCGGCGGCGCAGCTCGGCCGGGTCGAGCTTCAGCTCGGCGGCCGCCTGGCTCACCAAACGCTCGATCACATAGGCGATATCCGGCCGTCCGGCACCGCGGTAGGCGGCAACCGGCGTCGTGTTGGTGAAGATGAGCCGGAAGCGGCCATAGAGCGCCGGGATGCGATAAATCCCCGTCATGCAGGCGTTGGGATTGCGCGTATGGCTCGCCGATCCGGTGGCCGAGAGATAGGCGCCCATGTCCGAGAGCCAGTCGACGCGCAACGCGAGGAATTTCCCGTCGCGATCGAGCGCAAGCTCCCCGGCCACCGTGTTCGCGCGTCCGTGCGTGTCGGTCATGAAACCTTCGGCACGCGTCGAGACCCATTTCACCGGCTTGCCAAGCTCTTTCGCGGCAAGCATCTGCATGCAGTGCTCGGGATAGGCCGCGCTGCGCTGCCCGAAGCTCCCGCCCACGTCCTGCGCGTGAACGATGATCTTGTCCTCGGGCACATCGGTGGCGAAGGCCAGCTGCTTGCGCAGCATATTGATACCCTGGATGCAGGTGTAGACGTGGTAGGCGTCGTTCTGTGCGTCGTATTGCACGTTGGAAGCGCGCAGCTCGAGAGGACTGGGCGCGACGCGGGTTATTTCGAGACGGGCGCGGGTGACGTGCGCGGCGCTCGCCATCGCCGCCTTCGCCGCGTCCTCGCTGCCGCCCTCGAAATCGAACGCGAGGTTTCCGGGCGCATCCCCATGCAGCTGTGGTGCGCCTTCTGCCAGCGCCTCTTCCACGGTCACGACCGCCGGCAGGTCGCGGTACTCGACGGTAACGAGCTCCGCCGCATCCTGCGCCGCGAGCGGCGTGTCGGCGACGATCATCGCCACGGCATCCCCGACATGCCGCACCTTGCCCACGGCCAGCGCGGGCCGCGCGGGTTTTTTCATGTGCTCGCCGCCCCGTCCCGGCCAGTTCACGAGCACGAAGAACTTGTCGTAGCCGGCGCGCAGCGCATCCTCTCCGGTGTACACGCGCTTGACACCCGGGTGCTGGCGCGCCTGGGACACGTCGATAGAGACGATCTCGGCATGCGCGCGGTCGGAGCGCACGAAACAGGCATGGAGTTGGCCCGGGAGCCTCCAGTCGGCGGTGTACTTGCCAGTGCCGGTGACGAGGCGGAAATCCTCAAGCCGGCCGCCGTGATGAGCGGTAGGGGTGTCCACGTTAGCGAGCTCCGGGAAGTCCGTGTTTTGGAATCGGAGATACGCCCCTTCTTCTTCGCACATTGGGGGGCGCGCGAGCCGCAGATTATCCGGCATACCGCCCGGCCCGGCAATCCGGCAGTCCACATATTGCACCGGGGTGGGGCGCCGCGCACAATAGGCCACACTGTTGCGGGCGGCCCGGCCCGCTGCCGAGAGCCTTGTTCAGCTGCCGATGGCCACCGAGCGTATGAATCCTGAAGCGCTGCGCACCGGCGTTTTCACCTGCCGGTAATGGGTCTTTATCTGCAGCCACATTGTGTTGTTAAACTCGCTCAAGCATTCTCCCTGGCTCCCTGACTCCCTGACTCCCTGACTCCCTCAAACATGAACAAAGATACCCTCCTCGCGCACGTCGGCCGCGACCCCCGCCAGAACGATGGCATGGTCAACACCCCGGTCTTTCGCACCTCCACCGTTCTCAACCCCAATGTGGAATCTTACGAGGCGCCGCGCGACGAGGACTACCAGCGGATCACCTATGGCCGCCACGGCACGCCCACGACCCGCGCTCTCGAGGAAGCGGTTGCCAAGCTCGAAGGCGGCTACCACGCAGTCGCACTGCCCTCGGGACTCGCGGCCATCGCCGCTGCCATCAGCGCCTTCGTGAAATCGGGCGAGCACATTCTCGTTGCCGATTCGGTCTACGCGCCAACGCGGATCTTCTGCGAGCGCCAGCTCAAGAAAAACGGCGTGGAAGTCGAGTACTACGACCCCGTCATCGGAGACGGCATCGCCGCACTTTTCAAGCCGCACACCAAAGCGGTTTTCTGCGAATCGCCCGGCTCGCTCACCTTCGAGGTGCAGGACATTCCCGCGATCGCGGCGGCTGCGCACGCGCGCGGCGTGCCGGTGCTCGCGGACAACACCTGGGGCACGCCCTACTTCTTCCGCTCTTTCGACCGCGGGGTGGACGTGTCCATTCATTCAGCCACCAAATACATCTCCGGGCATTCCGATGTCATGATGGGCCTGATCGTTACCAACGAGCAGCACTGGAGGACGGCGCGCCGGACGGTCGCCGACTACGGCTACAGCGTCAGCCCGGATGACTGCTATCTCGCACTGAGGGGCTTCCGTACCATTGGCGTGCGCCTGAAGCAGCAGATGGCGAGCGCGCTCGGGGTCGCGCGCTGGCTGCGTTCGCGGCCGGAGGTGAAACTGGTTCTCTACCCGGCGCTCTCCAGCCATCGGGGCAATACCCTCTGGAGGCGTGACTTTACCGGTGCGCCTGGCCTGTTCTCGTTCATCCTGAACCGCGCAAGCGAGCGACAGGCTGCTGCGTTCGTGAATTCACTGACGTTATTCGGCATCGGCTCGAGCTGGGGCGGCTACGAAAGCCTGGCGACGGTCGCGCACCCAGAGAAAGTGCGGACGGCAACCCGGTGGAAGCTCGGCGGCCCGATTATCCGGCTGCACATCGGGCTCGAGGATCCGGCGGATCTCATGGCCGACCTGGAGCAGGGCTTCAAGAAGCTGGGCATGGCCTGAGCGGCCGCCGGTGGCGGTTTCGGGTTTCCAGTTTCCAGTTTCGAGTTTCGAGTTTCGAGTTTTCGACTCGCGTTTCACGTTTCACGTTTCACGTTTCACGTTTCACGGCAGTTGGAGTCCATTCACCGTTCACCGTTTACCGTTTACCGTTTACCGTTCACCGTTCACCGTTCACCGTTCACCGTTTGTAAGGGGAATATTGGCATGAAAGTCGGATTCATCGGGCTTGGCATCATGGGCGGTAGCATGGCGCTCAACGTCAAGGCGGCGGGCCACGAGCTCGTCGTTCACGACCTGCGGCGCGAGGCGGCCGAGCCGCATCTGAAGGCTGGAGCGCAGTGGGCCGACGGGCCGCGACAACTTGCGCAGCAGTCGGACATCGTATTTACGTCGCTTCCGGGACCGCCCGAGGCGGAAGCGGTCGGGGCTGAGCTGCTCGAGGGCATGCGCCCGGACGCCGCCTGGTTCGATCTCTCGACCAACTCGCCGACGGTGGCGCGCCGGATTCACGCGCGCTTCGCAACCCGGGGAATTCCGATGCTCGATGCCCCCGTGAGCGGCGGGCCGCGCGGCGCGAAATCCCGCAAGCTCGCGCTGCTCGTCGGTGGCGAGCGCGCTGTCTTCGATCGCTTCCGCGCCGTGCTCGACGCGATCGGCGACCAGGTGCTCTACATCGGGGAGATCGGGGCGGGCTCGGTTGCGAAGCTCGTGCACAACTGCGCCGGTTATGCCATCCAGGCTGCGCTCGCGGAGGTCTTCACCGTGGGGGTCAAGGCGGGCGTGGATCCGCTCGAGCTGTGGGCGGCCGTGCGTCAGTGCTCGCTCGGGCGCATGCGCACATTCGACCGCCTGGGAAACCAGTTCCTCCAGGGAAAGTTCGAGCCGCCCGACTTTGCCCTGAAGCTCGCGCACAAGGACGTGACCCTCGCCACCGAGCTCGGGCGCGAGATGGGCGTGCCCATGCGGATCGCCAACCTCACGCACGCCGAAATGACCGAAGCGCTGGGCCGCGGGTGGGGCGAGCGCGACTCGCGCTCGTTCATGCTGCTCCAGGAGGAGCGCGCCGGCGTCGCCATCGCGGTGCCGGCGGCGAAGATTCAGGAAGTGCTTGCCCGCGACTAGCGCCGAGCGGCGTGCCTAGACTCCGTCTCGAAGAACAAAAAAAACATTATTAGCCGCCGATGAACGCCGATAGACGCCGATAAGAAAAAACTATCTTGATTTGTGCCGGTTTTCTGTCTGCGTTTATCTGCGGCTGATCCTTGGGTTCTGGACGAGGCCCGATTCACGATTCACGATTCACGAGTCACTTGATGGTGACAGGCCGGCCCTTCGCCGCCGAGGCGACGATCGCTTCCAGCACCGCGATCCCGTTCACGATCTCGTCGGGCGGCACGACGAAGGGCTGCTTCGCTGCCACGGCGTCGGCGAAACCCTCCAGCGTTGCGCGCTCCTTGTCCGCAGGAGTAACCGGCACGCGCTCCGCTGCGCCTTCAAGACCGTGCGCGATCAACTCGGAGTCGCCGCGCATCTCGAGCCAGCCGTTCGTGCCAAAAGCGTGGACGCGGTAGAAATCCCCGGTCACGAATACAGTCCCGAGGTACCCCGTGACGCCGTTTTCGAACCGGAGCAGCATGGAAGTGGTGTCGTCAATGTCCACCTCGGGCGGCAGCTTGCGCTTGTCGCTGTACGCGTAGACTGACGCGACGGGCCCGGCGATGCTGATCATCGCGTCCAGCGTATGGATGCCGCGCGCCGTCATCCCGCCGCCGGGCGCCTCCGCGCGGGTCGCGCGCCAGTTGCCAGCCTTGAGCCGGTAGCCGGTCGGCCCGGAATGCTGCCCCTCGACGTGCAGCACGTTTCCGATCTCGCCCGCCTTGATACGTCTCATCATCTCGACAAAAACCGGCGCGTAGCGGCGATTGAAGCCAAGCCCTAGCGTGATCCCCGCGGCGCGGCACGCGTCAACCGCCTCCTGCGCGTTCTTGCGCTTCAATGCGAGTGGTTTCTCCACGTAGACGTGCTTACCGGCTTTGGCGGCCTGCATAATCTGCTTATGGTGCAGCGAGTGCGGCGTCGCGATCACGACCGCATCGATTTCCGGATCCTTGAGGACGCGCCCATACGAGGACACTACCTTTATCCCCGTTTTCTTGGAGAACTCGTGGTATTTTCCGGGGTCGCGCGAGATGGCCTTGACGAATCGGATCTTCTCGCTGCCTTGCACCGCATCGACGAGGCGCGCGCCCCATGTGCCGACACCGAAAATCGCGGCTCTGAGCATTGTCCCTCTCCTCCCGGATTAGTGAGGCCGTAACGATAGCACAGCGTCCGGGGAAGACCGCGTAAGGGAGCGGATCCGGAGATCGGCGCCTCAGGCGCGCCGGGTGCGGCGGTCGAATTCGGCGCGTTCGGCATCGGAAAGGAGACGTTTCGACAACGTGACCTGCATCGAGTCCACCGCGCGCGGCGTGCGCGCGATTATGTCATTGCTCACGCCGTCTGCCGACAGCTTCTGGCCCACATCGGAGAGCAGGAATTTCAGCTCGGTAAGATCAAAGCGGGCGTCCCGCCAGCCGACGTACCAGAACCAGTCGGTATAGTAGAGCCAGCTGCGGTCGTTGAAGGCGCGGACGTGAGTGGGATCCTGCCAGGCGCCGTAACTCAGATCGAACGGAACCAGCGCGTTGAGCACCCCACCGCTGCGCAGCAGCTTAAGGCAATTGGTCATCAGCGTGACCAGGTCCGGAACATGCTCCAGCACGTCGACCGCCACGATTTCATCGAAGTAATCCGGCGGCAGACAAAAGCGACCGAATCGCTCGGAATCCAGCGGACGCGCAAACAAGTCCGGCAGGCTCATATCGACGCAGACGTCCGGCCGCCACAGGGGGTTGACGTCGATGTTCAGGCTATCCGCCTGCCACGACTTGCCACTGCCGAGGTTGAGCTTGCGCGGCAGCTCGCGGTTAGCCGGGTCCATTGCCTGTGACATTTCCCGTCGCCCTCATCGCTGCAACCAGCTCGTCACGATAGGTAAGCCGGCTGAAACGCTCGAAAGCGCTGTCTGCCAGCGCCTGCCGTCTCGCGTCATCGCGCAGCAGCGAGAGGCAAGTCTCAACCACGCTCTCATACGGCGTAAAGGCGACCGCGTCCTCGAGCTCCGGCACGATTTCCGACTCGGGCGAGCGCTCCGACACGACCGCGGTCCGGTTGGCGAGCAGGTACGAGACGCGGATCATTTCGAAAATATTGGTGGGAAAATAATGCACGTTCAGCACCAGCCGCGATCGCGCAATCAGCCTGTCGCGCTCCGCGCCATACACGCCGTAGGCGCAATGCACGCGCGCACCGCCTGCCTTGATCCCGGCGATCACTCGCTGGCGACGCTCGTTCAGGCTTCCGTAGAATAACACGTCGATGTCTTGCGGATCGCGTCGCTCGATGCGCGTGAGTTCCGGCGTATATCCGACCGGAACGTGGTGCAGGCGCCCGTGCCCGAGCAAAGGCGCCAGCTGCTCGACGTTGCGGGCGCTGTAGTCCCACACCGGGTAGCGCGCGAGCAGGCCGCGATATCCGGCGGAATCAAACGAGGACCCGCTCCCGATCTGCTCGGTGTTGTAGACAATGCAGTTCGCGGGCAGGCCGACCGCCGTGCCGTGGCCCAGCAGATGGGCGCAGAAAAGAATGTTGTAACCCGCCGTCAGGAGCTCGTTTTCGGTACGGTCCGCGTCGCAACCGAGCGTGCGCAGCGAGTACAGAAAAAAATCGATCGTCTCGTTCAACGCATCGGCATGCGGGTAATCGGGCGGACGAAGCAAAACGAGCCTGACGCGCGCCCAGCCGGCGGAAAACATGGTATGCGGTGGCTCCGTTCTCGTTGAGCATTCAGGCGCGAATCGCCGCCCCGCGCAAGGATGCCTCGTAACCGAGCGCAAATCAATGTCACATCGCCCAGCGCCGGATCCGCGCATCGGGCGAGCAGGCAAGTCGCGCCACAGAGTGCAAGCGCGCCAGCCAGGACTTACATCGGGATGGGTTTTGGCGCATTGAACCGGCGCCGAAGAAGTCGGTGTCCGCCCGCGCATTGAGCTGCAGGGAGCTGCAGCGAACTGAGCCGGCCGTCGGTCGCAGCACGGCTTTCGCAAGGACGCCGAGGCACCGAATACCCCCTGGTCTCGAACACTTCCAAATAGGGCGATCGGGAGGCGTGGGCTTATGAGCCGCGCAACTCCCTATGCGTTACCGGCAGGGTACCAAGTTCTTTTGGTGTACATCGGGGGCTAAAACTATTATCCTTATGCACCACAGCGCTCATGAAATACTCTTCGTCGGAACTTTTCCTGGCTGCGGCACGGGTTGCCGTAGGAAGTCCCGACTCTTGCCACCGCCTATTGACTCGCCTCGGCGAGGACCTAAAGGATGAGAGCGCGTCCACTGCTGAGCTGGTCGTGTACGGAACGGCGCTCAGGCGAAACGACCCGCTCATAGACCTGGCAGTCGCTCAGTACTCACCCAAGCCGTCGCACGTCGGACATTATTTCATGCGGACGCTGGGACGGGCTCCCAATACATTGCAGCGGAACTACAAGTTGGGGCTCCGGCTGGCCTGCCTCCAGAACCAGCGGAAATTTACCGGCGAGGGCAGAAACCCGACCACCTACCTCGGAAAGGGTGGTGCAACGGCCTTCTTGAAGGTCGCGACCAACGATGAGCTCCTTGCCATTTTCGCTAACCGCGCAATCGACGAGTACCTGGTAGAAGCCCTTTACAGGCGAGACAAGCCGTTTTCAGATATGGCTCCAGGCAAGTGGGCCTCGATGCTGATCTACTGCATGGACAATCCGCGGCTGCAGCAACGCCGGGATACGCGAGAGAAGACCGACACCGGGCATGATCGCATTCACAGGGCAATCTGGTGGTTCGTTGAGCACGCACCGTTCAATGACATCTTGGCGCAAATTATTCTGAATACTCTCGCGCGGCTCAACCCGGAACAGGTGTACTTGCCCGATGCGATTCAAGCAACGCTCGATCGTTGGGGGCAATTCGGGCTGCGGAAAGCCAGCAAAGCAGAAAGCACCTTGACCGGACTATCGAGGCAGGAGGAGCTGCGCTGCCTCATCGCGAGTCTGTACGGCAAGAGGACGGGCGCGTTGTCCGACGCCACCGAATCTTCCTCTGACATCGCGCACCGCTGCTGCTACTACGCAAACGCCTCGCTGACCAACAAACAGATTCGGGCGGGCTACGAGCGCGACGCGGGTGCGTTTCTTCTTGCGGCTGTCGGCAACGTAGGCATCCTGCTCGATCGCGACAAGAGCGCGGTGCTTGAGCCATATCTCGGCGATGACTGGCTGACGCACCGTTACCTGCGAATACGCGAGGCCTTGCACCACGAGTGGGGATCGGCATCGTCGGACCCGGTGACGGACAGACTGAAGGCCGTCGTAAGCAGGCGTCGATCCCAGGAATATCGCATCGCGCGGGGGGGCGCAGACGCCGAGGAAAGACAACGACAGCGGAGAATCGCAGAGAACGAGCTGCTCGCGTCCAAACTCGAAACGCTCGGCAAGGGCGTTCGATCGATGGCCGCCTGGCTGGTGGTGGCGCTCGCTGCTTTCGCCGCGCTGATCTGGTTCAAATAGCAATCCGTAGGTGCACACTTACCATGGAAGCGTGAACTCCATTGTAGAATCTTTGCGCTCGGATACGGCAAGCATCCGTCGCATCGTGTCTGTGAACTCCGGTGATAGAAAGTGCTTGCCCTTCATCCCGGGCAAATGTCGTGCGCTTGAAACTAACCTGACAGTTTCCGCGTCGGGAGTTGCCGCTTCCAACTCAATGTCCGCCCGAAGCGCGTTCCACGGTACCCACCTGAGTCGGGGACGCTTCTTTGACATCGCAGTTCCTTCGGGACAAGGGCGCTCGTCATCTTCCAGGACAGGCGGTTCAATTCGTGGCACGCGGGCGAAGTAGGAAACATGCGTTGGGTTTTCCCAGGGTTGTTGGAAATGAACGCTGTCAACGCTGCGCCGAAGCTCGGTAGAACTGAAATAGCAACGCGATGCGCCGACTGCATTGCGGATGGCGCTATCCAGCGCTTCATCACCCTGTGTCCATTCAACGTTTCCCGCGAATCCGGCCCACCTGTTCTCCCTCTCCGCGTAATTCGCCAGCAATAGGTACGAATTCCCTTTATACAACGTGTACAGAATGAGCCTGACGAACGGCCGCTCGGCCTGTACAGGAAACGCCAAAATACTCAGGATCAGTAGCAGGCAAGATGTTGTCGCAACGCGCGCCATTAGTTACGTTCGATTCTGTGCCTCCAACGGGAATGAGGTGACAGATTAGATGGTTTATTAGTTGAAGATTCAGTTTACAAGAACGCCACGTCGTACTGTTACGCGGGGCCCCAACGGATCAACAAATAGGGTCAGACTGGCCCCATTTACTATTATCGGCTCGGCGGCGACATTTCTCGATTGGATACCCGTGGAACAGGATGAAAAAGAAAAAGGGATTGCGAAGCCGCAACCCCTTTTTTGATCTGGTAGGCGGTCGGGGACTTGAACCCCGGACCAACGGATTAAAAGTCCGCTGCTCTACCAACTGAGCTAACCGCCCGAAAAGCCGGCCATTTTACAAGCGTCGGCAGAACAGGGCAACGGAAATTGATCTGGTTCGTCACCGCGCCCAGGATCACTGCGACGACAAAAATCGCCTCCGGATGTGTATCGCAGGACCCGTTGCCTGCCCTCTTCGCTCGCCTGCCGCTAGTGGGAGATGACCATCGCCGCGCCTACAAACGACGGGTGAATGGTGAATGGTGAATGGTGAATGCAAACAACGACAACAACTACTCCGCGGGGTTCGCCCACTCGCTGTTCATGAGTTACGGTTCAAGGACTTGATCGGCGTATATCGGCGTCCATCGGCGGCTGACATTACAGTGACCCGTGACCGGTGACCAGGGCTACGGCGCTTCCTGCCTCTGGTTAAAAATCCTTGGCGGTCTTGGCGTCATGGCGGTTCAGTCTTGAACTTGCTTCTCTCGGCGTCTCGGCGGTTCATTTGTTGAATAATCTGCGTGCATCTGCGTTTATCTGCGGTTAAGGTCCAACAGGTTCTACGCGTAACGCGTAGGATCCGCGATGCCCGCCGCCTCAAAGCCGGCGCGGCGCAAACGGCACGACTCGCAGCGTCCGCAGGCAAGACCCGCCGCGCTCGCCTGGTAGCACGACACGGTGAGCGCGTAATCGACGCCCAGCGTCACGCCACGCCGGATAATGTCCGCCTTCGTGAGCTGAATGAGCGGCGTGTGCAACGTGAGCCGGCGGCCTTCGACCGCGGCCTTGGTTGCCAGGTTGGCGAGCGTTTCGAACGCGCGCATGAACTCGGGCCGGCAATCTGGATAGCCGGAGTAGTCGACCGCATTTGCGCCGAACCAGATGTCCTGCGCGGCGAGCACCTCGGCCCAGGCCAGCGCGAGCGAGAGCAGGATCGTATTGCGCGCAGGCACGTAGGTGACCGGAATACCCTCGGTCGGCGCTTCTGGTATGGCAATGCCCGGATCCGTCAGCGCCGAGCCCCCGAAAGCGGCCAGATCCAGCGCGATGACGCGGTGCGCCGCTGCGCCGAGCGCCCTCGCGACGTTCGCAGCGGCGGCGAGCTCGGAGCGGTGGCGCTGGCCATAATCCAGCGAAAGGCAATGGCATTCATGACCGGCCGCGCGTGCCAACGCCAGCGTGGTGGCGGAGTCGAGTCCGCCGGAGAGCAACACGACGGCTCTGGTCATTTATTGGCCGACGCCCGTGAATCGTAAATCGTGAATCGCAAGTCGTGAAGGGGGAATAGACCACCCTGTCACTCGTCAGCCGTCACTTCGTAACCTCCAGTCACCGGTCACCGGTCACTTAAGATTGGCCCGACGCCGCTTCGCCTTGACCGCGGCTTCGCTGGTCGGATAGCGCGTAATGACTCCGTCCAGCGTCCTGCGCGCGCCACGGAGATCACCGAGCTCGATTTGCGAGCTCGCCATGTTGAGCAGCGCGTCGGGAACCGAGGCGCTGCCGGGGTAGGTCGCGATGAGTTTTTGCTGCGAGGTGATCGAGCGCTTGAAATCGCGCAGGTTGTAGTACGAGTCGCCGATCCAGTACTGCGCGCGCGGCGCAAGCGGGCTTTGGGGGTACTGGGTAAGGAAAGCCTCAAACGCCGTGATCGCCCCCTGGTAGTTGCCGATGCGCCGCTGGCCCTGGGCCGCCTCGTAGGCGCGGCCCTCTGCCTCGGAAGGCGCAGGTGCGACCGTCGGCTTCGCAACGGCCATCGCGGGCGGCGCGCTGGCTGGCGGCCTCGCAACGACGCCGGGCGGCGTGCTGCTCGACGCGGCAGTCGGCGCCGCCGGTACCGCGCCAGCCGGCGCGGCATCCGCTGCCGATGGCTGCTCGAGACGACGCAGGCGCGTATCGAGATCGACATACATGTCGCGCTGGCGCTTCGCCGCCATCTGCCCCTCGTGGCCCAGCACCTCGACCTGTCCGCGCAGCTGCTTTATCTCCTCGCGCAGGATTTCCAGTTGCTGGGCCAACTCAAGAGCGGGATTGGCGGACCCAAGGTTTTGCAGCGACTCTTCAATGCGAGCCAAGCGCTGCGACAGCGCCTCGATGCGCTTGCCTTGCTCGACAATATCCTTGCGCGCGACGTCATCGCCGCCAAACAGTTGCGCATGGCCGGAAAACGATAGCGCAAACAATATTGCGCCCCCGGCCATGACCAGCGCAGGGCGGTAGTTTCGCTTAGCGTTCACCGTTCACCGTTTACGGGTCACCGGTCAAGCCTTATTCACCTTTATAGACGATGTCCGCGCGCCGGTTCTCGGCCCACGACGCTTCGTTATTGCCAGTTCCACGCGGTTTTTCCTCGCCGAAGCTCACGGTCTCGATCTGGCCGCCGCGCGCGCCGAGCAGCTGCATCATCTGCCGGACAGCGTCCGCCCGGCGCTGGCCAAGCGCAAGATTGTACTCGCGGCTGCCGCGCTCGTCGGTATTGCCTTCGATCCGCATCGTCGCGCCACTGTTCTGCTGCAGGTAGCGGGCATGGGCGGAAACGATCGGCTTGAACTCGTCCTTGACCAGGTTCGAATTAAAATCGAAATAGACGCTGCGTTTGGACAGGATGTTGTTCGGATCCTTGAGCGGGCCGCCCGCGAAAGGCTTGTCCGTCAACGGTTTAGTCTCGGCTGGCTTCACCGCGGGGCGTTCCACCGACTCGCCGGGCTTGCGATCTTCCACGGCCGCGCCGTCCTGCTCTTTCGGCGTCGAGCTGCACGCCGCAACCAGTCCCAGCATCAACACACTCAGTAATAACTTCTTCATCGCCTGTCTCCTAGTCTCGTGATTGTCATTTCTGCAAAGGCCCCCATGCCGGCTCGCGCACATCGCCGGCGTCCGCGGTCAAACGCTGCTTGATTCTGCCGTCGCTCGAGACCGCGGACAATACGCCGCGCCCCCTAACCCCCGTAGCGTAGACAATCAGCTTGCCGTTGGGCGCGAACGTCGGTGATTCATCGAGGTCACCGTCCGTTAGCACCTGCACCTGGCGGGTCGCGAAATCCTGGACCGCGACATTGAAACGCGTCCCGCTTCTCTTTATGAACGTAAAGCTCTTGCCGTCGGGGCTATGCCGCGGCGTCACGTTGTAGGTGCCCTCGAACGTCAGCCGCTCAGCCCGGCCGCCCGCCACCGGCATCCGGTAGATCTGCGGGCCGCCACTCCGGTCCGACGTAAACAGCAGATGGCGTCCGTCCGGCGAAAAATTGGGCTCGGTATCGATCGCCGAGGTGTAGGTAAGGCGCTTCACGCCACTGCCGTCGGCGGCGTTGATGAGGTAGATCTGCGACCCGCCATCCTTGGTGAGCACGACGGCGAGGCGCTTGCCGTCGGGCGACCACGCGGGCGCGCTGTTGCTGCCCCAATGGCGCGCCACCGCCTGCCGCTTTCCGGTCGTAAGGGACTGCACGTAGACAATGGGCTTCTTCTGCTCGAAGGAGACGTAAGCGAGCCGCAAGCCGCCCGGCGCCCAGGCCGGCGAGATGATGGGCTCCTTCGACGCGAGCACGGTCTGCGCGTTGTAGCCATCGGCGTCGGCAACCTGCAGCTCGAAGCCGGAGCTGCGTTTCACGACATAGGTGATCCGGGTTGCAAATACGCCGGTCTCGCCGGTGAGCTTCTCGTAGATCAGGTCAGCGATTTTGTGAGCAACGAGCCGCAGGTTGTCGGTGCGCGCGAAATACACGTAGCCGGCGAGTTGGACCTGCTTGACCGCGTCCATCAAACGGAAGCGCACGTCATAGCGGCCATCGGGCAGGCGCGAGACGCTGCCAATGACCACGGCGTCAGCGCCGCGCGTGCGCCACTGCTCGTAGTTGAGCTGCGCCGGTTCGTGCGGCACGGGATTCAGCCCGCCCGCGTCGATCAGCCGGAACAGCCCGCTCCGCGCCAGATCCGCGGCGACAACCGGGCTGATCCGCTGAGCGAGGCTCTCCTCCGCACGGAAGGAAACCACCGCGATGGGGAGTTGGGTCGCGCCGCTCCCGACGATTTCGATGGTGAGCGCCCCGCGCGCCGCGTCCGGGAGCGCAAGCGAAACCAGCAAGACGACAGCCCAGAGGACGGGACGCAGTCTGTCGATACTCATCTGTCGTTGCTCATGTAACGCGATTTTATAGTGGTTTGGCGTAACGATCACGCGTCATCTCCCGCCGTGTCTCCGAAGGGCGACATGCAGGAGGCCGTGATCGCCCTATTCTTTGGGTCGGAACTTCAGATTGAGTTCCCTGAATTGCCCCATGAGCCCCGACTCCGGCGGCGGCAGCGGCAGAGGCTGCGCCCGCCGGATAGCGCGCTCCACGGCGCTGTCCCACGCGGCAACGGTGCTGGAGCGGCGGGTCTTCACCTCGAGGACCTCGCCGCCTGGGAGCACGGTGACCGCGAATTCGACCTCGGGATTGCCCCGCAGGTTGGGGGGCTCCACGATAAAACGCTTGATCTTGGCGGCAATGCGCGCCTTGTATTCGTCGATCAGCTTCGCCCGCGCCGACGCCTGCGCCGCGGCCAGCTTGCGCAGCGCCGTTTCCTGCTCGCGCACGAGCCGCCTGGCTTCGGCCTCCTTCGCCTGCTGCGCCTTGAGCGCCGCGAGCCGGACCCGCTCTTCCTGGCGCTTCTTCTCCGCCAATGCTTGCTCCCGCTTTTTCTTCTCGGCCAGCGCCCGCTCGCGCTTTTTCTTCTCGGCTAGTGCCTGCTCGCGCTTTTTCTTTTCGGCCAGCGCCTGCTCCCGGGCCTTGCGCTCTTTCTCCTGCTTTTCCTTCAACGCGATCTCGGGGTCGGGCACGGGCTTGGGCTCGACTTTGGGTTCCACTTTGGGTTCCACCTTTGGCGCCGGTTTCACCTCGACCTTGGGCGCGGGCGGGGGTGGCGCAGGCGCCGGCTTCGCTACCCGCGGAGGCGGCGGCTTCGACGCTGGCAGCGGCGGAAAATCGTTCCACAAATCCACCACGACCGGCTGCGGCTCGCGCTGCTGCCAGCTGACGCCAACAATAAGAAACACCAGAAACAAGAGATGCATCGCCAGGGCGAGCGCCCCGGATATCGCGCGTTCGCTCCGTGTGGTATAGACGCCGGCGGTCACTTGGAAGCACGCGGCTTTGCCAGCAGGCCGACCCGCCGCACCTTGTTTTTCTGCAGCATGTCCATGACCTCGAGCACTGATGCGTAGCGCACGTCTTTATCGGCTGCGATTACCACCGCCTGCTTGGGATTCGCGTTTTGTTTTTCCCGAATCGCCGCAATCAGCTGGTTACGGGTAACCTTGCGCTCCACGGACGTGCGGCTGCGGTCGCGCAGCCAGAGCGACGCGTCGGTCCGGATGGACACCTCGAGGGGCTGCACCGGCGGATCCGATGTCTTGCCGATCTGGGGCAGCTCGATCTGGCCGGGGTTGATCAGCGGCGCCGTGATCATGAAGATCACGAGCAGCACCAGCATCACGTCGATGTACGGCACGACGTTGATCTGGTTCATGAGACGCCTGCTGCTGCGACGCTCGATCAGCATTGCCGCAGACCTCGTGAATCGTGAATCGTGAATCGTGAATCGTCACTCATCATTTAACATTCAACAGTTAGTGCGCCTGACGCTGAAGGATGTTCGAGAACTCCTCCATGAAAGTCTCGAAGCGCGTGGCGAGCTTGTTAATGTCGCCGGCAAAGCGGTTGTACGCGATTACCGCGGGAATCGCAGCGAACAGGCCCATGGCCGTTGCGATGAGCGCCTCGGCAATCCCGGGGGCGACGTGACCCAGCGTTGCCTGAGCGACGTTGGCAAGCCCGCGGAAGGAATTCATGATCCCCCACACCGTGCCGAAGAGCCCGACGTAGGGGCTCACCGACCCAACCGATGCGAGGAACGAGAGGGACGACTCCAGCCGCTCCAGCTCGCGCTGGTAGGTGGCGCGCATCGCGCGCCGCGTGCCGTCCATCATGTCCGCCACGTCGACGCCCGGCTGCTTGCGGTATTTCATGAACTCGCGGAACCCGGCCTCGAAGATGCGCTCGAGGCTGCCCCCCGATCGGCGCGCGTTCACCGCACGCTGATAGAGCTCGTTCATGTCCGCCCCGCTCCAGAACTCCTGTTCGAAATCCCCGGCCAGCCGGCTGGCCCGCTTCAGGGTAAAGACCTTGATGAAAATGTAGTACCACGAGAATACCGACGCAAGCAGCAGCAAGAACATGACGATCTGCACCAGCACGCTGGCGCCAGCAATCAGGCTCACGACGGACATGTCATGAATAACTGTCGAATTCATTTCGCATTTCCTATTTTTTTGGCGACCGGCCAGGAATTTGCCGCACCAACGCCCGGCAAATTCCTAAGGACAGATCGCCTGCGAGAAGGGGACGGAACGGAACGGAACAGAATCCAAGCTGGCGCCGCGCCCGTCTCCAACGATGGATCAGGAAGGGTTATACGATCCAGTTTCATCCCAAATCTTCAGGCGATCTTCCATTAGGAGCCGGTCGGGCCGCGAGGTCCGACAGGAGGCTCCTCGGTATTTTAACGGGCTTGAACGTCGCCGTGTTGACGCAGGCGAGCCTGACGCTCGCGGCGATGAGTTCCTCGTCGCCGCGCACGACGCGCTGCAAGAGCACGACCCGGCTCGCGCCAACCTCGGCCGGCTCGACCGTCACCGCGAGCATGTCGTCGAAGCGCGCGGGCCGTCGATACTCGATCGAAAGCGCGGTCACGACGAACACCACCCTATGCTCGCGCGCGAGCGCGGTCTGCTCGAAGCCCCGGGCGCGCAGCCATTCCGTGCGCGCCCGTTCCAGAAAACGCAGGTAATTCGCGTAGTAGACGACCCCGCCACTGTCCGTGTCCTCATAATAAACGCGGACGGGCCACACAAACGTTCCGGGTTCCGGGTTCCGGGTTCCGGGTTCGGCGTTCTGGGTTCGGGGTTTCACGCTTCAAGTTCCGCGCTCAGCGGTTTCCGATTCGGGGTTCAGGGTTACGATTTTCCCAGTCCGCGCCCTGGGTACCAGTCATTTACCTTCAAACGAGAACAGAGAGCCAATGGGGTTAATCCGAAACCTGGAACCCGGAACTCCGAACACTGAACACTGAACACTGAACACTGAACACTGAACCTTGAACCTTGAACCTTGAACCTGGAACTAGGACTTTTCGTTCCAGAGATCCGGAGTGCCAGCACGGTTCGGCTGGGCGAGCCCGAAATGGCGGTAGGCGGACGCGGTCGCCATGCGTCCGCGGGGGGTGCGCTGCAGGTAGCCCTGCTGAATCAGGTACGGCTCGAGAACGTCTTCGATGGTGTCGCGCTCTTCGCTGATCGCAGCGGAAAGATTGTCGACCCCGACCGGTCCGCCGTCGAACTTCTCGATCACGGCGAGCAACAGCTTCCGGTCCATCACGTCGAGCCCGAGCGTGTCCACGTCGAGCATCTTCAGCGCCGCGTCGGCGACCTCGCGCGTCACGTCGCCCTTCGCCTTCACTTGCGCGTAGTCGCGCACGCGCCGCAACAGCCGGTTGGCCACGCGAGGCGTCCCGCGGGAGCGCCGGGAGATCTCCCGCGCTCCTTCGGCGTGGACCTCAATGCCGAGCACCTCCGCCGAGCGCTGCACGATGCGCTGCAGTTCCTCGAATGTGTAGAACTCGAGGCGCGCCACGATCCCGAAGCGGTCGCGCAGAGGATTGGTCAGCATTCCGGCCCGCGTCGTCGCCCCGACCAGCGTGAACGGGGGCAGGTCGAGCTTGACCGAGCGGGCTGCGGGCCCTTCGCCGATCATGATGTCGATCTGGTAGTCCTCGAGCGCCGGATAGAGAATCTCCTCGACCACCGGCGACAAACGGTGAATTTCATCGATGAAGAGCACGTCGTTCGGCTCGAGATTGGTCAGGATCGCCGCAAGATCGCCCGGGCGCTCGAGCACCGGGCCGGAGGTGTGGCGGAGATTCACGCCCATCTCGCGCGCGATGATGTGGGCAAGCGTGGTCTTCCCCAGGCCTGGGGGCCCGAACAGCAGCACGTGATCGAGCGCCTCGCGCCGACCACGCGCGGCCTCGATAAATACCGAGAGCTGCCCGCGAATTTTTTCCTGGCCGACGTATTCCTCGAGCAGCTTCGGGCGCAAAGTGCGCTCGACCGCCTCCTCCTGCGGCGAGACAGGCGCGGTGGAAATAAGCCGGTCGGTTTCGATCATTCAGAACCCGTGATGGGTAATGAGTAATGGGTAACGCCCCTCGCCCGGGTGCTGCGCCGATCGCTTTTCACGCATAACCCATCACCCATCACCCATTACCCATCACGACTTCGCGAGAAGCTTGAGCGCTTGCCTGATGCCATCGGCAACCGCCATGCCGGCCGGGAGCTGCTTGATTGCCCATCCAGCCTCGCGTTCATTATAGCCGAGGGCCAGCAGTGCATTCGCGATGTCGCCCGGTCGCGCATCGCCGCTCGCAGCCGCCGCGAGCGACACCCCATCGAGCTTGTCGCGCAGCTCAAGCAGCAGCCGCTCCGCGGTCTTCTTGCCGATACCGGGAATCTTGATGAACCGCCCCCCGTCGTGCGAGTTCACGGCCTCACGCAGATCGGCAACACTCAGTCCCGACAGCACCGCAAGCGCGGTGCGTGCCCCCACGCCGCTGATCTTGAGCAGCTGGCGGAAGGCGCTGCGCTCGGATTCCGTGGCAAAGCCGAACAGCTGGTGTGCGTCCTCGCGCACCAGCAGGTGGGTATAGAGGGTGACGTCCGCGCCGTTTTCCGGCAACTGATAGAAGGTGCTCATCGGAACGTCGAGCTCGTAGCCGATCCCGTTCACGTTCACGATGATCTGCGGCGGATGCTTCTCCTCCAGCTTGCCATGAATGCGTCCGATCATTCCAAACCCTTTCTGGCCGTCGATCGACGCGGGCAATAAGAAAGTGGTGATGAATAATGGTGATGAACAATGGTGATGAATAATGGTGATGAGAAACCCCCGCATTCACACGTATCACCAGTAATCATCACCATCTCTCATCACCACTTCTCATCACCAGTTCCTCCACGCCAGCCACCGCTGATGCGTTCTCATACAAGGCGGCCGCGCTTCATGCGGAAGCCGGCCGTGGCGAGCTTGCCGAGTCCCTGCCCGCCGTGAGCGTGGCAGATTGCGCAGGCGAGCGCATCAGCTGCGTCCGGGCTCGGTTCGCCGCCCAGATCCAGCAGACGCCGCACCATCGCCTGCACCTGTTCCTTGCTCGCGTGACCGTTGCCCACGACGGCCTGTTTGACCTGCAGCGCAGTGTACTCTGCCACGGGCAGGCCATGCAGCACGGCGGCGCAGACCGCAGTGCCCCGCGCCTGGCCAAGCAGCAGCGTGCTTTTCGGATTCACGTTCACGAAGACCTGCTCCAGCGCGACCTGCACCGGGCCGTGGGCGGTAATGACTTCGCTCAGGCCGTCGAGAATCGCCTTGAGCCGGTGCGCGAGGTCGCCAGCCGGGGTCCGGATGCGCCCACTCGCGATGTAGGCAAGTTTGCTGCCGTTCTTATCGAGAACGCCATAGCCGGTGATGGTGAGTCCCGGATCGATGCCCAGGATTCGCACGTGCGAATCCTGGGAGGCTTGAGGATTGAAGGTCGAGGATCGAGACGAATTCTCTTTCCTTTTCTCTGGCAAAGAGAGCCCGTAAAAGCGGGAGGATCTGCGCGCCACCCCTACCTCTCGACCATCGCGTATCGGTCCTCGATCATTTTAACGGCAGTGCGTTACGGCGTTTCAAGCACTGCCGTTGTGTAAACATCCTGAACGTCATCGATCCCCTCGAGCGCATCGAGCAGCCTCTGCATGCGTGCCGCATCGTCGCCCTTCATGACGTTCTCCGTTGTGGGCTTGAACGTGACCTCGGCGAGTTCCGGCTTGAATCCGGCCCGCTCGAGCGCCGCGCGCACCGCGAAGAAGTCGTTGGGTGCGGTGGCGACTTCAATGCTGCCATCGTCATTGGTCACGACATCCTCGGCCCCGGCCTCGATGGCCGCATCCATGAGTTTCGCCTCGTCGGTGCCGGGCGCGTAGACCAGCTGACCGCAGTGCTTGAACAGGAAGGCGACCGAGCCCTCGCCGCCGAGATTGCCGCCGCTCTTGGTGAACGCATGACGGACGTCGGCCACAGTTCGCGTACGGTTATCGGTCATGCAGTCCACCATGACCGCCGCGCCGCCGACAACATAGCCCTCGTAGCGAATTTCCTCGTAATTGACGCCATCCAGGCCCCCGGTGCCGCGTTTAATCGCGCGCTCGACGTTTTCTTTGGGCATGTTGTTGTCGAACGCCCTGTCCATCGCGAGCCGCAAGCGCGGATTGGCGTTGGGATCGCCCCCACCCAGCCGTGCCGCGACGGTGATTTCCTTGATCGATCGGGTAAAAATTTTCCCGCGCTTCGCGTCCTGCCGGTTCTTGCGATGCTGGATATTCGCCCACTTGCTGTGGCCTGCCATGCCGATGCCCCTGCCGACCGCATAACTCGTTAAAATGACGGCAATTTTAACATGCGTGACGCCATGCCAAAACCGCTACTTGTTGCGAAATCCCGGATCAAGCACCCTCTTCGGTTGTTTGCGAATCGTCATGACTTGATCGCCGCCGCGGGTTCGCCCGATGCACCGGGCGGCGTTCTTGGCAGCCAGATCGGCCGCGGGGCTGTTCCGGTCGGGCCGGGACCTTTACTTGGCGGCAGGCAGCGGTGAGCCGTCCGGCGCCCGCGCGCGGTTACCTCGTCACGGGCGTCCTGCTCGCGATCGGCGGCGTCATCTTCTTTTCCCTGCGCCCGGTCATCATCAAGCTGGCCTATGCCTACGTCGTCGACCCGGTGACGCTGCTCGCGCTGCGTATGGTCTTCTCGATGCCGTTCTTCATCGCGGCGGCGCTTTGGGCGCGGGGCCGCTCGGCGCAGCGCCCGCTTGCCCGACGCGATCTGGCCGCGATTGCCGGCCTCGGGCTGCTCAGCTATTACGGAGCGAGTTTCCTCGATTTCCTCGGCCTGCAATACATCACCGCGGGCCTCGGCCGTTTGCTGCAATTCATCTATCCGACAGTGGTGGTGGTGCTTTCGGCGCTGTTTCTCGGAAAGCGCGCGACGGCCCGTGATATCGTCGCCCTCGGTGTTACGTACTTCGGCCTGCTGCTCGTGTTCTGGCAGGCCCTCGGCGGCGAGCAGCATAACCTCTGGCTGGGCGCAGGACTCGTGTTTACCAGCGCCGTTTTCTATGCGGTGTACCTCGTCGCGGGAAGCGAAGTGATCGCCCGGGTCGGCTCGGTACGCTTCACCGCCTATGGCATGATGGTGGCGAGCGTGGCCTGCATCGCGCAATTCTTCGTGCTGCGGCCGCTCTCCGCCCTTGACCTGCCGCTCGAAGTGTACGGTCTTGCAATCGCGATGGCACTCGCCAGCACGGTCATTCCCGGATTCATGGTGGCCGAAGCGCTGCGGCGAATCGGCGCCAACAAGGTTGCCATCATCGGTGCGCTGGGTCCCGTGACTGCGATCGTGCTGGGCTATCTGGGTCTCGACGAGATCATGACGCCGCTGCAGATTCTCGGTTCTGGTTTCGTGCTGGTCGGCGTGGTGGTGATCAGTCTCAAGCCCGCCGCGCGAGCGGCCTGATGCGAACTGGTGATGCGAACTGGTGATGGAAACTGGTGATGGAAACTGGTGATGGAAACTGGTGATGGAAACTGGTGATGGAAACTGGTGATG
>JAQBFV010000181.1:0-2639 GCA_032123035.1 Betaproteobacteria bacterium | reverse complement strand
ATGACCGGAACTGGCCTATTGTGTTGAAAAACTCATTTGCCTTACCCGATCCATAACGTCGTCGAAAAGTCGAACGCTCAGGATGCGCTACACGCGACGCTAGCGAACCGGGTAAGGGGTCGACGACCCCCAAAATTCATTCAGAAAGTCGCGTGAAAGAGTTTTTCAACACAATAGGCCACAAACGGTCATTCACGAACCTCTTATTCGACTACCTCGTCGGCGCGCAGCATTGAGGGCGACCGATGCGCACCGCACTCGGCCTAAAAGGTGGAATTGCTCGAAAGGTAGCAAGTTGGGTTAGTCTGTAGACAATCCCAACAGAAACGAAATGCACTCGTCCCACGCTCAAACCGGAGTCGACACCATGGACAGCAAGCACAACGAGATCAGCGCAGCGCAGAAGGCATCGTGGAACAAGTTCTCTCCCGGCTGGAAGAAGTGGGACAAGCACACCATGGGCTTCCTCGCGCCGCACGGCGCCGCGATCCTTGAGTACCTGAACCCAAGTGGCACACAGGTCGCTCTGGACATCGCCGGAGGAACGGGCGAGCCGGGCCTAAGCATTGCAGCGAAGCTCTCTGGCGGCAAAGTGGTGCTCACCGATCTCGCCGAGGGCATGTTGCAGGTCGCCATCGAAAAGGCCGCCGCCGTCGGCGTGAAGAATGTCGAGTTCAAGCAGGCCGACGTCTCTGACCTGCCCTTTGACGACAACAGCTTCGACGTGATCAGCTGTCGTTTCGGTTACATGTTCTTCCCCGACATGGCGCAGGCCACGCACGAGATGGCGCGCGTGCTCAAGCCCGGCGGCAAGATCGCCACCACGGTGTGGGGCGCACCGGAGAAGAACTACTGGGTCACCTGCATGGTGCAGAACATCTCCAAGCACGTCGAAATGCCGGTACCGCCGCCCGGCGCACCCGGCATGTTCCGCTGCGCCAAGCCGGGCATCATTTCTGACCTCTTCAAGGCCGCGGGCCTCAAGGACGTTTCGGAACGTGAAGTGCCGAGCACAGTCAACATGAGCGGCCCTGCCGAATACTGGGACATGATGACCGAGGTTGCTGCACCGTTCGTGGCTGCGCTGAGCAACACCGACGCGACCACCGTGAGCAGGATCAAGGCCGACGTGATTGCCGCAATGACCGCGCGCCACCCGGACGGTGCGATTCCCGCCAGCGGCGTCGTAATCGTGGGAACGAAATAAGCGGATGTGGATAGGCACCATAAGCGCCCGTTCCCGACCGACGGCTATCGGCCTATTCTGTTGAAAAACTCTTTCAGGCGACTTTCTGAATGAATTTCGGGGGTCGTCGACCCCTTACCCGGTTCGCTAGCGTCGCGTGTAGCGCATCCTGAGCGTTCGACTTTTCGACGAGGTGTTCAATCGGACACGGCAAATGAGTTTCTCAACACAATAGGCCGGTAGCCGCCGATGGTGACCGGCTCCTACCGACCCTTAGCAGACGCTCGGGCAACGTGAATAAGTCGCACGCCAGCACCGCCGAATTTCCTTCCATTGGTCGACCGAAAGCGTAGAGTCGCCGACAGGGTTGGGTCTAAGGAAGGGCGCCATGGACCTGGTAGGACGACGGCAATTCCTGATAGCAACGGGTGCGCTACTTGCAGCGCCGCGAACTGGCCGTGCGCAGCAACCGGGGCGTACCTACCGCCTCGTCGCACTGTTTGGCGGTGGTACCGACGGGATCCAGCTTTACCGCTCCGCGCTCAGCGAACGGCTTTCCACGCACGGTTTCGTCGAGGGTAGGAATCTGCGGATCGACCATCGCGCGGGTCACTTCGCTTATGCGGGTGGCGGAGACCCGAGGAGCGAGCTTCTGGCGATGAAGCCGGATGCGCTTTTTACCTTGCTGCCAAATGCGACACAGGCCGCGCAAACCGTGACGCGCACGGTGCCGATCGTTTTCGCTTGGGTTGCCGACCCCGTAGCCCTTGGAATCGTGCAGAGCTATGCCAATCCTGGGGGCAATATCACCGGCGTGACGAACCGCTTCGGCGTACTGCTCGTAAAGCGGCTCGAACTTGCCCACGATCTCCTACCCGGCGTGAAGCGTGTCGCCGCCATTGGCTACGAGAGCTCGCCGTACACATTATTTTCCCCGCCCTTGCGCAGGGCGGCTGCGCAGCTCGGCATAGATCTGATCGAGGTCGATGTTAGTAGTCGAGGCTGGGACTACGGTGTCGAGCGTGCCGCGCTTAGGGGTGCCGAAGTCATCGTCCCGGTCATCCGTTTCACCGAGGCCGGTCGCCGTGGCGATGGCAAACTGGTCGTCAGAGCCGCGGCCAAGCGCCGCATACCTGTGATATTCGCGGGTGCTGAAATGGTCGAAGCGGGTGGACTCATGTCCTACGGTACGAACCTCGTGGACGAGGTGCGCCGCGGGGCGGATCTGTTGGCGCGAGTGCTAAAAGGGGAAAAGCCCGCCGATCTTCCCGTCGATCAGGCCGCGCGCTTTGAGCTGGCGGTCAACCTTAAGACCGCCAAGGCGCTCGGCATCACGATTCCGCTATCAATCATGCTGCGCGCCGACCGGGTGATCGAATAGCGACCTCGCGAACGGCCGCTTCTGGCCGAACTCGGCCCATCGCTCCGGGAAAAAGCCGGCCATTCGTCGAGA
>JAQBFV010000180.1:0-4080 GCA_032123035.1 Betaproteobacteria bacterium | reverse complement strand
CGATACCGGCTGTGTTGATTGCATCAAGGATCTCGCCTACCGCGTGGTCGTGTTGCAGCAGCGCATCTCTGTAGGGTCCGATGGGCGACTTGCCGGTGAACTCAGGTGAGGTCACATTGGGATAATGCGTCTGGGTCAAGCCGACTAAGAGAAAAAAGGGCTCTTTGGTCGCGGCCTGTGTATTGATAATCTTCACTGACGCCTTGGCAATCTCATCTTCGACGATGTGTTTGTAGGCGACATCGTATTCGCGGATTTTCTTCAGGCCGTCTTTCGTTGTGCCTTCCCAGATATAGGGAGCGGCCTTCTTGATATCCGCTTCAGAAAAACTAAGGGCTTCCATCTTCGGCCGATACAAGGTCGAATCGCTGGTTTCAATGACGCCCACCCGGTACTCGTCAAAGCCCTGACGTACCGGCCAGCTTTGCTCCTCTACGCCCAAGTGCCATTTACCAACGTAAGCGGTTGCATAGCCCACGCCCTTGAATAGCTCGCCGAGCGTCACCTCTTTGTCCTGCAGGGTATTGGGCGTGCCCCCGATGATGACCGTGCCCAAGCCGGCGCGTGGCGAATAGCGCCCGGTGAGCAGACCCGCGCGTGAAGGCGTGCAGCCCGGTTCCACCAGAAACTGGGTCATGGTCAGGCCGGCGGCGGCCAGACGATCGAGGTTCGGTGTCGGCACGGCAAGGATCGTCAGTAATCTCTACGGCCTGTTCTGCCACCAAGAGGGATATCATTTTAGCGAGTGGGTGAATAACCTGGTGGTGGTTACCATAGTACGCGCGTTCGCGGGAACGTCCTGGTGCCCCGAAGAAATAGCGTTTCAGTCGACGTCTCGGCCAGGCCGATTCGCCTACGAGCAATATCCGAACACGCGCTTTCTCCTCGGGCAGCGGGCAACTTGGATCGACGTGCCCCGCATCATGCTGAGTCTGCCACCTCCTCCCGGGCTCCACGCTAAGAGCGCGCAAGCCGCGAGGCGCTTGGAACAGGGGGATTCAGCCGAGCCACTCGATCTCGATCTCGCCAACTCGATGAAGCTGCTGCTGCGACCCTACCTTGGCAACAGCACCCCTTCCATCGAGTTGAGTGCGGAGATCATCGGCATGTCCGCGCGCACGCTGCAACGCCGGCTGGGCGCGACCGGCCTGACCCACTCCGGGCTGCTGGAGCAGGTGCGCTTTGAAACCGCCGCGCAAATGCTCAAGAACACTGAGCAGAACGTGATCCACGTGGCCTACGAAGTGGGGTACGAGGATCCGTCGAATTTCGCACGCGCTTTTCGGCGAATCGCCGGCGTCAGCCCGCGGGAATATCGTCAGCGATTGACCGCTGACTAATTGCCATAGTTGTAAAAGGGGCCAGGCTCGAATTATTGAGTCGGAAAAATAATTCGAGCCTGGCCCCTTTTACTGGCCCAGACGCGGTCGGCCTCGCGCTTTGGCCCCTCGCTGAATACCCGTCATCTGTTCTATCTTCGCGTGAAACCGTTTGTTTCCGAGCGGCTGGCTTTGATTCGCCGCGAGCCGGATGTCGTCGACGAGCGCATGATCGAGCTGGGCACCGAAAAGCGCTCGATAAGCCACTAGGCGCTCGTTGTCGTCTCGCCCCAACGCTCGGTAAAGCGCATGCGGCGAGAGCCACGCATCTGCCTGCCCAAGCGCATTGGCCCGATAGCTCGTCCAACGATAGTGCGCCGGGTCGTCCACCATCGCCGCGCGAACCGGGTTCAGTTCGATGTAGCGCTGACAGGCAAGCAGATAGGTCTCTGACTGCACAAGTGAGGCCCTGTAGCGGCTGTCCCACAGCGTACCCGTGCGCCGATAACGGCGGTTGATGTATTGCACATAACGCCGCCCTAGCGAGATCATAAGCTGGGGCACCGCCTCCGCCTTCGTCGGCGTGAGCAACAAGTGCACATGGTTGGTCATCAGCACGTAGGCATGCAGCGCGCACTCGGTTTCCATGAGCGCCTCGCCCAGCCACTGCAGATAGCGACTGTAATCGTATTGCGCGAAGAAACACGGCCCGCGATTGTGGCCGCGCTGCACGATGTGCAGCGGAACACCATCGAGGTAGATCCGGGGACGGCGGGGCATGGCGCGGGCAAGTGGACTACGGTCATCCTTTGCCCCTTGAACGCACACCCCTCGGCCTGGGTAGACAGCCCCGCCCAATAAATCGAGCCTGGCCCATTTTATTGCCTATTATATTAGGCGTTATGTGGTTTATTGCCTATTAAAATAGGCACGTTATGTAATTCATCGTTGACTCATTTTCATGTTTTAGCCTAATATATTAGGCACTGTTTAACTTAGCGCCATAATATTATGGGCATCAATAAAACTTTCCCGACGGCGGCTACCGAGCGCATCAAGGAGCTTGGCTACCGCGTTCGGCTGGCAAGGACCCGGCGCGGTATGTCGATCGCCGAAGTCGCCGCCAAGGCCGGCATCAACCGCAACACCCTCAACGCGCTTGAGCTCGGGAAGCCTGGTGTTGCGATGGGGGCCTACGTCACCGTTCTGTGGACGCTCGGTCTCGACAGAACGCTGGATGGCGTCGCTCACCCCGACGCCGATACTCACGGCAAGACGCTGGAGGCGTCGCGCCGGCCGGCGCGCGTTCGCAAATCGCAGAAGTCTAAGAACGAATATGACTTCTGAACGCCAGGCCTACGTGTACGTTCAGTTGCCGGGCACTCTCAACACCGTGCCGGCGGCTTTGCTCAAGGTCGAAAAGCTGCCAGACGGAACGTTCGTCGGCCGCTTTCGCTATGGCGACCGCTACCTGGAACGCAAGGACGCGATCGCGTTCGACCCTTTCCAGCTGCCGCTCGGCGACACCATTCACGAATTCACCAAGCTGAAGGGCGTTCCCGGCGCTGTGCGCGACGCCGGGCCTGACGCCTGGGGACGGCGCGTGATCGAGCACAAGCTGGAACGCAGCTCCGGCGACCTGGAGGAAATCGACTACCTGCTGAACGGGCCGCAGGACGGCGCCGGCTACCTGAGTTTCGGCTCCAAGCTGAAGCCCCCAGCCCCGAAACGTCGATACAACCGCACGCATCAACTAGCAGAGCTGGTCGCAGCCGCGGAGGCGATAGAAGAGGGCAAACGCGTGCCCGTCAAAATTCTCGAGCAGATCGAGCCCGGCACCTCCCTGGGCGGCGCAAGGCCCAAGGCCACGATCGAGGACGGCAATCGCCTGTGGCTCGGCAAGTTCCCGGAAAAAGGCGACCGCTACAACCTCCAGCGAGTGGAGTACGCGACGTTGGAGCTTGCGCGCCGCTGTGGCATCACCGCGTGCAATCCCCGCCTGCAGCCCGTCGCGGGACTCGACGTGCTCATGGTGGAGCGCTTCGACCGCGATTACACCGAGGGGGGCTATCTCCGCTTCGGACTCGTCAGTGGCCTGACGTTACTCGACTGCGAAGACAGCCACCTGGAGAGGGAGCGCTGGTCCTATCTGTTGCTTGCGGATCAGCTGCGCCGCTGGTCGGAGAAACCGGACGCAGATCGCATCGAGCTATTCCGGCGCATCGTCTTCAATGCGGCGGTGACGAACAACGACGACCATCCCCGCAACCACGCGGTGCTTCGCACCGAGCATGGATGGCGCTTGACGCCGGCGTATGACCTGGTGCCCGCACCGCTGGTCAGCCTTGAACGCCGGGACCTTGCGATGACCGTCGGAACCTACGGCCGCACGGCAAGCATCTACAACCTGCTTTCCCAATGCGAGCGGTTCGGATTGACCGTCGAAGCGGCAAGGAAGGAAATCGAGAACATCGTAGCGACCGTCCGCACCTGGCGGGATCATTTTTTTGCCTGCGGCGTGTCCAAGAAGGATGTCGAGTACATGGCCCAGGCATTTCTGCCCAAATGCTTTTTCTTCGAAAAGCCGGTGGAAGAATAAATCGAGCCTGGCCCCTTTTACTGTATCGACGCCGCAAAAAACCGTCACGCCCTATTTCATCTACCTAAGTTTCCGCGACATCAAAGACCCTGCGCAGCGAGCCTACTTTAACAAGGTACCGACCAGTTTCAGGCTGACCGGCGAGCAGGTCGACAAGTTGAT
>JAQBFV010000179.1:0-4161 GCA_032123035.1 Betaproteobacteria bacterium | reverse complement strand
AACCGCTGCATCGGCCAACTCTTCGAGCGTGCTGACCCGCTCCTTTAGCAGCGCCACGACCTTCGCCAGCGGCGCGCCCTTGGCAGGATCGCAATCATCCTTGAGCAGGAACGGCTCGACCAGCCCCGCCAGCCGCGCATCATCCGCGGCCTTGAGGCACTGGGCGTTCAGCCATGCAAGCTTCTCGGGATTGAATCGTGCGGCCGAGGCACTGATGTGCTCGAGATCGAACCATTCCACGAGCTGCTCGCGGGAGAAAACTTCTTCGTCTCCGTGCGACCAACCCAGCCGCGCAAGGTAATTCACGAGCGCCTCGGGCAAATATCCCTCATCGCGATACTGCATCACGCTCACCGCCCCGTGCCGCTTGGACAAGCGCTCCCCGTCCGCGCCCAGGATCATCGGCACGTGCGCAAACTTGGGCTGCGCGGCGCCGAGCGCCCGGTAGACGTTGACCTGGCGCGGCGTGTTGTTGACATGGTCGTCACCGCGGATAACGTGCGTGATATCCATGTCGATGTCGTCCACCACGACGCCGAAGTTGTAGGTCGGAATGCCGTCCCCGCGCAACAGCACGAGATCGTCGAGCTCGCTGTTGGCAACCGTGATGGGCCCTTTCACCAGGTCGGTGAAGGTCACCTCCTCTTCGCCGGGATTACGGAAGCGCACCACGGGCGTCGCGCCAGCGGGAGGCTTGAGCCCGAGCCGCTTTGCGTTCTCGGGGCGCCAGCGCCCGTCGTAGCGCGGTTTCTCCCCGCGCGCGCGCTGCTGCTCGCGCAGCGCATCGAGCTCCTCGCGGCTCGCGTAGCAATGATAGGCCTTGCCGTCGCGAATCAGCCGATCGGCGACCTCGCGATAGCGCGCGATCCGGTCCATCTGGTAGTGCGGGCCGTCGTAATCGAGCCCGAGCCATCGCATGCTCTCCAGAATCGCGTCGACCGACTCCTGCGTCGAGCGCTCGCGGTCGGTGTCCTCGATCCGCAGGACGAAGGTGCCGCCGTGGCGCTTGGCGTACGCCCAGCAGAAGAGCGCGGTGCGCGCGCCTCCGATGTGGAGGTAACCGGTAGGGCTCGGGGCGAAGCGGGTTCTTACCATGCGCCAGATCCGTGAATCGTGAATCGTGAATCGGAACCCTAATTAACCGCAGATAAACGCAGATACACACAGATGCAACTCAAAAACCGTTCCACTTTCATCCTTCTGCCTTCCGCTTAGCTGGTCACCGGTCACTGGTCACCGGTAATATGCGAGGCTGATTATATCGTCCGCCCTCCCGATCTCCCTACCATGTCGGAGCATCGAGTACAGAACTGGCAAGTGCGCAAGCCGCTCGCCCGATCGCGCGGCGGTATCGTCGCGACCCAGAACCGCATCGCCGGCGAGGCCGGCGCGCGCGTGCTGGCCGCTGGCGGCAACGCCGTGGATGCCGCGGTCGCAACCGGATTCGCGCTCGCGGCGGTCGAACCCTGGAACAGCGGGCTGGGCGGCATCGGCTACATGCTCGTTTATATCGCAAGAGAAGATTGCGTCCACGTGGTGGATTTCGCGCCGATCTCGCCGCGCGGCCTCGATCCTGCCGACTATCCGCTCGTAGGCGGCGGCGCAACTACCCGCGACCTATTCACCTGGCCTTCAGTCAAGGACGACCGTAATGTTCATGGCCCGTTCTCGTTCGCGGTGCCCGGTCAGGTAGACGGCCTCGGCCTCGCCCTGGAAAAGTTTGGGACCTTCACATTCGAAGACGTGCTGCGTCCCGCGATCGAACTGGCGGAACGAGGCATGGCAATCGACTGGTATCTGACTTTCAAGGTAGCGACGATGGCGCGCGAGTTGCACCGCTACCCCACTACGCGGGAAATATGGCTGCCCGGCGGGTTCCCGCCGGTCACGGCGCCGGGTGCGCCGCTCGAGCGCCTCAAGCTCCGGCGGCTGGACGATACGCTGAAGCGCCTCGCCGCAGCAGGACGACGCGACTTCTACGAGGGCGAGATCGCCGCATCCATCATTGAGGATGTGCGCGCACTGGGCGGCGTGCTCGGAGCCGAGGACCTCAAGCAATACCGCGCGCGCATCGTCGAGCCGATTGCGACCGACTACCGTGAGGCCAGCATCTCGATGGCCCCGGCACTGACCGCCGGGCCGAGCATGCTCAAAGCGCTTAACGATCTGCGGAACGTCTCGTTTCAGCGTAACGGGCCGAAGGCAGACGCATTTATCTCGTATGCGAGGGCCCTCAATAACGCCTATGCCGAGCGCCTCGAGAAGATGGGCGAAACCGCCGGCGCGCCCGAGCCTTCCTGCACCACGCATTTCAATGTCATCGACCGCTACGGCAACATGGTCGCCCATACCCAGACGCTGCTTTCGGTGTTCGGGTCCCGGGTCGTCCTGCCCTCGACTGGCCTCCTGATGAACAACGGCATCATGTGGTTCGATCCCCGACCCGGTCTGCCCAATTCCCTCTCGCCCGGCAAACGCCCACTCACCAACATGTGCCCCGTGATCGTGCGCCGCGGCGGCAAGGGTTGGTTCGCAATCGGCGCCTCGGGAGGGCGCAAGATCATGCCCGCCGTGCTGCAGATCAGCTCCTTCCTGATCGATCACGGCATGAGCCTCGAGGATGCGTTCCACCAGCCGCGCATCGATGCGAGCGGCGGCGATACCGTTGGGGTCGATCCGCGTTTGCCCTCTGAAGCTCAGAAAGCGCTCGCCGACTCGTTTCCGACGCAGCTGACGGAATTCGTCGTCTATCCGACCAACTTTGCCTGCCCGAGCGCAGTGCTCAATGATTTCGCCTCGGGCGAGCATCTTGGAATCGCGGATGTGATGTCGCCGTGGTCCGCCGCGGTCACTGAAGAGGGATGAGGGCCTTGCGCCGTGATGGGTAATGGGTAATGCGTAACGCATGATGCCGGCGACGCGCTAAAGCTTCACCGCCGAGGACGCCAAGGGCGCGGAGGAACAGAAAAGATTTACCGCAAAGGACGCTAAGGTCGCCGAGGAAAAGAAAAGCTTTACCGCAGAGGTCGCTAAGGTCGCAAAGGACCATCTAGATAAATTAGAACGTATGGCTAGCGCCGTGTCGGGACCACTGACCTCCCTGTATGCCAATCTTTGCGTTGCCTTCGCGACCTTCGGGTTGTAGTAATCAATATTCCTTCGCGTCCTCCGCGCCCTTTGCGGTGAGGCTTTTGTTGTCCTTAGCGGCCTCTGCGCCCTTGGCGGTGAGGCTTTACGGTGTTAGCTAGCATCCGATTTACGATTTGCGATTCACGAACGTTTCAGTCCATTCACTATTCACTATTCACGCCTCTGGAGAGCAGTGTGATCAAAGCAGCTATCGTGGGCATCGGCCGTTGGGGCCAAAACCTCGTCAACAGCGTCCAGGGCAAAAGCGATGTCATCCGCTTTGTCGCCGGAGCGACGCGCACGCTCGACAAGGCGAGAGCCTACGCCGCGAAACAGGGCATTTCCCTCTACGACTCTTACGAGAAGGTGCTCGCCAATCCCGGCATCGATGCCGTTGTCCTTGCAACGCCCCACACCCGTCATGCCGAGCAGATCGTCGCGGCGGCCAAGGCCGGGAAGCACGTCTTCTGCGAGAAGCCGTTTGCGCTGACGGCGAAGAGCGCCAATGCGGCCATCCGGGCGTGCGCGAAGGCTGGGGTTACGTTCGGCGTTGGCTTCAACTGGCGTTTCCAGCCGGCCCTGCAGGAAATCCGGCGCATGCTCGAGGACGGCAGGCTCGGCAAGCTACTGCACCTGGAGGGCAATTTTTGCGGGCCGAGCGTCTATCGCTTCGACAAGGACCACTGGCGCCAGGCGCGCGAGGAAGGCCCGGCGGGCGGCATGACTGGCCGCGGCGTGCACGTAGTGGACGCCTTCCTCTATCTCGCCGGGCCCGTCAATTCCGTGCACGCGCAGAGTTCCCGTCGGGTGCTCGATCACGGGATCGACGACACGACGTCGATGCTGTTCCAGTTTCGCGGCGGCGCCACCGGTTATCTCTCGACCATCATCGCCACCGCCGAGACCTGGCGCATGCAGGTGTTCGGGTCAAAGGGCTGGGTGGAGGTGGGAGACGTCGAGCATCTCACGACCTGGGAGATGAAGGCCTGCTTCGTCGATCCGCAGAACCTGACCGTCCACAACAAGCCGCAG
>JAQBFV010000178.1:0-6015 GCA_032123035.1 Betaproteobacteria bacterium | reverse complement strand
ATAAACACGGTGATCTCAACCGGTCAGTGCAACACCTGCTAGTTCTAGGCGACGCAATAGTAAGAGCTTGTCTAATCAGTACTAATCGCGAGGAGTGCTGTTCCCTGGTCACTCTCAGTCGTGCTCGTACAACATCGGATTCTTGTTAAGCCAGGTCGCAGGAAGTCCTTAAGCTTCAAACCCCTGCCTGTAATAAAGGAGGTGTTGCATTGACCGGTAGACCCCAAGGCAGATAAACGCGGATCGATCGATACAAAAATCAAAACAACCGTTTCGCCTTTCGCCTTCCGCCTTTTGACTGTCCGCTAGCCCCCGTTGAGAGCGCCTACTAAACCAATGAACACGAGCACGAGCAGCGTCAGCCCCACGCCGATCAGCGTGAACCCCAGGATCGTGGAACCGAGGGTCATGGGCTGGGACGGGGCATCGACCAGATACTTCTCGAGTTGCCCGCTCTCGACTAGGCGTTTGTATTCGAGCGTGTGCTCGTGCCTGAACTCTTCCAGGGGCATCGAGCCGGTGAACATCACGATGTCCAACGGGAACTTGTCCGGCCGGAAATGGTTGTTGAAGAAGTGCACCGTGAACAGAAAGCCGACCGCAAGCACCGCTTCCTCGCCATGCAGAATCGTCGCCACGTTGAACACCCATCCGGGGAGGAACGAGGCGGTGACTTCCGGAAACCACAACATGACACCGCTGCTGCCGATGATGGTCACGCCCCAAAACGGCGCCCAGTAGTCGAACTTCTCCCAATAGGTCCAGCGGTCGAACACCGGCCGCGGCGCCTGGCCGAAGAACCATCTGAACATGGCGAAGATATCCTTGATGTCCTGCAGGCCGGGGACCAGGGAATAGGGCCCGAACCAGTCGAACGTGCGGATGTTGCGGGCCAGGTACAGCGCCACCTGGACCAGATGGCCGAGGAAGATGGTGGCGAAGATCACCGCAGCGGTACGATGGATCAACCCCGCCAACTCCGGACCGCCCAGTGCCCGTATGACTACCGGCGCCCACGGACTGGTGGGGAAAAGCAGCGACATGCCCGTCAGCGTCAGGGTCATCAGGCACAGCGCGAACAGCAAGTGCGCGAGGCGCCATGGCCACGTGAAGCGGCGGTAATACCTGCCCTTATGGCTTACCAGTTCCTCCGTACGCACATGCTTGCGGTTCTTCCGCTCCTTGCGTTCCTTGTACTCGCGGTAGAACCAGAGGGCGGTATGCGTCCAGAAAAACGCGAAGGTACCGGCCAGCAGCCCGATCATGAGTTTGTACGTCAACCAGACGTACGGGAAACGGCCAAAATCGTTGGTAGTGGCGTGCGGCTCGAACGTGACGAAGCCCTGGGTCGCGCCGGCGTGGCATTGCTGGCAGGTCTTCAGCCGGTTATCCGGATGCACCTTCGACTGAGGATCGGTCGTGCGCTGGATAGTATGGCTGCCGTGGCAGTTAAAGCACTTGGCCGTGTGGGCGTAGCCGAGCCTGTTGATCTGCCCATGGTAAGTTTGAGTGTAGGACTTGAGGCTGTTGGCGTGACAGTTGCCGCAGTTCTGGGTAATGGCAAGCTTCGCCGAATCGGTTGCCGGACGCCCGACTTCATGGGGCCGGTGGCAATCCGAGCAGACCGCGGCTCTCGTGTTGTTCTTCCAGATAACCTCGTCGCCATGCACGGACTTTTCGTACGCGGCGCGCTGTTTGGCGTGGCAGTTCCCGCAGAGGTCGGGAATGCTGCGGCGCCATTCCGCGCGCGTCAGGGTCGGCTTCTTGTGCGGAAGCTGCGTGATCCCGGTATGGCACGTGACGCAGGGAAACTGCATCTTGCCGTGCACGCTGGCGGCGAAAACCGCCTCGCTCACGTGCAACGAGCGAATTTTTTCGTCGGCGCCGGGAGTTGCAAAAACGGGATTACTATGGCAGCCAAGGCACACTGAATTGTTGCTCACATCCAGTTGCGCCCGGCCTTCGATTGACGCGCCGGCCAAAAGAACGAGGGCTGCCAAGACCCGCGCGAAACGCCCTGCCACATTCATGACCAATACTCCCCTTTGAAACTAAAACAAAGCCCTCGCTCTCTTCCGCGGGATGGGCTCATGAAACCGTCTTCATTGAAACACGGGGATCGTTGACACGGAGGGCAAGAAGAAGGGCTCCATCCTCCTGCCCGGAGTCAGCCGTCCAAGCGCCATTTCTTCAGTGGTGAGCAATCGGCCCTGGCTCGATCGGCGGTCGCCGGCCACTGGTGAACTCAAGAGAATCCTCATGAGAATCTTGCGTATTGTAGACGCTTTGGGGGCTCGCAAGCCTGCGTCTTCTGGCATGGCTGCGGACGCGCCCTATCCTATGGCAAGTCTACGGGATAATCTCACGGCCTGGATTTGATTCGGATCAATACGCGCGCGCGCCGGCGCTGTTAGTTTCGTTCATGGAAAATGTGCCTGGCCTGAACTGCGGCAAGCCCTGTTCACACAATTGGCGTTCAATGCGCTCGGGAAAGCTGACGCGACACCGCTGAATGCATGCGCCCCAGATCGCTCAAGTTCAAAGTCGGCATCAATCTCGCCATCGCGCTGATGGCCGCGATGGCCGTTTTCATCGTGCTGGTGATTCAATACCAGCGCGCGCAGCTGGTCGCGCAGGCATCGGAGCATGTCGTCCAGATATCGCAGGTCATCTCGAAGAGCACGCGGTTCGCCATGCTGCAGAACCAGCCCGCTTACGTCGATCGCATCTTGCATGATGTGGTCAACCAGGCCGGCATCGACCGCGTCCGGATCTTCAACAAGGACGGGCGCATCATTCACTCGACCTACCCGCCCGAAATCGGTGTGAAAGTCGACCAAAAAGCTGAGGCCTGCTTCCACTGCCACCAGAGCGAGAAACCGCTCGAACGCATACCCCAGGACAAGCGCTCGCGCGTGTTCAGAAGCACGGATGGCCAGCACCTGCTCGCCAATATGGACGTTATCCGCAATGAGCCTTCCTGCTACAACGCGGCGTGCCATCAGCACACCAAGGCGCAATCGGTGCTTGGCGTGCTGGACGTCATCTACTCCCTGGATACCATGGACCGCACGTTGCGCGACAGTGCAATCACGCTCGGTGTACTCGCCCTGGGATTCGTCCTGTTGGCGTCGCTCGGTATCGGAATCCTGGTGCATCGCCTGGTTTACGTGCCGCTGCGCGACCTCGAGACCGGCGCCCGGCGGCTCGCGGCGGGCGATCTCGACCACGAGATCCCGGTCAGAAGCGCCGACGAGCTCGGTCAGCTCGCGAAATCGTTCAACAGCATGACCGCGGCGCTCGGGGATTCGCAACGCGAGCGCGCGACCTGGGCCCGCACGCTCGAACAAAAAGTGGAAGAAAGAACGAAGGAACTGCGCGTCGCGCAGGCCGAGGCCGTCCGCGGCGAAAAACTGGCCTCCGTCGGGCTGCTCGCTGCCGGCATCGCGCACGAGCTCAACAACCCGCTGACCGGCATCCTCACGTTTTCGACCCTGCTGCGCAGAAAAATGCAGGATGGCAGCCCCGATGCCGAGGATCTCGACTTGGTCATCCAGGAAACCAAGCGCTGCGCCGCCATCATTCGCCGGCTACTCGACTTCGCACGCGAAAAGAAGCCGGAGAAGAAATTTGCGGACCTCAACCAGATTATCGATGAGACCGAACGCATTATCGAGCGTCCGGCCCACCTGCGTGACATCGAGATCCGAAAGGAACTCGACCCCAGCCTGCCACCGGTGTGGGTCGACGCGGACCAGATCAAGCAAGTGGTGATGAACATCCTGGTCAATGCGCAGCAGGCGATCGACAAGAAAGGAGCCATCACCGTGCGCACCAGCCTCGCACCGGAGCCGAAACGCGCGGATCCCAAGGCCCCGGCCGTGCGCATGGTGGAGATTGCCATCATCGACACCGGGTGCGGGATCCCCGAGAAGAATCTTGAACGGATTTTCGACCCCTTCTTCTCCTCCAAGGAAGTTGGCAAGGGGACCGGGCTGGGGCTCTCGGTCAGCCATGGCATCGTCAGGGCTCACGGCGGGCTGATCGAGGTCGAAAGCACGGTCGGGGAAGGCTCGACGTTCCGGGTCTATCTGCCCCTGGAGCCAGACTCCGAGGCAGCCCAGCTTCTTCGCAGCGGCAGCGCATCATGAGCGCGCGCATCCTCATCGTGGATGACGAGGACATCGTGGTCCGCAGCTGCCTGCGGATCCTGGCTGACACTGATTATGCGGTGGACGTGGCCCGCGGCGGCGCCGAAGCACTGGAAAAAATCAATGCAACGGCCTATGACGTGCTGCTTGTCGATATCCTGATGCCCCGGATCAACGGCCTGGAGGTGCTGCAGCACGTGAAGCAGAGGAGCCCTGACAGTGAAGTGATCATTTTCACCGGCCTGTCGCAGTCCGAAACCGCCTTGCGGGCGCAGGAACTGGGCGCTTTTGCCTACCTGGCGAAACCGTTTGAGCCGGAGGACATCCGGGGGTTGATAGCGCAGGCGCTGGCAAGGCGCCGGGCCCGCGGGGAGCACCCCGACCCATGAGCGCTCGCATTTTGGTAGTCGATGACGAGGAGATCGTCCTCAAGAGCTGCCTGCGGATCCTCGGCGACGGCGGGTTCGACGTTGATACGGCCACCAACGGCGCCGATGCGCTGCGCCGCGTGGAGGAGCATCACTACGACCTCATTATTCTCGACATCATGATGCCGGGTATCGATGGCCTGGAAGTGCTGCAGCGGGTGAAGGAAGCGCACCCCGACATCGACGTCATTATGATCACCGGGCTCTCTCAGATCGACATCGCGGTGCGGGCGATGAAGCTTGGCGCTTTCGACTACCTGCCCAAGCCGTTCGAGCCCGATCAACTCAACCTAGTGATCGAGCGCGCGCTGGAGCGGCGCAGGCTCCTGCAGGAAAACGTCAGCCTGAAAAGCGCGTTGAACTCCAAGTACCGCTTCGAGAACATTATCGGCACGAGCCCGGCGATGCAGACTGTCTACCGGCTGATCGCCCAGTGCGCGCCGACCAACAGTACCGTGCTCATCACCGGCGAAAGCGGCACGGGCAAGGAGCTGATCGCCCGCGCCCTCCACTACAACAGCCTGAGGAAAGACAAGCCGTTCGTGCCGGTCGACTGCAATTCGCTCAGCGAGACCCTGCTCGAGAGCGAGCTGTTCGGGCATGTCAAGGGCTCGTTCACCGGCGCGATTTCGAACAAGCGCGGCATGTTCGAGGTCGCCAACGGCGGCACGCTGTTCCTCGACGAGATCGGCAATATTTCGCTGCCGACCCAGGCCAAGCTGCTGCGGGTCCTGCAGGAGCGCGAATTCCGCGCCGTCGGCGACACGCGCACGCAGACCACCAATATCCGCCTGGTCACCGCCACCAACAAGGACCTCAAGGCGATGGTGGCCGACGAGAGTTTCCGCGAGGATCTCTACTACCGCGTCAACATCTTTCCCGTCCACGTGCCGCCGCTGCGCGAGCGCCGAGAAGACATCCCTGCCCTCGCCTTCCACTTCCTTAACGTATTCAGGAGCGAGCTCGGCAAGGACGTGACCGAATTTTCCGAGGGCGCAACGAACGCCCTGGTCAACTATGACTGGCCGGGCAACGTGCGGGAGCTCGAGAACGCCGTGCACCGCGCGATGATCCTCGCCAGCGGCAAGCTCATCCGCCGCGCGCACCTTGGCAACATCATCGACACGCCTGCGCTCTCGGATGTCGACGTGCCGCGCACGAGCGAAGAACTGAAGCGCCTGAAGAAAGCGGCAAGGGAGAGGTCGGTTGAGGAGATCGAAAAACGCTTCGTGCTCGAGGCGCTGCGGCGCAACGGCTGGAACGTGACGCGCAGCGCGGAGGAAACCGGCATGCAGCGCGCCAATTTCCAGGTGCTGATGAAAAAATACGACATTCGGATCAGGGGGACGGCGCACGATCCCGACGCGTCAGACGACTCTTGACGCAAGCGCATATCTAAAAGACCAAGACCAATGTAACCGCCGATGAACGCCGAT
>JAQBFV010000177.1:0-33461 GCA_032123035.1 Betaproteobacteria bacterium | reverse complement strand
GGGCATCAACCCGATGCGCGGACAGAACAACATCCAGGGCGCGGGCGATGCAGGCGCGCTGCCCAACAACTACCCGGGTTTCCAGGCGGTCACGAATCCGGATCACCAGGCGAAGTTCGCCGCGCTGTACGGACATGAGATCGATCTCGAGAACGGCATGACCAAGGTCACGGCGCTCGAGCTGTGTGGAGACAAGATCCGGGCGATGCTGATCGACGGCGAGAACACGGTGGTCTCCGATCCGGACATGAAACATTGCGAGCACGCCTCATCTATGGCTTCCACGCCGTCACGAGCCGGCTGCGGCAGAACGCCGCCAGCGTAAAAGAGATCCTGCTCGATCAGGGGCGCGAAGACCGCCGCGCGCGCGAGTTCGAGCGGCTTGCGGGCGAGCGTGGCGTGCGCGTGATCAAGGTAGACGGCGCGCGGCTCGACGGCATGACGCAGCACGCCCGCCATCAGGGGGTGGCAGCGCGCGTCGAGATGGCGGGTCCCGCGCGAGACCTCGAGAGCGTGCTGGAGAATCTCCAGGAGCCCGCGCTGTTGCTGATCCTCGACGGTGTGACCGATCCGCACAACCTGGGTGCATGCCTGCGGGTGGCCGATGCCTTGGGCGTGCACGCGGTGATCACGCCAAAGGACCGTGCGGTCGGGATCAATGCGACGGTCGAGAAGGTTGCCAGTGGCGCGGCGGAAACGGTGCCGTTTATTGCCGTAACGAACCTCGCGCGCGCGATGCGCGACCTGAAGGAACGCGGAGTCTGGCTAATGGGCGCCGACCAGAACGGTGAGAACGAGCTTTATTCAGTCAAGCTTGAAGGGCCGCTGGCGTGGGTGCTCGGCGCGGAGGGCGAGGGCATGCGCCGGCTCACGCGCGAGAATTGCGACCAGCTCGTGCGCATTCCGATGATCGGCACGGTCGAGAGCTTGAACGTTTCGGTTTCCGCCGGCATCTGTCTCGCGGAAACGCGCCGTCAGCGCGCGCTGCTCGCCCGGTAATAACGAGGCGGCCGTCGGGTTTGGCCTTGAAGCGAGAAGCTTCCTCAGTAGACAATTCACGATTTCAATCATAAAATCATGAAATAACGACGGGTACCTCGAAAACACTTAAAGAAGAAATTGGACGCGAGTAAGAAGACGAAACTACCCGGTTGGCGCCGGGTGGTCTGGGTCGCCGCTCTGCTGCTCGCGGGGTGTGCTCTCGCGTCGGTCTCGCTCGTTTCTCGTGCCCAACAGTCGCAAGCGCCGATTCCTCCTACGCGCTTCGAGATCAAGCGCTTCGACGTCCAGGGCAATACCTTGTTGTCGGCGGAAGCGGTCCAGGCAACGGTCGCGCCGTTCATCGGCAAGAACAAGGATTTCGCCGACATTCAGCGGGCACTGGAAGCGCTCGAGCAGTCCTACCGTGATCGCGGATACGGCGTGGCGCGGGTCTTGCTGCCGGAGCAGGACATCACCCAGGGCGTGGTGCAGTTCCGGGTGGTCCAGCCGCGCATCGGGCGCGTTCTCATCGACGGCAACAAGCACTTCGATGCCGAGAACATCCGGCGCAGCCTGCCGACGGTCAAGGAAGGGGAGACGCCCAATTCACGCGAGATCGCGCGCAATCTGCAGCTCCTGGGCGAGCACCCGGTCAAGCAGACCAACGTGCTGCTGCGCTCGGGTGCTGCGGAGGGCGAAGTTGACGTCAACATCAAGGTCGATGACGACAAGCCTTGGCGCGGCTTTCTCACGCTCGACAATACCGGGACCGGGGAAACCGGCGACTACCGTCTCGGAATCGGGTACCAGCACTCCAATCTCTTCAACCGGGATCACACGCTGACGGCGCAGTACATCACCTCGCCGACCGATCTTGACAAGGTTTCGATCTACGGCGTGGGCTACCGTGTGCCGTTCTACGATCTGAACAGCTCGCTCGACCTCATCGCGGGCTACTCGAACGTCGATTCCGGGTCGGCGCAGGGGCTGTTCAACGTGAGCGGGAAGGGCATCATCGGCATCGCGCGCTGGAACTACCTGCTTCCGCGCTGGGGAGAGCTCGAGCAGAAGCTGTCCTTCGGCCTCGATTACCGGCAGTTCGACAACGAGGTCCTGTTCGCGGGGCAGAACATTGTGCCGGACATTACGCTGCATCCAGTTAGCCTTGCCTATAGTGGACTACGGCGCTACGCGGCCGCGGAATTGTCTTTCTTTGGAAGCGCCTCGCATAACATTCCTGGCGGCAACGATGGGGGCCAGCTCGCGTTTACGCTGACCCGGGCCGGTGCGGACGCCAGCTACAATGCCTTGCGCGCCGGCTTCAACTACGTCCGGCAGTTCCAGAACGAATGGCAGACGCGCCTGGGCGCCAACGGGCAGTACACGGACGACCTGCTGGTCCCGGGCGAGCAATACGGGATCGGCGGTCCGGATAGCGTTCGCGGCTACCTCTTGCGCGAGGTCGCCAACGACCGCGGCTACTCCGGCCAGGCGGAACTGTATACGCCCGATGTTGCGCCGCAGCTGAAAGTCTCCGACGATTTGCGCATACGGTTTCTTGCGTTCTACGACTACGGTTCGGTTACCCGCAACGATCCGCTCCCGGGAGAGATCGCGCATACCGTACTGGCGAGCACGGGCGTAGGCTTGCGGCTAAGCCACGCCAAATCGTTCAGTCTGCGCGTTGATGTGGCCAATATCCTGAAGCCGACTCCGAATCGCGAGGAGGGCAGCTGGCGCGTGAGTGCTGCGCTCGCGATCATTTATTAACCCTTGTCTTGAAAAACCGGAATCAGCTGCCGATAAACGCAGATACACGCCGATAGAATCTTCTGCTTATGGAGCTGTTGCAGTGATCTACGTGCACCGGCGTCCATTGGCAGCATCCGATTTCGAGTTTTTGAATAGCTTTTAGCAATTCGTGGCGGGTGGTAAGGCTCCCAGATCGCTACACCACACTTGCCAGTGGGCCCTTAATTTCCGGTGATGTTTTGGTAGTGATATTAAGGACCGCGGCCCCAAGCGAGTCTGCTTTCTCCCCTGTTAGTGGCCGCTCCTGGGTTGGCGTCCGAAGCGTGAATTTCTGCACATGCGATGTGTGACGTTGGCCCGGTATTTGCCTAATCGAAGACAAGAGTTACCGAAGTCGGGTTAGCAGCGCACCGCGTTGCTTGAAATGACCGGACTAAGGGATTGATTTGACTCGGCACGGCGGTTGAAATGAACTTTCTGGATGAACGGTCCGGCGGACGGTTTTTCCACCGTACGCCGTGTACTCGACATTCCAAGGGGGATGCGTGACACCAAGTTGGAGGCTCCGCGGTCGGCTGCGCCGGGCTGCCATTGCGCTTGCGGTGGCGTCCTGCTTTGCCGCGCCTGCGGTTCTGGCGAACCCGACCGGCGCTTCGGTCGCCAATGGCCAGGTCAACATCCACCAGCAGGGCAACCTGCTGCAGATCACCAACAGCCCCAACGCCATCATCAACTGGCAGGGCTTCTCGATCGGGGCGAGCGAGATCACGCGCTTTCTGCAGCAATCGGCCTCGAGCGCGGTATTGAACCGCGTCATCGGCCAGAACCCTTCAGCAATTCTAGGCGCACTGCAGTCCAACGGCCGGGTCTTTCTCATCAACCCCAACGGCATCGTTTTTGGCGCCAACGCCCAGATCGATGTGGCGGGGCTGGTGGCCTCCACCTTGCAGCTCTCGGATGCGGACTTCCTGGGTGGGAAGTTGAAGTTCACCGAGGTGGCCGGCGCGGGCAGCGTGGTGAACGAAGGGGCGATAACGACCCCAAGCGGGGGGCAGGTCTACTTGGTCGGGGCAAGCGTTGAGAACAAAGGGCTGATCAAGAGCCCGCAGGGCGAAGTGGTGCTGGCCGCCGGCAACCGTGTCGAGCTGGTGAGCCCGGGCACGCCGAACCTGAGAGTGGAAGTCACCGCGCCCGACAATGAGGCGGTGAACATGGGGAGCATCGTGGCGGATGCCGGAAGGGTCGGCATCTACGCGGGTCTTATCAACCACTCGGGCACGATCCGGGCTGACAGCGCGCAGCTGACCGAAGACGGGCGCGTCGTGCTCAAGGCGACGCAGAGCGCGACCCTTGAAGCGGGCAGTCTCACTACGGCGAACGGTCCGAACGGTGGCAGCGTCACGGTGGAATCGGGCGACACCACCCTCGTTGCTGGAACGATCGAGGCGAAGGGAAGCGAAGGCAAAGGCGGCACGGTCGAGGTTCTGGGTAACAAGGTGGGGCTGATCGGCAGTGCGAGCGTTGACGTCTCGGGCGAGACAGGCGGGGGCGTGGTCTTGGTCGGCGGCGACTTCCAGGGCAAGAATCCGGACGTTCAAAATGCTTTCCGCACGTACGTGGGTCCCAACACCATGATCACCGCTGACGCTGTTGTCAGTGGTGATGGGGGCAAGGTGATCGTGTGGTCGGATGACACGACGCGCTATTACGGGAACATCAGCGCCCGCGGGGGCGCCAATGATGGCGACGGCGGGTTTGCGGAGGTGTCGGGTAAAGAAGTTCTGATTTATCGCGGGGAAGCTGACCTGAGTGCATCAGGTGGATCTTTTGGCACTTTGCTGCTAGATCCACGCGATATCAAGATCGAGGCCGCAGGCTTGGATGATAACCAGCTAAACGCGAATGTGCCGGCCGGTCAGTCGGCTTGGCAGATCCTGTTTGCGGACAGCGGCGCTGCGGATTTTACGTTGACATCGGCAACGGTATCTGGCGCATCTGCGAACGTGGTGCTTCAGGCGCAGCGCGATATCGAAGTTAACGCGCCTGTCAGCATGACAAATGCCGGCGTGGGATTCATTGCGCAAGCTGGCGAAGATATCCGGATCAATGCTTCGTTGACGACCCAAGGCGGCGATATTCAGCTTGAAGCGGATTCACCGCATTCACCTTCTGGCGGTGGAGACGGCGTGGGCCAGGTGCGGATCGATGCGGCCGTCAGCACCCGTGGAGGCGGGGCCACCGGTGGACTGATCACGCTGATCGGCGGGGGAGATAAGAGCAATGGCGGTTTCGATCTCCGTAACGACGTTCTCGCGGGTACCGGCGGGATTCAACTTTCGCTTAGCGCTGCAGGTTCGCTCGATTTTGGAATCGGCGCTCCTGGCGCAACTCAGCTTTCCAGTCAAGATATCGCTCGCCTACAAACGGCTGGCGCGCTGGTGATGGGGCGGGCGACGACTGGCGGAAGCGATGGACTGGGGCTCAACGCTCAGACACTTACCGTCAATTCGATCACCAACAGCACGGCGGGACCCATTCCGCTCTCTCCGCAGTCCGGGTCGTCCTTCCAACTAATCGCTGGCGCGGGTGGCATCACGCTCGATCGCGCGATCACCGCATTTCAGGATGTCGCGATCACGACATTGGGCACTGTCAATGTCAACAATACGATCAACACGACTGCGGGTAACGACAACTTGACCATCAATGCAGGCAATGTAGTCCTGGGGCCAAGCGGTTTAATCGATGTGGGCACCGGAGTTTGCTCGCTGAACGGCGGACTGTGCCCGGGGTTTAGCGGCCCCAGCGGGTCGAGTGGACTGCCACCCGTCGTTGAGCCACAATTTGTCCGCGCCGAAAACGTCTTGGTCAGCTCGACCGACCAGGCCGTAACGCCACCCGCGGCAATTTCATCGGGAACCGAGGATACCGAAGAGGATAAGTCCGATACGGCGAAGAAACCGGTCTGCACCGGTGGCGGTACGAGCCAGGGCGCGACCGGTGCCGCTGCTGGCGTGAGCTCCGGCGGGCGGCGGTGTACGAGCCGTGGCTGCTCCTGACACCGATGATCAGTGACCGGTGACCGGTGAACGGTAAGAACCAGGTCCGCGTTATCGTGCTTTCTGCAGGCTTGCTGATTCTCGCTCGTTGTTTCCGGCTCGCTGATTAGCTTTTGGCGAGGCTTTGAACTCGCCAAAAGCTCCTGTATAATCCGCGCCTTCTGTAGTTGGGGCCCCGTTCGGTCGGTGGCCTTGGTCCTTGCCTCACCGTGTACGCATCACGGGAGGCTTTACCCATAAGGAGATATCAGAATGCGCCACTACGAGATCGTTTTCATTGTCCATCCGGACCAGAGCGAGCAGGTCCCGGGCATGATCGACCGCTACCGCCAGATGGTGACCGGGCGGAACGGCACGATCCACCGTCTGGAAGACTGGGGCCGCCGCCAGCTTTCGTTTCCGCTGGAGAAGGTGCACAAGGCCCACTACGTGCTCATGAACGTGGAATGCGACGGTGAGACGCTGACCGAGTTCCAGCACGCATTCAAGTTCAACGACGCCGTGCTGCGCCACCTTATCGTGAAAATGGATGAGGCTGTGACCGCGCCCTCGCCGATGATGAAGGAAGAGAAGTCACGGTCGCTAGGTGCGCCTGTTGCCGAAAGCGCTCGGCCCGCGCCCGCACCGCCGGCTCTGGCTCCAGCTCTGGCTCCAGCTCCAGCTCCAGCTCTGGATCCAGCTCCAGATCCGGAGCCAACAGAATCAGCCAGCTAGCGGATGTGAACGCGGTCGCGCTCCACGGTGAACTCACCGAGATCGAGCCGCTCCGCCACACTCCGGCCGGGATTCCGCTCCTGCACTTCAAGCTGCAACACCGCTCGCAACAGAACGAAGCCGGTTTCAAACGCCAGGTCGAGTGCGAGATGGGCGCCGTGGCGATGGGAGAGGTGGCAGTCAGGCTGGCCCGGCTCAAGGCGGGGCAGACGGTCACCGTGAGCGGGTTTCTCAACCGCAGGAACCGAATGAGTAGACAGGTTATTTTGCACGCAACCGAAGCAGAGACTACAAAGGACGACAGTTATGGCGATGGCGAGACGAGGCAAGTCCGGGGGTAGAGGCGGCCGCAAAGGCGGGAAATTCGTCAAGGGCAAGGGGCGCGACAGCCGCGGGCGCGGCCAGCTTTTCCGGCGCCGCAAGTTCTGCCGTTTCACCGCGGAGGGCATCAAGTGGGTTGATTACAAGGACGTCAATCTGCTGAAGGACTTTGTCAACGAAAACGGCAAGATCATCCCGGCCCGCATCACCGGCACGAAGGCCCGGTATCAGCGGCAACTCTCGGTGGCAATCAACCGTGCGCGCTATCTCGCGCTGATGCCGTACACCGATCTTCACTGAAATCCGCTAACCCGTTCCAGGAACGAGTAAAACGGTAAAACCAAGATGAAGTGACAAGATGACCGGGCGACATCGTGATGGTGTGAAGTAATCACTTGATGACTCAGTCACTTAGTTATTTCGTTACGCGAGGAAGCGCAAGCATGCAAATCATACTGCTCGAAAAAATCGTAAACCTGGGTCAGCTCGGCGACATCGTGAAGGTGAAAGACGGGTTCGCGCGCAACTACCTGATCCCGCACGGCAAAGCGAAGCGCGCGACGGCGAACAATCTCGCCGAGTTCGAAACGCGTCGCGCTGGACTCGAAAGCGCGCAGGCCGAAGCCCTTGCGCAAGCTCAGGAAAAATCAGCGAAGCTCGACGGCATGATGATTCAGATCACGCAAAAGGCTGGCGTGGATGGCAAATTGTTTGGCTCGGTGACGAACGTCGACATTTCCGAGACGCTGAAGGTGCAAGGCGTGGAAGTGCCACGGTCGATGATTCGCATGCCGCAGGGATCGCTCAAAACGGTCGGCGATCACCTGATCAAGATTGCGTTGCATGCAGATGTCGTTGCTACTGTCACGGTCTCCGTGTTGGGCGAGCAATAAAACCAATCGAAACAACGCAAAAATATTTTTGCAAAAAAGGGCTGGCGACAGTCCTTTTTTTTCTGTAAATTTCCTGTTCGGTCGCGCACGACTCTGGCGCGCGGCGTTTCCCTTTTAGAGCCTACTGGATCGACAAGCGAGACAACGGCGACACGCGTCATGGCACTAGTTACCTCGATCGTCAAAGACGCGCAGGTTGAAGCCACCCGAGTTCCGCCACAGTCGATCGAAGCCGAGCAATCGGTGATCGGCGGGCTGCTGCTCGATAACACCGCCTGGGACCGGATCGCGGACGTCATCACCGCAGCGGACTTTTACCGGGCGGATCATCGCGTCATTTTCGAGCATATCGGTCAGCTGATCGAGAACGCTCGGCCGGCTGACGCGCTCACGGTGGCCGAGAGCCTCGAGCGCAGCGCGCGGCTGGATGAGGTGGGCGGACACGCTTATCTGGGTGCGCTTGCGGCGAATATTCCCAGCGCGGCCAATATCCGGCGCTATGCGGAGATCGTTCGCGAGCGCTCGGTCATGCGCAGCCTCGCCGGAATCGGGACCGAGATTGCGGACTCCGCGTATAGCCCCATGGGGCGCGACGCAAAGGCGCTCCTCGACGAGGCCGAGACCAAGATTTTCCGGATCGCAGAGGCTGGCTCGAAGTCGCGGCAGGGCTTCGTCAAGATCGACCCGCTGCTGACCGAGACGGTTGAGCGGGTGGACGTGCTCTACAACCGTGAGAACAAGGACGACGTTATCGGGCTTGCCACCGGTTTCGTGGATCTTGACCGGATGACGTCGGGACTGCAGGAGGGCGAGCTCATCATCGTCGCGGCCCGGCCTTCGATGGGCAAGACAGCGCTCGCCATGAACGTCGTCGAGCATGCCGCCCTGAACCTGAAGAAGGCGGTGGCCGTGTTCAGTATGGAAATGTCGGGCGCCCAGCTCGCCATGCGCATGATCGGCTCGGTCGGGCGCTTCGACCAGCACGAGTTGCGGACCGGAACGTTCAAGGAAGAGGACTGGTCGCGGCTGGTCGATGCGGTGGGCCGGCTCAACGAGACTCAGATCTTCATCGATGATACCGCCGGCCTCAACGCGCTCGAAGTGCGGTCGCGGGCGCGCCGCCTGCACCGCCAGTGTGGCGGGCTCTCAATGATCGTGGTCGATTATCTCCAGCTCATGTCCTCGCGCGGACGGGAGGAGAACCGCGCGACCGAGATCGCCGAGATTTCGCGCTCGCTCAAGGGGCTGGCGAAGGAGCTCAAGGTGCCGGTGGTGGCGATCTCGCAGCTCAATCGCAGCGTCGAATCGCGTCAGGATAAGCGGCCGATGATGTCCGATCTGCGCGAATCAGGTGCGATCGAGCAAGATGCCGACGTGATCATCTTCATCTACCGCGACGAGGTCTACAACTCGGATTCGCCCAATCGGGGCATGGCGGAGATCATCGTCGCCAAGCAGCGCAACGGGCCGACGGGCAAGCTGAACCTCACTTTCCTTGGCAAGTACACCCGTTTCGAGAATTACGCGGGGGGCGACCGCTTCTAGCGCGCCTGCGCGTTCAAGGTTCAGTGTTCAAAGTTCAGGGTTCGAGCCGCTACAAACCCGGAACTTGGAACCCAGAACGCGGAACCCGGAACCCCGAACAGCGCTCGCTAGAGCGCTTCGGCGGCGTGGTCCGCCAGGCGCGAGCGCTCGCCGCGCGTCAGAGTGACGTGCGCGCTGTGAGCCCAGCCCTTCATGCGATCGACTACGAAGGTCAAGCCCGAGCTGCCCTCGGTCAGATAGGGCGTATCGATCTGGGATATGTTGCCGAGGCAGACTACCTTCGTGCCCGGGCCGGCGCGCGTGATCAGCGTCTTCATCTGCTTGGGCGTCAGGTTCTGCGCTTCGTCGATGATGAGATATTTGTGAATGAAGGTGCGCCCACGCATGAAATTGAGCGATTTCACCTTGATGCGCGAGCGGATGAGATCGCGTGTCGCGGCCCGCCCCCATTCGCCAGCCTCGTCGTCGGTCTTGTTGAGAACGTCGAGATTGTCCTCGAGCGCCCCCATCCAAGGGTTCATCTTTTCTTCCTCGGTTCCCGGCAGAAAGCCGATGTCCTCGCCGACCGGGACGGTCACGCGGGTCATGATGATCTCGGTGTAGACCTTGTGCTCCAGCGTGTGCATCAGGCCCGCGGCGAGAGTGAGAAGCGTCTTCCCCGTACCGGCCTGGCCGAGCAGGGTCACGAAATCAATCTGGGGATTCATGAGCGCGTTCAACGCGAAAATCTGCTCCCGGTTGCGCGCGGCGATGCCCCACACGTTGTGGCGCTGCTGCGCGTAATCGCGCAGGGTCTGCAGGATCGCCGTCTTGCCATTCGCCTCGGTGACCTGGGCGTAGAACGGGCGGTCTCCTTCGAGGTAGACGAACTCGTTCACGAGCAGCTTGGAGCATAGCGGCCCACGGACGCGATAGAAGGTGTGGCCGCTTTGTTGCCAGGACTCCATGTCGCGCCCGTGCCGGTCCCAGAAATCGGCCGGCAGCTCGCGTGTCCCGGAGTAGAGGAGATCGGTGTCCTCCAGGACCTTGTCGTTGAAGTAATCCTCGGCCGCGAGACCCAGCGCATGCGCCTTGATGCGCATGTTGATGTCCTTCGAGACGAGGATCACCTCGCGTGCGGGGTGGGTCTCCTGCAGGTGTCTCACGACGCCGAGTATCTGGTTGTCGGTTTTACCGCTCGCGAGCCGCGCCGGCAACTCGCCGTTGATCGCCTCGGTCTGCAGGAATACCCGCCCGGTGGCGGTCTTGTCGCCATGGAGCTCGAGCGCGATGCCGTCGGCGATCTTGCCCTCGGTCTGGCTGATCAGCTCGTCGAGAAAGCGGCTGGCCTGCCGTGCGTTGCGGGAGACTTCAGACATGCCCTTCTTGTTGTTGTCGAGCTCCTCGAGGATGGCCATCGGGATGTAGAGATCGTGCTCCTGGAAGCGGAACAGGCACGTGGGGTCGTGCATGAGCACGTTGGTATCGAGAATGAAGAGCCGGGCTGCGGTGGATGGAAGACGGGTGACGACGGCACTGGTTTTGCGATGAATCATGAACCTCCCCAATCAAGTTTCGAGTTTCAAGTTTCGAGTTTCAAGTTCAATGCGCGGAACCGCGTACTCCACTGCCGTCCAAACTGGAAACTGGAAACTGGAAACTGGAAACTGGAAACTGGAAACTGGAAACTGGAAACTGGAAACTGGAAACGGTCGCTCACTTAAGCGACCTGACGAATTCGAGGACTTCCTGCGCGTGCCCCGGGACCTTGACCGCACGCCATTCGCGGCGCACGAGACCCGGAGCGTCGATGACGAATGTGCTGCGCTCGATGCCGCGGACCTTTCTGCCATACATGTTCTTCATCTTGATGACGGCGAACGCCTTGCACGCGATTTCGTTAGTGTCGGAGAGCAGGTCGAACGGAAAGCCCATCTTGGCCTTGAAGTTCTCGTGCGACTTCAGGCTGTCGCGTGATATCCCGTAGACAGCGCACCCGAGCTGCATGAACTCGGGATGGAGGTCTCGAAACTGCTGGCCCTCGGTCGTGCAGCCGGGGGTGTTGTCTTTCGGGTAGAAATAGAGGACGAGCGGCTTGCCTTTGGCGCTGGAGAGGCGGAAAGTCTCGCCGCCGGTGGCGGGTAGCTCGAAGTCAGGCGCTGGCTGATCTAGCATTCTTCGGTTCGGGTATCCGTCGTGCGACGGCCCCGGCTATTGTTGACCCAAAGCGTTCACCGACGCAAGTTAAGCCAGAAACTCCCTGCCTTGCACCGAGACGGGGGCCCGCCCGCCGGGGAGGACCTGCGTCTCGACCACGCTGCGCGGCAGGCTCGCCACATCGAGCCCGGCAGCGTAGTCCTGGAGCGCAACCAGATCGTAGCCGAGCGCGCGCCAGCCCGACAACAGCGCACGCAGCACCGGCTCGAATACGGTGCCTTCCACCTCCGCGCGCAGTGTATAGACGTGCCCGGTCGCCGGGGGATCGCGGCTCAACTCCATTAACCGCTCCGCGGCGGTCGCGACCGTGACGCCATCGGATCCAATCACTTCATCGAGCGTGGGCAGCGTCGTGGGAAGCTGCGGACAGGCAACGATTTCCCCGTCGAGGATCGGCACGAACGGTCCGCTTCCTCGTGTGTCGGACCCGTGCCGGAAGCCGAGGCGCTGCGTCTCCCGGAAGGCGTAGCGGTTCATGCGCCAGCCCGGCGCGCCGTGCGTAAGCGCGGGTGTGCCGAAAATTTCCTGGAAGCGCTCGCAGGCGCGCGCCATCGCGGCGTGGATCCAGACGGCATCGGCTTGCGGGGCGCGCCGCAGCCAGGCGGCGCGCTCGTAGGCGTGAATTCCCGCCTCGAATCCTTCATCACAGACGGCGCGCATGACGTCTACGCAGCGGGCGCCGATGTCCGTGGCCGGCAGGAGTGTCCCGGAGAGCAGCGCGGAGAGCCCGTAACAACGTAATCGCGGAACACGCGGCAGCGCGCCGAGGGCGCGACCGGTGCGGTCGGGTCCGAGGCTGAACAGAAAGGTTGCGCCGGCGCCGTGCTCCTTAAGCAGGGCGAGGAGGCGCGGGACGGCCTGCTGCGTGCCGCGCAGCGTGGCGACTTCGATACGGAGCGCGAGCTTCACAAGATCCGTGAATCGTAAATCGTAAATCGCGAATCGAGGAGATTCATTGGAGCTCCCGGGCTGGTGACTTTTTTTCCACCGCGATGCAGCGGCGCGCCAGGGCCTGAAATTCACGCTCCTCGGCGCCGTGCGCGGCCAGCTTCAAGGCGCGCGAAAGCGCCGGATAGTGCTTCGTGATCGCGCGCGTGTAGGCCGGATCGTAATGGCTGACCAGGAGATCGGCAGTGAACTCGTCCCAGCGACGCGCCAGTGCCAGCTCGCGCCAGCGGTCGATCACGGCGTGCCCGTGCACGGCGATAAGGGCTTCGAGCTTCGCGATGAGGTTTTCCGGTTCCTCGAGGAAATGCGAGTACTCCTCCTTGAGCAAAGCAACTCGCACCGGCAAGGGCGCTTCGATCACCACGCACTCGCTTTCCCACATGCGCTCGACTAGCGGCTCGGGCACGCGCAGGTTTCCGACCTTCTTGCTCTCGGCCTCAACGTAGACGGGGTGCCTGGCGTCGAACCCGTGCAGCGTGCTCCAGATGCGGCTCTCGAAGAGTTTCTGTGGTGGTTGAGCCTCCTCGGGGAGGCTGCCCAGCACGGAACCGCGATGGGCAGCGAGGGCCTCCAGATCGAGCACCTGACAGCCCGCATCACGCAGCGCGCGCAGCAGGCGGCTCTTGCCGGTGCCCGTGAGGCCGCAGACGACGCGCCAGCTGAACTTGCGCGGCAGGGTTTCCAGTTCGCTCACCACGGCGCGGCGGTAGGCCTTGTAGCCCCCATCGAGACGGCCAACAGGCCAGCCGACCTGGGCGAGCACGTGCGCAAAGGCGCCGCTGCGCTCACCGCCGCGCCAGCAATAGAGCAGGGGATGCCACTCGCGCGGGCGGTCGAGAAGACGCGCCTGTATGTGGCGTGAAATGTTCGCGCTGACGAGCGCCGCGCCGATCTTCTTGGCGTCGAAGGGAGAGACCTGCTTGTAGAGCGTGCCGACGCGGGCGCGCTCGGTGTCATCGAGAACCGGGCAGTTCACCGCGCCCGGAATGTGGTCTTCCGCGAACTCCGACTCGGAGCGAACGTCGATCAACTCGTCAAATTCGGGCAATTGTGCTACGGTAACGATCGTTGGTCCACGCACGGGATATCCTGTCGCATCGCGCTTTTTCGGTACGCATGGTGGCTTGGTGGTTCACTTTGCGCGCGTCAACGTCGAGTTAAAGGTCAATCTCCATGAACAAGCCTTCTGACGTCGCACCCATCCGCCTGACGCAACTGTCGCATGGCGGCGGGTGAGGGTGCAAGCTCACGCCAGCGTTGCTGAGCGAGGTCCTGGCAGGAACGCCGGTCGGCAAGGTTTATCCGAATCTGCTCGTCGGCAACGAGTCGAGCGACGACGCGGCCGTGTATCGCCTGAACGATACGCAGGCAGTGGTCGCGACCACCGATTTTTTCATGCCGATCGTGGACGATCCCTACGATTTCGGCAGCATTGCCGCCACCAATGCGATCTCCGACATCTACGCGATGGGTGGCAAGCCGTTTCTCGCGCTGGCATTGCTCGGTGTCCCGGTCGGCAAGCTTCCCGTGGAGGCGGTGCAGCGCATCATCTCGGGCGGTCACGATGTCTGTGCCCGGGTGGGTGTGCCGATCGCGGGCGGGCATTCGATCGATTCGCCCGAGCCCATGTACGGGCTGGTCGTGCTCGGTCTGGTGCATCCGGACCAGGTCAAGCGCAACGACCGGGCCCGGGCCGGCGATGTGCTCATACTCGGCAAGGGGCTCGGCATTGGCATTCTCAGCGCCGCGCTCATGAAGGGCGAGCTCAAGGACAAGGCCTACAAGCAGATGCTCGAGTCGGCAACCCAGCTCAACACGCCCGGTCCCGATCTGTCCACGATGGAAGGCGTGCATGCGCTGACCGATATCACGGGCTTCGGGCTGCTCGGTCACCTGCTCGAAATCTGCCGTGGCTCGAAGCTTGAAGCACGCCTGGATTTCGAGGCCGTGCCACTGCTGTCGGCGGCTCGGCATCTCGCGGAGGCGGGTTACGGCACTGGCGCGGCCGAGCGCAATTGGTCGAGCTACGGCGGATCGGTGGAGCTGCCGGCGGGCGCGCCAGCCTGGCACCGCAAGATGCTCACCGATCCCCAAACCAGCGGCGGGCTCCTAGTCGCCTGCGACCCCGCGAGCGCGCCGGCGGTGCAGGAAATCTTCCGCAAGCAGGGATTCAGCCACGCGAGCCAGATCGGGACGCTGGCCACGGGCGAGCCGCGCATTATCGTGAGCTGACGCTCACGATTCGTGAAACGTGAAACGTAAGCGCCGGATGCACTGTCGTGGGGTTCCGATTCACGTTTAACGTTTCACGGCCTCTCAAGCAGGGGCACCAGCGTCGGCCAGATATTCTCGAGTATCTGCGGCTGGGCGGTGGCGGTGGGATGAATGTTGTCCGGCTGCATCAGCTCGCGGTGCTCGCCGATTCCTTCCAGCACGTAGGGGACTAGCGGTACGCGGTGGCGCTCCGCAAGCTCGGTGAAGGCTGCCTTGAACTCGTGAACGTAGCGCGGCCCATAATTGGGCGGCACCCGCACGCCCACCAGCAGTACACGGGCGCCGCGGCTTTTCGCCGCTTCGATGATGCGCGACAGGTTGGCCTTCATCTGGCCAGCCGACAGACCCCGCAGGCCGTCGTTGCCGCCGAGGACGACGATGACGACGGCCGGCCGCGTGCGCTCCAGCGCTTCGCCGATCCGGGTCGCCCCGCCACTGGTCGTTTCGCCCGAGATGCTGGCGTTCACGACGCTATAATCGAACCTTTTTTGCTGCAGACGCTCTTCTAACAAGGTGACCCAGCCTTCGCGTGCGCCAATGCCGTAGGCGGCGGAGAGGCTGTCGCCGAAGACGAGCAGCGTCGCACCGTGGCCGGCGGTACTGATAATCCACAACAAGGCAATACACAGAAGCGTTTTCATGAGTAAGCGCCATGACGAGCCAATTGTCCGCGCGTCAGGACTGACCAAGATCGTCCCGAACGGTGATGCCACCCTGACGATTTTGCAGGATATTGATCTCGCGGTCATGCCTGGAGAAGCGGTGGCGGTCGTTGGTGCCTCGGGCTCCGGGAAGTCCACGCTCCTGGGACTGCTCGCTGGGCTCGACACGCCGTCGCGAGGGTCCGTTTGCCTGGATCAAACCGAGGTCTTTGCGCTCGACGAGGACGGACGCGCGGCGCTGCGCAAACGCCTCGTTGGTTTCGTGTTCCAGTCGTTCCAGCTGTTGGCGCCGTTGACCGCGCTCGAGAACGTAATGTTGCCACTCGAGCTTGCCGGGCGCGGCGATGCGCAGAGCGTGGCGCGCGTGATGCTCGAGCGGGTTGGGTTGGGCGATCGGTTGAACCATTATCCCAAGTATCTCTCCGGCGGCGAGCAGCAGCGGGTCGCCCTTGCGCGCGCATTTGTCATCCGGCCCAAGGTGCTGTTTGCCGACGAGCCGACCGGCAATCTCGACGGGGCGACGGGCGAGGGGATCATCGATCTTCTCTTCGAGTTGAACTCCGAGCATGGCACGACGCTGGTGCTCGTCACGCACGACGAGTTGGTGGCGAGCCGCTGCGCGCGCCGGATCCGCCTTGTCGGCGGCCGCATCGTTGACGGAGAACGCTGATGGGGCGCGTGGCCATCGCACTGCGCATGCTGGCGCGCGACTGGCGGGCGGGCGAGTTGAAGCTCCTTGGCCTCGCCCTCGTCGTCGCCGTGACCAGCGTGACGAGTGTGTCCTTCTTCGCGGACCGCGTACGCCACGCGCTGACCCGCGACGCGCACCAGTTGCTTGGGGGTGATCTCCTGATCACGTCGCATCATCCTCTCGACCAGGCCTTTGTCGACGAGGCTCGGCGGCGGGACCTGGCCGTGGCCTCCCGCATCCGTTTTATCAGCATGTCGCGGCGCGGTGCGGCTATGCAGTTGACCGGCGTCAAGGCAGTGGCGGACGGCTACCCGTTGCGGGGAAAGCTGCGCATCGCGCCGGCACCCAACGTGCCGGACACCGAGGCGCGAGGCGTACCGCCGCCGGGAAGCGTGTGGGTCGATGAGCGGCTCGCGAGCGCTCTGGATGTGAACGTGGGAGCACGCCTCGAGCTTGGGGTTGCGAAGTTGACGGTGGCGGCGATCCTCACGCTCGAACCCGATCGCGGCGTGAGTTTCTTCAATCTGGCGCCGCGGCTGATCATGAACGCGGCTGATTTACCGCAGACAGAGCTCATCCAGGTTGGTAGTCGCGTGCACTACGGCTTGCTGGTCGCGGGTGAGCGCGAAAGTGTCGACCAGTACGAGCGCTGGGCCAAAACCCGCCTCGGGCGCGGAGAGCGCGTGCAGGGCCTCGAGTCGGCGCGTCCGGAAATCAGGGTGGCACTGGAGCGCGCGCAGCAATTCCTCGGGCTGACGACGTTGCTGGCCGTGATGCTGGCCGCCGTCGCGATCGGGCTTGCGACGCGCCGCTATAGCCGGCGTCATCTCGACAACTACGCCGTGATGCGTTGTCTCGGCGCGAGCCAGTGGCAACTGTTCGCATTCTTTGCGTGGGAGTTCATCGCACTCGGGGTCATTGCCGCTGCGCTCGGTTGCGCGCTCGGCTTCGCCACGCAGCAGCTGCTCGCGGGCGGGCTTACGGAATTCGTCGCCGTGGTATTGCCGCCACCGTCATGGGTGCCCGCGGCCCAGGGAGTGCTGCTCGCCTTCGTGCTGCTGCTTGGCTTCGCACTGCCGCCGCTCATGCAGCTCAAGGATGTGCCGGCGCTGCGGGTTCTCCGTCGCGATATCGGGCGCCCGCGCGAGCGCCAGTTGATCTCCTACGCCACGGGGTTTGCGGCGCTGACAGCGCTCATCCTGTGGCAGGCGGGTGATCCGAAGCTCGGAGCCTACGTGCTTGGCGGATTCGCAGGAGCGGCGATCGCGTTCGCCGCCATCAGCTACGGCAGCTTGCGGCTCGTGGCCAGCGCCGGCGGACTGGGCGGCATTGCCTGGCGCTACGGACTTGCGAACCTGCGGCGGCGGGCCCGCGCCAGCACCGTGCAGATTCTCGCGCTCGCGCTGGGACTGACCGCGATCCTGCTGCTAACGGTGACGCGTGCCGATCTGCTCGCGGCGTGGCGCGCGAAAACTCCTCCGGATGCGCCGAATCGTTTCATCCTCAACATCCAGCCTGAGCAGCGCGCGCCGCTCGCAAGCTTTTTCCAGGATCACGGCTTGCCGTCGGTGACGGTTTACCCCATGGTGCGCGGTCGCCTGATTGCGATCGACGGAGCCGAGGTCAGTGCCGAGCATTACGAAGGGCTGCGCACCAAGCGCCTGGTCGAGCGTGAGTTCAACCTGTCATTCATGGACGAACTGCCTCCCCACAACCGCATCAGCGCCGGGCGCTGGTTCGCGGCGGCGGACCGTGTCAATGGCGCCTTCTCGGTGGAAGAGGGCATCGCGCGCACCCTTGGAATCAAGGTGGGCAACCGCCTCACCTGGTCGGTGGGCGGGCGCTCTTTTACCGCGCGGGTTGCCAATATCCGGCGCCTCGATTGGGATTCAATGCAGGTCAACTTCTTCGTGATCGCGACGCCGCCGTTGCTCGAGCGCTACCCGACCAGCTACGTCACGAGCTTCCATCTGCCCGGCTCCTATGCCCCGGTCATGAACAAGCTGTCACGGACGTTCCCGAACCTGACGGTCGTGGACATGAGCCTCATCGTGCGGCAGGTGCTGGGCGTGATCGAGCGCGTGGTGCAGGCGGTCCAGGTGGTGTTCCTGTTTACGTTGGCGGCGAGTCTGCTCGTGCTCTACGCGGCCTTGCTCGCAACCGAGGACGAGCGCGTGCGCGAGGCCGCGCTGCTGCGGGCGCTCGGCGCGAGCCGCGCGCAGGTGGCTGCCGCCCAGCGCGTGGAGTTCGTCGTCATCGGCCTTGCCGCGGGAATCCTGTCAGCCGGGGGCGCGGCCGCGATCGGCGCGTTGATCGCCGAGCAGGTGTTGAATCTTCCGTACACGCCGAATCCCTGGCTGTGGCTGTGGGGCCCGGCGTTGGGCGCCGCGTGCGTTACGGTCAACGCGCTGGCCGGCGCGCGGGCCGCGCTGTCGCGGCCACCGATAACCGCACTGCGGGAGGCCGAGTAGCGCATCCAAGCGGGTATACTTGGGCAACTTGGAACCTGCGTTTGAAATTATTATCGCGCTCGGCCTCCTGGTTCTGCTGGGGCTGGTGGTGGCCCTCTACCTGAAGCTCACAGCGCTCGAGCGCACGCAAGCGACGCAGCAGGGCGAGCTCCTCGAGGAGAAGCACCGGGCGATGCTCCTTGACCTGCACGAAGGCCTGGCGAAGCAGTCCGACCGCATGGGCTCGGTCCTGGGCGATAGCTCTGAGCGGCTGCGCACGCGCGTGGCGGAAGAGCTGACGCAGACCCGCGAGTCCGTCCACACGCTGCAGCTTGCTCTATCGCGGAGCCTCTCGGAAAACCGCGAAGCGATGCTGGGGCGGCTGGCGGAAACGACCCAGTCGCTTACCGGGAAGATCGACGAACGGCTGGACCAGATCTCGGGCAAGGTCAACGAGCGTCTCGATGAAGGCTTCCGGAAAACCAACGAGACTTTCGTGAGCGTGATGGTGCGGCTCGCGACCATCGATGAGGCGCAGAAGAAGATCGAGACTCTCACGGGCAGCGTCGTCAGCCTGCAGGAGCTGCTCGGGGACAAGCGCTCGCGCGGGGCCTTTGGTGAGGTTCAGCTCGAGGCGCTGGTACGCAACGTGATGCCGGCGGCGGCGTTCGAGATGCAGTACACGCTCTCGAACGGCATGCGCGTCGATTGCGTGCTGAAGCTGCCGGATCCGACCGGGCTCGTGTGCGTGGACTCCAAATTCCCCCTCGAAAACTATCACCGGATGTTTACCCCCGGAACGAACGACGTCGACCGCTCCCTCGCGCAGCGCCAGTTTCGCATTGACGTGAAGAAGCACGTGGATGACATTGCGCGCAAGTACATTCTGCCCAACGAGACCTCGGACGGGGCGGTCATGTTCGTGCCGGCGGAGGCGGTATTCGCGGAAATCCATGCCTACCACGCGGAGGTGGTGGATTATGCCAACGGCAAGCGGGTGTGGATCGTGTCTCCAACGACGCTGATGGCGGTCCTCAACACGGCGCGGGCGGTCCTGAAGGACGTCGAGACGCGCAAGCAGATTCACGTCATCCGGGAGGCGCTGACGCGGCTGGCGGTCGAATTCAACCGCTTCGATGACCGGCTTAAGGAGCTTGCCCGCCACATCCGGCAGGCTAATGAGGACGTCGAGAAGATGCAGGTCACGGGGGGCAAGATCACGCAACAGTTCCTGCGCATCGAGTCGGCCGAGCTCGACCAGCCGGAGGCGAAGGCCCCCAACGTGGTCGAGCTGCGGGAGGAAAACAAGGGAAGCAAGAGCTCCTAACATGATGAAACGCGCGTGCGTTGCGAGCGAAAATGGTCGATAGCGCGAAGCGAGGTGCAGCCAATATGTCGATATTGACAAGCCGAGCGACAAAGCTAGCGGCGATTTTGGCCGCAACCCCTTGCGGGCTGGCGCGATTTTGGCCGATAGCACACTCACGGACTTACCCTGAAACCGAGTGTTCCTCTGGTTCCCGCATATCTTTAGCCAAAATCGTGACAGCGCAGCGTGTGTTTTATTATGTTAGGAGCTCTAGGTGAGTTTTTGCGCGAAGAAGAATGCAGATGCTAGGGGCTCTAAGAAACTGGCGCCGCAAGCGGATACTCAGGCATACCACGCTCGACGAGAGGCTGTGGCGCTCGGTTCTCGCGCGTTATCCGTTCACACGCGTGCTTTCGGCAGCGGAGCGCGAGCGGTTGCGCGAAGCCGCGATTCTGTTTCTGAACGAGAAATCCATTACCGGCGCGGGCGGGCTCGAAGTGCGTGACGAAATACGCATGTGTGTTGCCGCGCAGGCCTGTATGCTCGTGCTCAATCTCGATCTCGAGTTTTTTCGGGGGTGGGTGGAGGTGATCGTTTATCCGGACGAATTCCTTGTCGATTACGAGTACGTTGACGAAGACGGCATCGCGCACCGCGTCAAGGCCCCGATGTCGGGCGAATCGTGGCTGGAGGGGCCGGTGATTCTCTCCTGGGCGGATGCCAAGCGGGGCGGCGACGGCTACAACGTCGTGATTCACGAGTTCGCGCACAAGCTCGACATGCTCAACGGGAACGCGAACGGCTTTCCGCCGCTGCACGCCGACATGGACCGGGCGCGCTGGTCGGATACTTTCGGTGCAGCCTACAGGGAGTTTTGCGAACGAATAGAACGGCGTGAGGAGACCGTGATCGATCCCTATGCCGCAGAAAACCCGGCAGAATTCTTTGCGGTGATGAGCGAGGCTTTTTTCGAGACCCCGGACGCGGTGCAGGGCGCGTATCCCGCGATCTATGGCGAGCTTGCCTCATTCTACTGCCAGGATCCGGCACTGCGCCTGTCACGGGCAATGCTGACTTAAGAGAAAGCTCTCGAACGTACCCATGATTTCGCCGAAGCCCCGATCGCAGTACCTGCTGGTGTTCAGTTTCGGATTGCTGCTGCTGGTGCTGACTGCGCTGATGGCGCTGGGAATGACACGAATCGAGTCATTCAACAGCCAGTTGAACGCGGTGACGGACTCGCAGAGCCGCGACATCGGGACCATTTCCGAGCTCTTCCTCAGCAATGGTCAGCGCGTCTCGACCATCGACCGCATGTTCGCGGCCACGACTCCGGAGGAACGTGCGGCACTGCATGCCCAGTACCGCCGGACGACTGAAATTTACAACCATGCGGTCGCGAGGCTGCGCGAGCTGCCGGTTTCCGCTGCGAGCCGCGCGGCGCGCGACGATGCGATCAAGGCAGCCGCGCGTGCGAAAAATGTTGGAGAGCAGGTTGCCCAGTTCCTGCTTAACGGCCAGATCGCACCCGCCTCCGAGCTCAATCTTACGCAGGCGGTACTGACGGACAGCCGGTTACAAGAGACCCTCTACCGGCTGCTCGAAGCCAACCACAGCGCCACGACACGGGCGGTTGCCGTCGCGAATCAGGGCATGCGCAATGGCTTTTTGCTGATCGGCGCCGGCGGGCTGTTCGCGCTGCTGGCGGGCGCAGTCATTGCACTGCTGGTGATCCGGGTGGTCGCCAGCACGGAGGCGAACCTCGAGCACGAGAAAGAGCTCGCGGAGGTCACGCTCCACTCGATCGTGGATGGCGTGATCACGACCGACGATTCAGGACGCGTGGATTACCTCAATCCCATCGCGGAGCGCTATCTGGGATGGACCACCCAGGATGCGCACGGAAAGCCGCTGGGCGAGGTCTACCGCGTTATCGACGAGCGCAGCGGAAACGTCATCGATCCGCTCGCCGGCGGGGCGGATGCGGCGCCTGGCGGCGAGCCCATTGCAGTGCGCCTGGTTGACCGCAAGGGGCGCGAGTGCCCGATCCGCTACTCGCACGCTCCGATACGCGGGCGCGATGGCACCGTACACGGAATGATCGTGGTTTTCCACGACGTCAGCCAGGTCCGCGCGATGGCCCAGCAGCTGATCTGGCAGGCGAGCCACGACGCGCTCACCGGGCTCGTCAACCGGCGCGAATTCGAACGGCGCCTGTCGGATCTCATCGACACGGCCAAGACCCAGGGCAAGGAGCACGCGCTGCTGTTCCTCGACCTGGACAATTTCAAGGCGGTAAACGACACCTGCGGGCATGCCGCCGGCGACGAGCTGCTGCGGCAACTGACGGCGGTGATGCAGACACGTATGCGCGGCAGCGATACGCTCGCGCGTCTCGGCGGGGACGAGTTCGGGGCGTTGATGGAGTCCTGCCTTACCGAACAGGCGGTGCGCGTCGCCAACGGCCTGCGTGAAACCATCCGCGAGTTCCGCTTCGTGTGGCAGGACAAGACCTTCAGCGTCGGGGTGAGCATCGGGTTGGTGCCGCTCAATGCGGAGAGCCGGGATGCAAACAACGCGCTCACGCTTGCCGACGTATGCTGCTACGAGGCAAAGAACCGGGGACGCGATCGCGTGCAGGTCTATCGCCCGCAGGATCGCGACTACACCGGCCGGCACAGCGATCTCCAGGTGGTGTCGCAGATCAACCGCGCGTTCGAGCTGGGCCAGTTCCGGCTGTACCGCCAGTTCATCATGCCGGTCAATCCGGCGCGGGGAATGCCGCCGCATCACGAGGTGCTGGTGCGCATGCTCGACCGCGCAGGCAATCTCATTTCGCCGACCGGGTTCATGCCGGCGGCCGAGCGCTACAACCTGCTCACTTCGATCGAGCGCTGGGTAGTGAGCACGCTGGTCGAGTATCTCCACCGGCAATGGCTGAGCGGGGGCATCCCGCGCGAGCCGGATGCGCGTGGCGAGCGGGGTTTCTACTCGGTCAACATCTCTGGCGCGAGCATCAACGACAAGAGCTTCCCGGATTTCCTTCGCAATCTGCTGACGCGCTACGAGCTGCCGCACGGGCTGCTGTGCTTCGAGATCACCGAGACCACCGCCATCTCGAACCTCACGAAGGCGGCCGAGCTGATGCGCGAGCTGAAGGGCAACGGCTGCCGCTTCGCGCTCGATGATTTCGGCACGGGTATGTCGTCCTTCGCCTATCTCAAATATCTGCCGGTGGACTACCTCAAGATTGCGGGCATGTTCATCAAGGACATGGAGACCGACCCGATGGACCACGCAATCGTGGATTCGGTGAACCGAATTGGCCATATTCTTGGCATGCAGACGGTGGCCGAGTCGGTGGAGGACGCGGCGACACTTTCGCGATTGAAGGAGATGGGCGTGGATTACGCGCAGGGCTTCTTCATCGCCGAGCCAGAGGCGCTCGGCGCCGAGCCCGGCCACGAGCGCACCATCCTCTCGGCGTAACGGGCTGCTGCGTGAGCGGGCGTTACCTTCTCGCCGCCGACGTTGGCGGCACGCGTAGCACAATCGCTCTGGCGCTCGAGGGTAAGCCGTGGCCCGGCGTCGCCACCCAGGCGGTTTACGAAAGCCAGCATTTCGAGAGCTTGAAGGCCATCATCGAGGATTTTCTGACGAAGCCCGATGTGGCGCCGCACCGCAGGGCCGTGCGGGCGGCGTGCTTCTCGGTCGCGGGGCCGGTCACGTTGAACAGCGTGACGCTGACCAATCTGGGCTGGAAGGTGAGGGGTGATGGATTGGCCGCGGAGCTTGGGTTGACCGAGGTGAAGCTCCTCAACGACTTCGCGGCGGCGGGCCTGGGCATCCCGCGCCTTGCACCCGCGGACCTAGAGACCCTGCAGGACGGCTATCCCGTCGCCCAGGGCACACGCGTCATCATCGGCGCCGGGACCGGTCTTGGCGCGGGGCTGCTGACCGCGCAGGGTGGGGGCTACGTCGCGCATGCTTCCGAGGCGGGCCACGCCGACTTCGCACCCGTGGACGAGCTCCAGGACAAACTGCTCGTCTACCTGCGCCGCACGTTCGGGCGGGTTTCGTTCGAGCGCGTGGTGTCGGGTCCGGGGCTGATGCGGATTTTCAGCTTCCTGCAGGAATCCGGCGTGGGCATTCCCTCGAAGCAGTTGCAGGAAGCGGCGCGCAACAACACCGACACGGCGAGCGTCATCGGCGAGTTCGGCCTCGAGAAGCGTGACCCACTCGCGGTGCGCGCTCTGGACTTGTTTGCGAGCGCCTACGGCGCCTTTGCAGGCAATATGGCGCTTGCGACCCTGGCCCGAGGTGGCGTCTACCTGGCAGGCGGTATCGCGCCAAAACTGGCGCCGAAGCTCAAGGACGGCATCTTCATGCGGGCTTTCAACAGCAAGGGGCGCTTCGGGGACCTCTTGTCGACCATTCCCGTGCACATCATCATGAACCCGCAGGTGGGGCTTTTGGGGGCCATGCTCGAGGCGCAGCGAATGCTGGACTGACACCAATCGAGAACGGACGATTCCTCACGGCGGCGGCTCGTTCTCGAGCGCTTCCAGATCTGATTCTGTATTGACGTTGCTGAAAGCCCCGGGTTCGTCGTCGAACGCGACCTCGATCACCTTGAGCCGCGAATACCAAGCATCGATCTTGCGGCCTCCGCCGGCCAGAAATTCCCTCAAGCTGGACGAGACGCTCTTGCGACAGAGGCAAAATACCGGATGCGCCTGCGCGCCCGTTTTGGCGACGGCGAGGTCAGCCTCATGGCGTTGCAGCGCGCCTCTCAGGCGCTCGATCAGGTCGAGCGCCAAGTGGGGCGAATCGCACGGCACCGTGGCGACGAGTTCATGCCGCGCTTCGGCCAGCGCGCGCTCCAGGCCGGCGAGCGGTCCGGCAAAGCCCTCGATCGCATCGGGGATGACGCGATAGCCCAGTTGCCCATAGCGGTCGAGATTCTGGTTCGCGTTGACGAGCAGTTCGTCCACCTGTGGCGCGAACCGCTCGATGACCCAGGCCACCATCGGTTTACCGCGCAGCAGCTTGAGACCCTTGTCCACGCTGCCCATGCGGCGGCCCTGCCCGCCCGCCAAAATCACACCTGTGATTCTGGCGGGCGGGCGTTCAAGGTTCCGAGTTCCGAGTTCCGGGTTCCGAGTTCCAAGTCGTTGCGATGAACGCGCCATGGTTTTTCAACTCTAAACCTTGAACCTTGAACCTTGAACCTTGAACCTTGAACCTTGAACGTTGAACCTGGAACTTGGAACCTGGAACAGCAAATCAGGCCAACATGGTTGGCATGATTTGCTTGACGAAGCGGTGGGTGCCGGTAAAGAGCAGATAGTGCTTGCCGACAGCGCGCCCGAGCATGGTAATGCCAACCTTGGAGGCGATCTCGTGTCCCATCTCGGTCAGGCCCGAGCGCGAGACCAGAAACGGTATTTGCATCTGCGCCGCCTTGATCACCATCTCCGAGGTGAGCCGGCCGGTTGTGTAGAAGATCTTGTCGGAGCCGTCCACGCGGTCGAGCCACATGAGGCCGGCGATCGCATCCACGGCGTTGTGGCGCCCGACGTCCTCGACGAAATAAAGGATATCGTTGCCCGCCGCCAGCGCGCAGCCGTGCACCGCGCCCGCACTCTTGTAGATGGTCTCGTGGCGACGCACCGTGTCGAGCAGGGCATAGAGCGTTTCTTCCGCGAGACGAACGTCGTCACGCAGTTTGATCGAGTCGATTTCCTCCATCAGGTCGCCGTATACCGTGCCCTGGCCGCAGCCGGTCGTCACGGTGCGCTTCCTGAGGCGCGCGCGGAGCCCCTTGACGCCTTTGCGTGTGGTCACCGCGACCGAATCGGTTTCCCAGTCGACCTGCACCGCGGTGATCTCGTCGATCGAGCCCACCAGCCGTTGGTTGCGGAGGTAACCGATTGTGAGCGCCTCCGGCGCTTGCCCGAGCGTCATCAGGGTGACGATCTCGCGCTTGTCGAGGTAGAGCGTCAGCGGGTGTTCTCCCGCGATGGGCGTCGCCAGCCGCTCGCCGCGTTCGTTCACCGCTTCGACTTCGAAGGTCAACGGGCGCTCCGCGTTGGTCAGCTTCGGACGATGCGGCTTGGCCATTCGGAACGCGGAATTATGAATGATGAATGATAAATAAACAGCGAGTTGAAGCAGGCGATTTCAATTCAGCATTCAGCATTCAGCATTCAGAATTCATCATTAATCGGCGGCGTCAGCCGCCGATGTACGACATCTCGATTTTCTGCAGCTTCGCGGTGTTTGCGGTACGGATCTCGGAGTAGCGGTCCGCACGCCGGGTCCAAAGCTCCGAGACCGATGACTCGATATCGCCGTCGGTGGCGCCAGCGCGCAAGAGGGCCCGCACATCATGGCCGGCCGTTGCAAACAGGCAGGTGTAGAGTTTGCCGTCGGTCGAGAGGCGAATGCGGGTGCAGTCGCGGCAGAACGCCTGGGTGACCGAGGCGATTATGCCGATCTCGCCGCTGCCGTCCCGGTAGCGCCAGCGCTGGGCCACCTCTCCGGGGTAATTCGCATCCAGCGGCGCGAGCGGCATCTCCGCGTCGATCATGCCGACGATGTCGCGTGCGGTGACGACGTCATCCATGCGCCACCCGTTGGTATGGCCGACGTCCATGTATTCGATGAACCGCAGAATATGGCCGGTGCCACGGAATTGGCGCGCCATCGGCAGGATGCTGTCCTCGTTCGCCCCGCGCTTCACCACCATGTTGATCTTGACGGGTGCCAGTCCCGCGGCGGCGGCGGCCTCGATGCCCTCGAGCACGCGAGTCACGGGAAAATCCACATCGTTCATGCGGCGGAATACGGAATCGTCGAGCGCGTCGAGGCTGACCGTCACGCGCTTCAGGCCCGCCTTCTTGAGAGCCCCGGCTTTCTGCTTGAGGAGGGAGCCATTGGTGGTGAGCGTGAGATCGAGCCCGGGAATGACGGCCAGCATCTCGATCAGCTGCTCGATATTGCGGCGCACGAGCGGCTCGCCTCCGGTCAGACGGATCTTCTCGACGCCGAGTGTGCGAAAGATTCGCGCGACCCGGGCAATCTCCTCGAAGCTCAGGATCTCCTTGCGCTCGAGGAACTGATAGTCCTTTCCGAACACCTCCTTGGGCATGCAGTAGACGCAGCGAAAGTTGCAGCGGTCGGTGACCGACACGCGCAGATCGCGCAGTGGCCGTCTCAGCCGATCGCGCGGCCCGTTCTGCGCTGTATCCAATTCTTGAGGTGTGTCCATATCAGTCAGTAAGGCCGGCTGCGCGCCGGCTTCCGTTGAGTGCGATTATCCCAAAGCAGCCGGCCTGCGGGCAAGGAAAACACTTTTTGCAAATCAAGTATTTGGACTCGTTTCAAGTTGCACGGCCATCGTGCCTGGCGCACAATGCCGCCATGGTCGATGCCCCGACGAATCCCCGCGCCGCGCCGTATCCGCTTGCGGTCATCATGGAGCGGGTGCGCCTCGCGGACCGCTGGGCCACCGAGAAGTGGGAGGCGAAGGGGATCCTGCCAGACACTTCGCCACCGGGAAGCGCCGAGCGGATCATCCTGGACGACGGGCAGACGACGCAGGTGCTGTTTCCCGGCGTGATCCTGCGTCTCATCGCGGCGGAGGCCGAAGGCTATTTGCTCAACCTCACCTCGCCGCAGCCCAAGGTGTTCGTGCTCTGGCGGATGGACGGCGAGGTGGCGCGCCCGGAACGGCTCACTGTGAGCTACCACGAAGGGGCCCGGTGGGCCGACAGCGATGAGACGGTCGACAGCGTGTCGTTACCAGAGGATCTCGTTCCCTGGATTGCCGAGTACGCTGGCGCGAACTACCGGCCCGAGCCGGAGAAGAAGCCGCGCTACGCGAGCAGCAAGGACAAAGGGGTTGCCTCGCGACGCCAGGGGTAACGGCGTCCCGATGGGTGATCGTCATGACGATAAAGGATGACGGGGAGCCGTTCCTGTCGCGCTGGTTGCGCCTCAAGCAGGAGGCGCGCGAAGAGCCAGCGCAAGACGTGCCAGCGAAGCCGGAGGAGACACAACTGGCCCCCGAGCTGCCGCCGGTTGACCAGCTCAACTACGATTCGGATTTCAAAGCATTCATGGACAAGCGGGTGGATGCAGGCTTGCGCCGGATTGCCTTGAAAAAGCTGTTCAGCGATCCGCGCTTCAACGTGACCGACGGCCTCGACGACTATGCCGAGGACTTCTCGGCCCTCGAGGATTTGTCGAAGGCAATGGTAGACAAGTTGCAGCACGCTCGCCGCACGCTCCATGGGCCGGAGCCCGAAGAGCGCGAACATGCCGAGACGCCCAGGGTGGAGCAGGCGGCCACGGAGCCGGAAGAGCAAGCCGCCGATGAGGCCGCCCCATCCTCTCAGGACCGGCTGGAGACAGCCGAAGGGAACGCGCAAGCCGACGAGCTCGGGACGCCGCGCGAGACTGGTGAAAAAGACGAAAGGCGTGGCTGACGATGTCGCTCGCGGGCAAGACGCTCAAGCTTTGCAATTGCAACAAGACGATGTCGCTCGACGCCAAAGCGCTGGGCACGGCGCTGCAGGCTGGCGCGCCGCTGACGGTTCACAGCGAACTGTGCCGCAAGGAAGCGGGTGCCTACCAGGCGGCACTGAAAGATCCGGACGTGGTGGTGGCCTGCACGCAGGAAGCCGCCCTCTTCAACGAGCTTCATGACGAATCCCAGGCCGCCAGCAACGTCAAGTTCATCAACATTCGTGAAACAGCGGGTTGGTCGGACGACGGCAGCAAGGCGACACCCAAGATCGCGGCCCTCCTGGCACTGGTCGGTTTGCCGGACCCCGAGCCGGTCGCGGCAGTCTCTTATCAGTCAGCGGGACAGCTGCTGATCATCGGCCAGGCCGACGTCGCGCTTGCCTGGGCGGAACGCCTGGCGAGTCAGCTTCAGATGAGTGTGCTGATCACCGGCGATGGCGGCAGGGCTGAGATGCCGCTCGATCGGCGCTATCCGGTCTACTCGGGACGCGGCGTCAAGCTGACGGGCTACCTCGGCGCTTTCGAGGCAACCTGGGAGCAGGATAATCCGATTGACCTGGAGGTGTGCACGCGCTGCAATGCCTGTGTCGAGGCCTGTCCGGAATCCGCCATCGATTACAGCTATCAGATCGACCTCGACAAATGCAAGGCGCACCGGCAGTGCGTTCGGGCTTGCGGCAGCATCGGCGCGATCGATTTCGAGCGTGCCGAGCGCGTGCGCAGCGATCGCTTCGACCTGGTGCTGGATTTGTCCCGGGAGCCGCTGATCAAGGTGTCGCAGCCTCCCCAGGGCTATAGCGCGCCCGGACGCGATGCCCTCGAGCAGTCCTTGGCGGTGACGCAGCTCATCGCAATGGTGGGCGAGTTCGAAAAGCCGCGGTTCTATTCCTACAAGGAGAGCATCTGCGCCCATAGCCGCTCGGAGATCATCGGCTGCCGGCGCTGTGTCGACGTCTGCTCGACACAGGCGATCACGAGCGATCCCGAAGGGAACCGGGTGGCCGTCGAGCCGCACCTTTGCATGGGCTGTGGCGGCTGCGCCAGCGTGTGCCCATCGGGTGCGATGAGCTATGCCTATCCGCGGGTCGCCGATCTGGGCGCCCGCATCAAGACCGTGATCCAGACCTATTTCCGCGCGGGCGGGCGGGAGCCGGTGCTGCTCTTCCACAATGAGACCGACGGGCGCGAGTCGATCGGGCGGCTGGCCCGCCGTGGCAAGGGACTTCCGGCCAACGTAATCCCCCTCGAAATCCACCACATCGCTTCGCTGGGATTGGACGTGCTGTTGGGCTGTATCGCACTGGGCGCGAGCGGCGTGCGCCTGCTGTCGTCCGGATCCGAACCGCAGGAGTACCTCGCGGCGCTGCGGGGACAGATGGGCTATGCAGGCGAAATTCTGTCGGGCCTGGGTTATGGCGGCGGTCATGTGGACTTGATCGAGTCCGGCGACGGCGGTGCGCTCGAGCGGGCGGTCTGGAATCTCCCCGAGACTCATAACGCTCCGCCGGCAATGTTCAATCTGTCAAATGAGAAGCGCACCACGCTCGAGTTCGTGTTCGAGCACCTGCACAAGCATGCCCCGCAGCCGAAGGACGAAGTGGCGCTGTCTTCCGGGGCGCCCTACGGGCGTGTGGCCGTGAATCGGCAGACTTGCACGCTGTGCCTCGCTTGCGTAGGCGCCTGCCCGGAGGGGGCATTGCTCGACGCGAAGGAGGCGCCTCAACTGAAGTTCATCGAGGGCAATTGCGTGCAGTGCGGCCTGTGCGAGAAGACCTGTCCCGAGAACGCCATCTCCCTTGCGCCGCGGCTGTTGCTGGGGCGGCCTGCGCAGAGCGCAGTGGTGTTGAACGAGGCCGAGCCCTACAACTGCGTGCTTTGCGGCAAGCCGTTTGCGACCCGGCAGATGATCGAGAACATGTTGGGACGGTTGGCCTCCCATTCGATGTTTGCGGCGGCGGGATCACAACAGCGTTTGCAGATGTGCGCGGACTGCCGTGTCATCGACATGATGGAAAACAAGGCCGAGACGAACATCCATGACTATCTCGAGCCCGGCAGAAAAGGTGGCGCGTGATAAGCCCCGATGTGAAGACGGCGCGCGACGGCGAGCTTTTGGCGCAAGATGCGGCGCGCGCGGATCTTTATGCGGTCATCGGCCGGTTTTTTTACGATGCGCCTGACGAGTCATTGCTCGCGGCGATCAAGCAAGGCGCCGGCGAGGAGGCATCGGGGAGCGGACCGCTGGGCGCCGCCCGGCGCGCGTTGCGCGAGGCCTGCGGGACGGCCGACCCGGGTACTCTCCAGGAGGAGTTCAATACCCTTTTTGTTGGGGTGGGTAAAACTGAAATCACGCCTTTCAGTTCCCATTACGTAAAAGGGGCGGCACCGGACCACCATCTTGTGCGATTGCGCCAGCTCCTCGAATCGTGGCACCTCGGCAGACGCAGTGCAGCAACCGAGACCGAAGATCACGTGGCCGGTCTCTGCGACGTAATGCGGTTTCTAATTGGAGATTGCCGTCCGCTAGACCAGCAGTATTTGTTTTTCAATGAGTTTGTCTATCCGGGGCTCGTACCTTTCTGTGAAGCCATCGGGCGGTCTGTGAACTCGTCGTTCTATCGTTGCGTCGCACAATTCACGCTCGCCTTCCTGGCAGTTGAAAAGGCCGCGTTCGAGATGCAGGATACCTAGCGACCGGTCCAATCCGGGGAGAGTCGGACGTCGCTATCGCACCGTTTGAAACAGGTGCTGAATCAGATGCCTGCCAGTCGGTGGCCAACGGCCTCAAATCTTCCAACCAATATCGATTCGGGGTAGTAAACTCAATCCAGTCGTCCAAACTCGAACGTAGCCGTTTCGTGTTTCGGTTAAGGGGTCAAGTCACCAGCTCTTGAGGAGCGTCAAATGAAGAAACCAGACCGTAAGCTTTCGCGCCGTAATTTCTTGCTCGCGGTGGGCGCCGGTGGAGCAGCGGCAACCGTTGCGCTGGTGTCGAAGGAGCAGGAGCAGGAGCAGAACGCCAGCGGTTCCGCGAAGGCGGAGACGTCGCGGGGCTACCGGCTCACGGAGCACGTCCAAAATTACTATCGCACCACCAAGGTCTGAGAAGGAGCGCCCGCATGTTACTCACCAAGACATCAAACGGCGTATCCCCGGCCCACAGCCGGCTGGCACGCAGCGTCGTAGGCATGGTCGGCAAGACGATCGGTCGGCGCGACTTTCTCAAGCAATCGGGCATTACGCTCGGCGCCGGCGCAGTCGCGACGCAATTGCCTTTCAACATCGTCGGCAAGGCGCAGGCCGCGCAGCCGATGATGGGCGGCAAGACCGAGGTGCGGCGCACGGTGTGCACGCATTGTTCGGTCGGGTGCGCCATCGACGCGGTCGTGGAAAACGGTGTCTGGGTGCGCCAGGAACCGGTGTTCGATTCGCCGCTCAATCTCGGCTCGCATTGCGCAAAGGGCGCCGCGGCGCGCGAGCACGGCATCACGCACGACTCGCACCGGCTCAAATATCCCGTGAAGCTCGAAGGCGGCAAGTGGAAGCGGGTGTCGTGGGATCAGGCCTATAAGGAGATCGGCGACAAGCTGCTCGCGATCCGGAAAGAGAGCGGCCCCGACGCAATGTTCGTGCTGGGCTCCTCGAAGCACAATAACGAGCAGTCGTACCTGATACGCAAATGGATCGCGCTCTGGGGTTCGAACAACATCGACCACCAGGCGCGCATCTGCCACTCGACCACGGTCGCCGGCATCGCCAACACCTGGGGTTACGGGGCGATGACCAACTCGTATAACGACGAGCAGAACTCAAAGTGCCTGTTCTTTCTCGGCTCCAACGCGGCGGAAGCGCATCCGGTGTCGATGTTGCACACGCTGCACGCCAAGGAAAACGGCGCCAAGGTGATCGTCGCCGACCCGCGCTTCACGCGCACTGCGGCAAGAGCCGACAAGTATGTGCGCATCCGTTCGGGAGGCGACGTCGCGTTGCTCTTCGGCCTTCTCTATCACATCTTCAAGAACGGGTGGGAGGACAAGGAGTACATCAACGCGCGCGTCTACGGCATGGACAAGGTCAAAGCAGAAGTCATGGCCAAGTACACGCCCGCCGCGGTTGAGGAAATCACCGGCGTCTCCGAGAAGGAGATGTACGAGACGGCCAAGATGCTCTCTGACAACCGCCCTGGCTTCATCATCTGGGCGATGGGCCAGACGCAGCACACCAACGGCAACGCCATTACCCGTGCCAGTGCGGTCTTGATGCTCTCGCTGGGCAACGCCGGGCGAACCGGCGGTGGTTGCAATATCTATCGCGGCCACGACAACGTCCAGGGTGCGACCGACATCGGTCCGAACGCGCAATCGCTTCCGGGCTACTACGGACTCTCTGGCGGCGCCTGGAAGCATTGGGCGCGGGTATGGAATGTCGATCTCGACTGGCTGCAGAAGCGCTTCCCAGACCAGAAGGCGATGGGCAAGAACGGCTTCACGGTAGCCCGCTGGCACGATGCGGTGCTGGAGAACAAGGAGAACATCGACCAGGACACGAACCTGCGCGCGGTCGTTTTCTGGGGCCATGCACCGAACTCACAAAGCCGCGGTCTCGACCAGGTCGAGGCCATGAAGAAGCTCGAACTGATGGTCGTCATTGACCCGTATCCGTCGGCCAGTGCGGCGATGTTTGCGATGGTGCGAAAAGACGGTGCCTACCTGCTGCCGGCGGGAACGCAGTTCGAGTGTTCCGGAAGCGTGACTGCGTCAAACCGTTCGTTGCAATGGCGCGAACGGGTAATCGAGCCGCTGTTCGAGTCGCGCACCGACCACATGATCATGTATCAGCTCGCCCAGAAGCTCGGTTTCGCCGACGAGCTCGTCGGCAAGCGCAACGGCAAACAGAACATCAAGCTGGTGAAGGGCAGGGACGGCATGGCCGAGCCCGATGTCGAGGACGTGCTGCGCGAGATCAACAGCGGAACCTGGACCATCGGCTACACGGGGCAGTCGCCCGAGCGCCTCCAGGCGCATATGCGCAACCTGCACGTGTTCGACGTCAAGACACTGCGCGCGCGCGGCGGTAAGGACGCCAAGACCGGCTACGACCTGACCGGCGACTACTTTGGCCTGCCCTGGCCCTG
>JAQBFV010000176.1:0-7921 GCA_032123035.1 Betaproteobacteria bacterium | reverse complement strand
CTGTCCACGCAGCTTGACACTGCTGCACGCGGTAGCTAGTCTCAGCCGTTTATTCAATGGGTTAGCAACATGGGAATGACCGCTGTCGAAAAGATGCTCGCACGCGCGAGCGGCAAGTCTGAGGTGACGGCGGGCGATGTCGTCTACCCCGTGCCCGACTTCATCATGATCCACGACGGGGTCGTAATGGGCGCCAAGCGCGAACTCGACACTCTCGGCATCGACCGCCTCGCGGCACCCGACAAGGTCGTCATGGTCACTGATCACGACGTGATCTACGGCAGCGCGCGCGCCGCTGAGCGGGGCGACTTCAACCGCAAAGCTGCGCGCCAGTGGGGCGTCAAGCACTTTTTCGACGTGGGCCGTGGCGGACATGGTCATATCTTCCCGATGGAAACCGGGATGCTGCTGCCAGGCATGTTCTACTTCGACAACGACCGCCACGCGACGAACGCGGGGGCCATCGGCGCGTTCGGATTCCGCGTTGGCGCGGAAATCTCACGGGTGCTGGCGACCGGCACTAACTGGGTCATGGTCCCGAAATCCGTGCGCCTGAGGGTCCGGGGCGCCTTGAAACCCGGCGTGCACGCCCGTGACGTCGGCTTCCACCTCGCCACACGCATCGCCAATGAATCATTGAAGCTAGATCTCGATTACCGCGTGCTGGAATTCGCGGGCGAGATCGGTCAGTTCGACCTTGCGGCGCGCACCGCTCTCTGTTCAAGCCCGACCGAGATGCGCGCCTACGGCGTCTTCTTTCCGCCGTCCGAATCGATTATCACCCTCGCCAAAGCGCGAGCACAGCGTCCTTTCACGCCCATCTACCCCGACGCCGACGCGGACTACGAAGCGGACCTCGAGCTCGACGTCAGCGCGCTGGAGCCTCAGATCGCGCTGCCCGGTGGCGTGCACAAGGCGGTGGACCTGTCGACGGTCGCGGGAACGCCAGTGAGTCACGCATTCATCGGGTCGTGCGGATCCGGGATGTACGAGGACTTCGTGATGGCGGCCAGCCTCCTCAGCGGTCGGCGTATCGACCCCGGAATCCGCCTCTTCATCGCACCGGGCTCGGAGCGCTCTACCAAGCGCATGATTCAGGACGGCATCATGCAGATCTTCATCGAGGCGGGCGCCGTCATGCTGCCGGCCGGTTGCGGCCCGTGCAATGACGCGGTGATCGGCCCCGTGCACTCGGGCGAGGCGTCGATCTCGACCGCCGCCAACAATAACGCCGGACGCTTTGGCGCGACGAACGCGAAGCTCTATCTGGGTAGCCCCGCGACCGTGGCCGCTTCGGCGGTTGCCGGGCGCATTACCGACCCGCGCACCGTTCCCGCCTCGGAAGAGGTTCTGCGTCTGACACGGGAGGGGGCGTGAGCGAATTCGACTGGGTCCTCAAGGGCCGCTGCTACAAGCTGGGACACGATGTCCCGCATGCGGGCGGGGTCATCCCCAACCGCTACATCATCGCTCGTCAGTTCGAACCCGCCGAGCTCATCCCCCATCTCTTCGAGGAGACCGACCCCGGTTTTCACGAGCGCTGCGGGCGCGGCGACATCATCGTCACTGGCCGCAATTTCGGCATGGGGCCCAAGATGAACGGCTATATCGCAATGCGCGCTCTGGGACTCGGGCTTCTGTGCGAATCGATGCCTTTCCTTGCCTACCGCGCCGCGGTCGGCGAGGGCTTGCGCGTGCTGACCGATTGCCCCGCCGTAACCGACATCTGCGACACCGGTGACGAGCTAGAAGTTGATTTTCGCAATGGGCTATTCGTCAACCACACGCGCAACATCTCACGCGAGTACCCTCCGATGCCTGAGACGCTGATGGAAATCGTCGAGGTCGGCGGCAATGCCGGCTGGCTGAAGCGCTGGTGGCAACAACAGCAGAAAACAGGGTGATGGGAAATGGTGATGAATGATGGTGATGAGAAATGGTGATGGGAAACCGTAGTACGGCAAGAGTAAGGTTGGTATTCGCCCGAAGGTCCGTCCTTGCCAAGAGTTTTCATCACCAGTTCCCATCACCATTACTCATCACCAGTACACATCACTATTTGAATACCGCGAAAGCGTGACCCATCTGATGCCCCCGGAATATAAAAATGCGCTGGGCCAGCCCGTGGGCGCGCCGCTGCCGGATTGGACGCCACCGCCGCTGCCGCCTCGCGAGCCGATGACGGGGCGTTTTTGCCGCATCGAGCCGCTCGACCCCGGCCGGCATGCAGAAGATCTCTATCGGGCAAACGGCTTCGACGCGGAAGGCCGCAACTGGACCTATATGCATTACGGGCCCTTCGACTCATTTGCGGCGTATCGGAGTTGGATGGAAGAGGTTTGTCCTCGCGAGGATCCCCTGTTTCACGCGATCGTGGACCGGGCGAGTGGCAGGGCCGTCGGTGTGGCGAGCTACCTCCGAATTGATCCCAAGCACGGCGTGATCGAAGTGGGCCACATCACATTCTCGCCGCTGCTGCAGCGCAAGCCGGCGGCAACCGAGGCGATGTACCTCATGATGAAGCGGGCCTTCGAGCTGGGTTACCGCCGCTATGAATGGAAGTGCGATTCGCTCAACGCGCCCTCGCGCGCCGCCGCGCAGCGGCTGGGATTTTCATACGAAGGAATCTTCCGGCAGGCGACGATCTACAAGGGCCGCAGCCGCGATACGGCATGGTATGCGGCCATCGATAAGGAATGGCCCGAGCTCGAGCAAGCATTTCGGCACTGGCTCGATCCCTCCAACTTCGACGGAGACGGTGGGCAGCGGGCGCGGCTTTCGACACTGACGGATCCTATCCTCAAGCGGCGCGGCTGACAGCGGGTGACCTGGACCGGAAACAGCTGATTGGCCGACGGATGTTTAGAACCGGTCTCAAAATACCCGGAAAACCACAGGATCCTTAACCACGGAATCACACGGAATTACACGGACGAAGACCTGAACTTCGAAGTGGGCTGTAATGAAACAACTATTTCCGTGTGGTTCCGTGGCTGTGTTGTTTTTGAGATAACTTCTAGACATTTGAATCCTCCGGTCGCAAGACATGCCCCCGGGGCATCGTAGCCTCGCGATGCGGTGAGCAGATGACACACCGCCTCGTGCGGGTGTTTAATGGGCAAGGGTCCCGAAGATCCATCGCGCGTCAGGCCCGCGCCTCGTTCGCCCGGGTCATGCGCCAGGTGTCTTTCTCAAAAGGAGGCAATATGCGATTCAACATCACCGCGTTGGCCGCGACGTCCGGTTTGTTTTGGGGCGGCGCCGTCCTGATCGTTGGTTCTGCAAACGTGATCTGGCCGGGCTACGGTCAGGCCTTCTTGCAGCTCGTCGCTTCCATTTACCCTGGCTACCATCCCGGAACGACCTTCGGGCCGGTGGTCATCGCAACGCTCTACGGAGTCGTGGACGGCGCGGTCGGCGGGGCGTTGTTCGGGTGGGTCTACAACGCGATGTCCAGCTCGCGCAGCGCGTAGCCGCGCGCCGGCCCGCGGTCAACGACCGCGCGCGGACTCCACGATCGCGCGAACCAGCTTTGCGTACGGCACGCCGGCGAAGCAGCCAGTGCGGTTGAGCGCGTACGGATCCAGGTCCGGGTTGGGATTGGCCTCGATGAAGTAGATCGCACCCTCGGGCGTCAATCGGAAGTCGAGCCGCGCATAATCGCGGAGCTTCAGCGCCTGGAAGATGCGCCGGCTCACCTCGCGCACCTGGCGCATCTGCGCCGGGGAGAGCCGGGCGCGGCGATAGTGCGCGCCCCAGCGCGCGCGGTAGCGCGGATCGTTCTTCAAGCGGTAGGTCGCGAACTGTGGCGCCGCACGATGGGTGCTCCGCACGACGAGCTCGACCGGCGTCAACACGCGCGGCTCGTTACCCAGGAGACCGACGTAGAGGTCGTTGCCCGGGATAAACTCCTCGCACACGGCGGGCTCCCCCAGGCGCCTGCGAAGAGCGCTCACGCGCGCACGCAGCTGCTTTTCGTTGCGCACCATCGAGTGCTTGTTGACCTCGTCCGAGCCGTCCCCGAACAGCGGCTTCACGATGAGCGGGAAGCCCAGGTCGTGTCCGCGCAGCTCTCGCGGACCGTCCGCGACGAAATAGCGCGGCACTGGCACGCCGAACTCGGCGACGATCTGTTTGGAAAGCGCCTTGTCGCGCGCCAGCCGCAGCCCGTCAGGCCCGGTGCCCGTGTAGCGAAATCTCAACACATCGAGCAGTCCCGTAATCGCGGCGTCGAGCTTGCGGTCGCCCTTGACCCATTCGGTCAGGTTGAACACGATCTTGGGGCGCAGCTGGCGCAGCCATTGAATGGTCTCGACGACCTTGGGCGAGAACGGCACCACCTCGACCCGGCTGTAATTCTTGCGCAGGGCCCGCACGACCTTCTCTTCGACGTCGTCGGATTCAGGAATGAATCGTCCGGAGTCCGCGTACTTGCCCGTCTCCTCGTCCACGAGCAGCGCAACGTCGCAGCGTGGCGGCGTTTTCTTCTTCATCCCTCCATTATCGCCGTTGAAAAGCTGAACCGCCAAGGTCGCCAAGGAACGGAAAAGCTTTACCGCGAAGGACGCCAATCCGCGAAGGAAAATAAAAGCTTCACCGCCAAGGCCGCGGAGGGCGCCAAGGAAAATAACAGCCTTACCGCGAAGGGCGCGAAGGATTCAATAATAAGAACAAATACAAGGTCGCGAAGACAACGCCAAGAGGGCATACAGGAAACACGTTTGGAATTACGGGCTTCCAACTGGATTGTCGCTTAGACGCGCACTTAGACGCCCGAAAATTCAGTTCTAAGCGTCAAATTCCCGCGATATCAGGCATGATGTTCTTGCGCATCAACGCATTGCGCAGGTCCGACCCGGGCCAAGGGATTGCCGGCGCCGACCCTCACCCCCGCCCCTCGCCCTGGGATGGAGAGGGGAGTTTCGAGCCGCCTTCTGCGTGGCGAGAATACGGAAGAAACGGATGGCGCCACCCCTCCTACGACCTCCCCGGCTCTCCCACCACCCCGTCTGCTTCGCATCCACCCCTCCTACGACCTCCCCGGCTCTCCCACCACCCCGTCTGCTTCGCATCCACCCCTCCTCGGGCAGGAGGGGAGGCGGCAGGAGGGGAGGCGGCAGGAGGGGAATTGATTGCTTTAATCCTGTTAATCCTGTGAATCTTGTTAATCCTGTCTATTTCTTGGTTCTCTTGGCGTCTTGGCGGTTCAATTATTGTTTTGCTTTTCTTGGCGGTCTTGGCGACTTAGCGGTTCAGTATTGCCTTAGCCGACGCGGAACAATCCCCGCTTCGCGCGGTGCAAACGCTCGAACCCCGTGCGCGTCACCCGAATCAATTCGCCGACCTGCACCCCCGCGCTCTGGTCACGGGTGATGACGTTGGGCTGCACGACCACCGTCATGTTCTCTTCCAGCGTCATGGCCGGGAGTGGACCCGCCATGCGGCTGCGGGTACCAAGAATCGGCTGGAAGTAGCCGCCGCCGAAACCGTGCATCAGATCGTCGCAGATCGTGAAGCCGTTCTTCTCGATCACGCCGGTCGCGTCCACGATCTCCTGCATCGTCGTGCCGTGGCGCGCGACCTTCGTCACTGCGTCGAACGCCGCTTCCGCCGTCTCGTACAGGTCCCGGTAGAGCGGTGTCGCCTCCGTGCCCACCGTGAACGTGCGCAGCACCTGGCCCGCATAGTCCCACCAATAGGCCGATAGCTCGCAGAACGCCATGTCGCCCTTTTTCACCTTGCGCGGTGAGTGGTGCTGCGGCGGCACGTAGATGTGGGGCTTCTTCATGGACGTCACGCCGATGTAATGGATCATCGTCGTGCCGCCGTGCTTGATGTACGCGCTCTCGACGATCGCGCCCAGCTCGCGCTCGGTGAGCCCCGGTTTCGTGCCCGCCAGCAGCGCCGCGAGCCCCGCGTCGGACATCGCCGCGCCGATGCGAATCCAGTCGAGCTCCTCCTCCGACTTCACCATGCGCATGCGGATGTACTTCGCGTCGAGCGAGACCAGCTCGAAGTGCTGCTCCAGCGCCCGATAGCGGGCGACGCGCAGAGGCCCGACGACTCCGACGCGCTTCGCGCCGCGGCGCTTCAACTCCGCGAGCAGCTTCTCCGGCCCGCGGTGCTCACCCCACACCACGTCCATGTGGGCGCACATTTTCTTCGCCAGGGGATAGTGGTTGACCCACTCCACCGTCATCCACATCTTCTCGCCGGGCCGGAACACGACGTACGCCTCGACCGTCCCGGGCCAGCCTGTCACCCACTGCGGCGCGTTGCCGGAACGGTTCTCGGTGACGACCAACAGCGTGTCCGCCCCTACCTCCTGCATCGCCGCCGCCAGCGCCTTGTGCCGGCGTGAATATTCCGCGTCGGAAAAGCGCGGATATTCCTGGGCCATGATCGCCTTCAATCTGGGTGCCAGCCTCAGCGGGATTTCTCGCGTTTTCATAACAATCGCCTCCAATGGTGATGAAAGATGGTGATGATTAATGGTGATGAAAAATGGTGATGTACAACCTGCCTCTCATCACCAGTATTCATCACTAGTTCCCATCACCAGTACTCATCACCATTTCTTCAGCTGGCCCTCGAACCAGGGATACGCATTCGTCTGGGTCGCGGGCCGCACCGGCTGGGCCGGCCGCACCCACGACGGATTGAGCTGGTCGAGAGAGGTGACCCCCATCAACCCCAACGCCGTGCGAATTTCCACGTCCATCAGCTCGAGCATGCGCTTGAGGCCCGCCTCGCCCGCTGCGCCGAGCGCCCAGCCGAGCAGCTTGCCCACGCCCACCGCGCGCGCGCCGAGCGCGAGCGCCTTCACGACGTCGGTGCCGCGGAGAATCCCGCCATCGAACAGAATCTCCGCACGACCGCCCACGGCGTCCACCACTTCCGGCAGGACCTCAATGGTGCCCTGCCCGTGGTCGAGCTGCCGCCCGCCGTGGTTGGAAACGTAGACGACGTCGGCGCCGTGCTCCACGGCGAGGCGCGCATCCTCGGCCGTTGCGATGCCCTTCAAAATGAGCGGCGCGCCCATGCGCTGCTTCATCCAGCTCATGTCGTCCCACGTGAGACCCATCTGGTACTTCGGATCGCCGAATCCCTCGCGCACGTTGGCGCGGCTGATGATGTCGCGCTCGCGACGACCGTAGTAATTCCGGTCCACGCACACGCACAGCGCACGGTAACCAGCGGCTTTGGCTCGATCCAGGATGTCTTCCACCCACTTGCGGTCGGCGCGCACATAGAGTTGGAAGATGAGCGGCTCCTTGACCGCTTCAGCCGCCGCCTCGAGGCCCGGCTTCGCGGCCGTGCTGATGAAGGCCGTGGTGCCGTGAGCAACCGCGGCCCGCGCCACATTGCGCGCGCCCTCGGGATGCGCGAAGCCGACAAACCCGCCGACCGGGGCCAGGAACACCGGGCTGGCGAGCTTCTTTCCGAGCAGCGTCGTGGTGATATCGATCTCCCGCACGTCCACCAGCACGCGTTGTCGCAGCGCCAGGCTGTCCAACGCTTGCCGGTTGCGGGCCAGGGTGGTTTCCGAATCCGAACCACCGGAAAGATGATCCCACAGCGCCCGTGGCAGATTGCGCCGCGCGGCCTGCACGATTTCCTGCAATGAAACGAAATTCGCCGCGGCCCGCTCGTCAATGCGCGGATACTGCGGCGCCCGCGCCCTTCCCTTCGATCGCGACGCCGCCTTCCTGGTGCTTTTCTTGACCATTTCCCTGCCTTTCAACTTCAACACATCACATCGTCACGGATCACGGATCACGGATCACGGATCACGGATCACGGATCACGGATCACGGATCACGGATCACGGATCACGGATCACGGATCACGGATCACGGATCACGGCAGTTAGATGCCCCACTTCTCCATCAGCCTTGGGTTATAGCGCTCGCCCGCGCCC
>JAQBFV010000175.1:0-3896 GCA_032123035.1 Betaproteobacteria bacterium | reverse complement strand
GTACGCTATGCCCGCCCTCTGATTGGAGAGGATTGGGTCAGTGTTCCCGTTATAAATGGCCGACAGAGATTTACCCAATTTGAAAAAATATTTGCTGATCAAAAACTCCCGGCTTATTCGCCTGAGGCGTACTGACCATCTATAAATAAAGCTTGCCGAGCGCCTTATCGGCGTTCTCGGCCGTGAGCTCGAACTTCCCCTCAAGCGCTGCATCGGCTAGCACGTAGTTGCCGTTTACCTTGAGGCGCGCGCCAGACAAGTCGATCGTCGCCTGAAGCGGGATCGATTTCGCAGACGCCAGCAAGTCGGCGAGCGACGCGCTACTCGCGTCGATCGCGAGCGTTCGGTCCTTAAATGATAATGTTCCGCGCGCCGTCGCCGGCTCGCGCTCCCCGAGCGTGCCGTTGAAGCCTTTGACCTGGAATCGCAAGGGTTCCGCCCCGCCCTGCCCTTGGTAGCTTACTTCGACGGATGCAATTCGGAGCCGGCCAATGCCCGCAAACGTGACAGGTGAAGTGCCACCGGAAGTCGCAAATAGCGGCGCCCAATTGCCTCGCCCGTCGGCAGCGCGCACGAGCCTCGCCTCCAAGCGTTCGCCCGTAATGTCATCGAGCTTGACCGCGCCGCGCAGCAGCGCGACCAAATCGATCCGTACGCTTGGGCGGGTGCCGCGCGCGAGCGGCGGCGCGCCGGGATCCAACGGGTCGGCCAGGATCAGCGCCCCGCCCTCTACGCTCGCGACCAACCCCGTCCGCAGGTTCAGGGGCCCTTCGATCCGGGTCGGGACGCCGAAGGCCTTGCTCAGCAGGCCCTCGAGAGGGGCGCGCGCGAAGTCCCCTGGAAGCGAAATACCAACCACAAACAGCACGGCCAGAACGAGCACCAGCGCGCCAAACACAGCGCCAGCCCAGAGCGCAAGGCGCACGGCAGATCTTTTCGGCGGCCGCGCCGTGGAAGAAGTCGATTCAGGATCGTGTGCCATCGACTCTGCGTCAATCCGGTTATGCCACGGCAGCCGCCGTCTCGACGCTGCTGGTGCGAATTCTTGGCAACGCCCAAGGATGCGCTTTCTGCAGATACTCCACCAGCCGCTCCCGAATCTCGCACCGCATGTCCCAGGCAGCCTCGGAACTCGCGGCACTCGCCAGCACGCGCAGCCGGATCGTCCGCTCCGTGGCCTCGGTCATCTGAAGATTCCAGAATTTACCGTCCCAGAATTTCGACTCGGCGACGATCTCGCCGGCGCGTGTGCGCACCTCCTCCACCGGCGTGCTGTAATCAACCTCGACCGTGACCTGGGCCAGGAGGTCGTCTCCGGCGCGCGTCCAGTTCTGGAATGGCTGGTGCAAAAAATAAGTAATTGGCACGATCAGGCGCCGCAGATCCCAGATCCGGACGACGACGTAGGTCGCAGTGATCTCCTCGATCCGGCCCCATTGGCCCTCGACGATTACGACGTCCTCGATACTAATGGGCTCGGTCAAGGCGATCTGCAATCCCGCAATGAGCGTCTCCACTGCCGGGCGAGCCGCGATGCCGAGCACCACCCCTGCGATGCCGGCGGACGCAAAAATGCTGGCCCCGATCGCGCGCGCCCCGGGAAAAGTCATGAGCATCGCCGCGCCGCTCAACACGACGATGACGATTGCGAGCGCGCGCCCCAGTATGCTCACACGAGTCAGGACGCGTCGCGCCCCGATATCATCGCGCACGCCGCTCAGCAGCCGTTCAGTAAGCAGCTGCCTGAACATCGAAGTCAGGGAAACGAGCAGCCAGGCGAAGAGAAATATCATGACCAACGTTGCCGCATGCCGCACGATGGGGGCGACGGTCGGAGTGATGTCAAGCAGCGGTTGCACTGCTCGCCCGAAGAAGAGCGGCAAAAGGAACAGTAGCGGGCGGCTTGCGTTGCGCACGAACGCGTCGGCGAACTTGCTGCCCTTGCGCCGCGCGTAATAGGCGGCGATCAGCCGTATCGCGAAGGCAACTGCCAAACCGATCAGGAGCGCAACGAGCGCGATCCAGAAATGGGGGTCGTAAAAGAATGGCATGCGAGCAACCTCCTGATTGTGTCCGCGATTCCCGTCTAATTCACTACTCGCTACCCCGAGAGCGGGAGCGCAAAGTTCACTGCGTGGTGGAAAACTTGAGCCCCAGTATACCGATGACGATCAGCCCCACGAAGAACCACCGCAACAAGGTCGCTGCTTCGGCAAAGAGCAGTATCCCGAGCACGAACGTTCCCACTGCGCCGATTCCCGTCCACACCGCGTAGGCCGTTCCCATGGGAATGGTCCGTTGTGCGTAGAGCAGCAGCCCGCCGCTCACCGCCATGCAGACGATGGCAAACGCGATCCAGCCCGCGTGCGCGCCTTTATCGGTCCAGCCGAGCTTGAGGCCAACAGGCCAGCCCCACTCGAATACGCCGGCGATGAATAAAGAGATCCAGTCCATTTTGTTACTCCAGATGGGTGATAGGTGATGAAACTATAAACCCACCCCCACCCTCTGGTCCCTCCCCCTGAGAGGGAGGGAAGAATTACGGCGCTGCGCGTCAAGAGGATTGATAAATGAAGTCGCGTCAGCGCACCCGTCACCGCCTTACGTGTGGTCGCTCCGCCTTTATCTCGCACAAAGGGTGCACTTGCTGTTTGAGATCAGAGGGGTAACAATTCAAACGGGTGACGCCGGGCGCCTCCCGGCGTCGGCGTGGGCGCACCCAATTCAGGTCAACTGGTGGGGAAAATCGTGATCAAGCTGCACTCCATTACGCTTGCGGTTTTGCTGTTGATTTCCGGCTGCGCGTCCTACGGAGTCGTGAAAAACGCTCCGCTCGGGGCTGGGCCCGCGACCAAGAGCTACTCGCTCAAGGTGTGGACTCAGGACACGCGGCCGAACGACGTTGGAATAAGCCTGGCGTTTTCGGGCGGGGGCACGCGCGCCGCCGCCTTGTCTTACGGCGTGTTGAAAGCGCTGCGCGACATCGAGGTCTCGATCCAGGGTCACTCGAGGAAACTGCTGGACGAGGTCGACATCATCAGTTCCGTCTCGGGCGGCAGTTTCACGGCCGCCTACTACGGCCTGCACGGCGAGCGCATCTTCACCGACTTCGAGACGATCTTCCTCAGGCGCGATGTCGAGAGCGCGTTGAGGGCCAAGCTTTTCAATCCCTTCAACTGGTTTAGGACCACGGGGCGCACCGAATGGGCGATCGAGTACTATGAAGAGAACGTGTTCCACGGGGCGACCTTCGCGGACATGATCCAGGAGAACCATCCGCTCATTCTCTTGAACGCTTCGGACCTCGGCTACCGAGTCCGCTTCTCTTTCCTGCAGGAGTATTTCAACCTGCTCTGCTCCGACCTGGCGTCGTTCCCGGTCGCGCGGGCCGTCGCCGCCTCGTCCGCGGTGCCGGTGGTGTTCCACCCGGTCGTTGTCCAGAACTATCCGGGCTGCGAGTCCGCAGCGCGAGAATTGCTGGTTGCGATGCGACAGCGGGCGGGGAGCGATGAGCGGATGATCCAGCTGGTTGACGGCCTCGCAGCCTACCTCGACAAGGACAAGGGCGAATACGCCCATTTCGTGGACGGCGGCATCACCGACAACCTTGGTCTCCTCGCATCGTTTGACATCATCGAGGCAGCGGGCGGGCCCAAAGCATTCGTCGAGAAGTCTGGCCGACAGACACCCCGCCACGCCGCGGTCATCGTGGTCAATGCCTCCACCAATCCGGAACCGGTGATGAACAAAACCACCAGACAGCCGTCGCTGATGGAGAGCGTCAGGGCGACGAGCGACATTCAATTGCAGCGCTACAACGTCGAGACCATCGAGCTGATAAAGCAAAGCCTGGCGAAGTGGGAACAGGAGCTGTCGACGCCGGACAGGCCCGTCAC
>JAQBFV010000174.1:0-20153 GCA_032123035.1 Betaproteobacteria bacterium | reverse complement strand
CTTGAACCTTGAACCTTGAACCTTGAACCTTGAACCTTGAACCTTGAACCTTGAACCTTGAACCTTGAACCTTGAACCTTGAACCTTGAACCTTAGCCGCCCGTGGCGATAGGCCGCGACGGGTCGCTACACCATTCACTCCACGAGCCAGGATAGAGACGGGAGCCCGCAAGACCGGCGATCTCCATCGCGAGTTGGTTGTGGCACGCGGTGACGCCCGAGCCACAGTAATGAACGATATCGGACGATGGTGCGGCGCCGAGCGCTGCTTCGACCTCCGCGCGCAGCGTTGCGGCCGGCTTGAAGCGGCCGTCAGCGTCCAGGTTGAGCTTGAAGAACCGGTTGAGCGCGCCGGGGATGTGCCCGCCGACCGGGTCGAGCGTCTCGTTCTCGCCGCGGAAGCGGTCCGCGCTGCGGGCATCCAGCATAAGCGGCCCGGGCATACCACGACTCGCGAGGATGGATTCTGCATCAAGTACCGCCTCGTTCCTGACGCGCATGTTGAATCGAGCCGCCTTTATCGGCGGAAGTTGGTCCGTGATGGGATGTGTGGCGGCGAGCCACGCATCCCATCCGCCGTCGAGCACGGCGGTGGCCTCGTGTCCGACCCATCGCAACATCCACCAGAGCCGCGCAGCGTAGGCACCGCCGGTCGCATCATAGGCGACAACCTGTTTGCCGTTGTCGATACCAAGCGAGCCTAGGCGTGCCACGAACTTCGCCGGATCGGGCAAGGGGTGGCGGCCGTTGCGTCCCGTCAGCGGAGCCGACAGGTCCTCATCGAGATGTACGAAGCGCGCGCTGGGAATATGGGCTTGCGCGTAAGCGCTGCGGCCCGCGTCGGTCTTAACGAGATCGTGGCGGCAGTCGCACACGATCCAATCGGGGTCGTTGAGATGTGCGGAGAGATCGCTGACGGAGACGAGGGTTGCGTGTCTCATGTGCAATGCTTAGTGACGACTGACGACTGACGACTGACGACTGACGACTGACGAGCGACGAGCGACGGAAGCACGCATTTCCGGAAGTACTGCAGCAAAGCCTAGCGCGTGGCGGGAAGCTCGTCGAGCAGTTTCGATTTGATGAGCCGCTGGTAATCTTCCGGCCGGTCGATGTCCCACAAGGTCTCGAGCTCGGGCGAGCGCCAGCCGAGCGTGCGAAGGCGCGCGCGGGTATCCGCGAGCACGGTGTCGTTGCCCCAGGCAATGCCGTCGAAGAGGCGCTTGTCTGAACGCGTAAGGCCCAGCAGCACGTAGCCGCCGTCCTCCGCCGGGACGAGCACGGCAGCGGCCCCATCGAGCAGCGCCTGATTGGCCTGCCGCAGGTGGCGCGCGGTGAGGGCCGGACAGTCGCTGCCTATTAAAAGCACGCGCGCATGAACCGTGAGGGCGGCGCTCACAGCGGCAGCCATGCGCGCGCCGAGATCCCCGTCAGCTTGGGCCACGAGGTCCGCACGGTAACGATCGCTGCAGAAGCGGAAGAACTCGTCGTGGCAATCCGGGGCGCAGTGCAGCTCGACCGCACCGAGCGCCGCTTTGCTGACGGTCGCGAGCGTGTGCTTCACCAGCCGCGCATGCAGCGCCGCGGCGCCTTCTGGGCCAAGCAGCGGTATCAGACGGGTCTTCACCGCGCCGGGCTGCGGGGCGCGCGCGAATACGATGAGGCAGGTCGTGCCGGGATCAGCGGCCGCCATAGCGCACTGCCAGGCGGCGCGGATCGGCACCCAGCCAGTACGCCAGCCGCAGCCCCCACATGAGCAAGATGGTGCGCAGCACGCCGCGTTTCTCCCAGCGTCGTCCCGAGGTGACGATGCAGTGATTGAGGCACAGGGGCAAACCGAAGCGCTTGAGGCGCTTCGACAGCTCGATGTCCTCCATCAGCGGTATGTCGGGGAAACCACCCGCAGCGGTGAAGAGCGTGCGCGTGACGAAGATGGCCTGATCGCCGGTTGCAATGCCCGTCAGGCGCGAGCGTGCGTTCATCAAGCGCTCAACTGCTCGCAGGAGGGGGTGCCGGCCGTCGATCCTGACATCGAAGCGCCCCCAGCTGCGACGCGCGCGCTTGAGGCCGTCGATGACGAGGCCATCAGCCGCTTCCGGCAGCAGCGTATCGGCGTGCAGAAACAGCAGGATCTCGCCCCGGGCGCGGTCAGCACCTGCGTTCATCTGCGAGGCGCGGCCGAGCGGTGCCGCGATTACGACGTCGGCCAGGGGCGCAGCGCGTTCCGTCGTCCCGTCGTCGCTTCCGCCATCGACCACGATCACCTCCGCGCCGCGGCGGCGCACCGGCTCGAGCGTCGCGAGCGTGCGCGCGATGCCCTCGGCTTCGTTCAGGCAGGGGATGATGATCGAAAGCATTTCGGGCTTCGCTCCTCAGAGTTCCATGTTCCAAGTTCCGGGTTCAAAGTTCAATGCGGGGAACTCCGTATTCGAAACCCGTCCAACTTTTCTTGAACCTTGAACCTTGAACCTTGAACCTTGAACCGGGTCAGCCGCGCATCCAGGCGTGATATTTGTCGACCCACCTTAGTAATTCCTTAGGCGTGTGAGCTTTTTTCCATACACCTGCAGCGTACTTGTTGGCCTCGGCGAGGGTCGGATAGATGTGGATGGTGCCGAGAATCTTGTTCAAACCGATGCCATGGCGCATGGCAGCGATGTACTCGATGATCAGGTCGCCCGCATGCTCTCCAGCGATGGTGACGCCAAGGATCCGGTCCTTGCCGGGGACGGTGAGCACCTTGACGACGCCGTGCGCTTCCTCGTCGGCAATGGCCCGATCGAGATCGTCGATGCAGTAGGTCGTAACCTCGTACGGGAGGTTCTTTTCCTTTGCTTCGGTCTCGTTCAGGCCCACGCGCGCGACTTCCGGCTCGGTGAACGTTGCCCAAGGAATGACCGAGTAGTCGGCCTTGAATTTGCGGAAGCGGCCGAACAAGGCGTTCACCGCCGCGTACCAAGCCTGATGAGCGGCGGTGTGTGTGAACTGATACGGTCCCGCGACATCGCCGCAGGCAAAAATGTTGGGGTAAAGGGTCTGCAGATACTCGTTGGTTTCAACCGTGCGCGCTTTCGTCGTCGGTATGCCGAGTTCCTCCAGCCCGTAACCCGAGGTATTCGCAACGCGCCCCACGGCGCACAGCAGCTCGTCGAAGGGAATGCGTACGTCACGCCCCTCGTGCTCGGCAATGAGGACTTTCTCGCCGTTCTCGACCTTGAACTGCTTGGCCTTGTGGTTGACCAGGACGTTGACGCCTTCCTTCCGGAACTGGCCCATCACCAGGTCGGAGATCTCGGGATCCTCGCGGATCATGATGCGCGGCAGCATCTCGACCTGGGTGACCTGCGATCCGAGACGCGCGAAGGCCTGGGTCAGCTCGGAGCCAATCGGCCCGCCGCCCAGGACGACCAGCCGTTTCGGGAGCTGACGCAGCTGCCAGACCGTGTCCGAGGTGAGATAGCCGACCTCGTCGATGCCGGGGATCGGCGGCACGACGGGCCGGGCGCCTGCCGCGATGACGATGGCCCGCGTCGTGAGCGTGCGCACCCCGGCCGGCGTCCTCACGTCGACCGTCCAGGGCGAGGTGATCTTTGCCTCTCCCTCGATGCATTCGACCCCCAGGCTCGTGTAGCGCTCGGCTGAATCATGGGGCTCGATCGTCTTCACCACGCGCTGCACCCGCTCCATCACGTCGGCAAAGTCGAATTCGGCGCTCGCCGACTTGAGCCCGAATTCGGGCGCGCGCCGGATCTGCGAGAGCAGGCGCGCCGACTTGATGAGCGCCTTGGACGGCACGCAGCCGGTATACAAGCAGTCGCCGCCCATCTTGTGCTTCTCGACCAGGGTCACCTTGGCCTTGACCGCAGCCGCAATGTAGGCCGAAACGAGGCCGGCCGAGCCCGCGCCGATCACCACCAGATTGCGCTCGAAGTGCCGCGGCCGCTGCCATTTCGCGTACACCTTGCGTGCCTTGATTGCGTTGACGGCCCATTTGGCGATAAGCGGGAAGACGCCGAGCAGAGTGAAGGAAATGATGAGCTCGGGCGACAGGATGCCGCGCAGCGACTCGATCCTGGCGATCTGGGTGCCGGCATTCACGTAGACGATGGTGCCGGCGAGCATGCCGATCTGGCTGATCCCGTAGAAGGCCCACGGCCGGATCGGCGTGAGGCCCATCACGAGGTTGATCACGAAGAACGGGAAAGCGGGCACCAGGCGCAGCGTGAAGAGATAGAAGGCGCCGTCCTTTTGGACGCCCGCATTGATCGCCTTGAGGCTGTCGCCAAACCGGCTCTGTATCGCGTCGCGGAAGAGAAAGCGCGAAGCCAGGAACGCGAGTGTCGCCCCCAGGCTGGAGGCGAACGACACAATCACGGTGCCCCACAACAGACCGAAAATCGCACCGGCGATCAGCGTCATCAGCGCTGCCCCCGGCAGCGAAAGCCCGGTCACCGCGACATAGATGACGAAGAAGATGGCCGCGGTCTGTAACGGGTTCGCGGTGAAGTGCGCGTCGATCGCCGCCTGCTGCGACTTGAAGAACTCGAGGGTGAAGAAGCGCCCAAGGTCGAAGATGAAGAACGCCGCAATCGCGATCGCGATCACGATGATCAGCACGAGCCTGTTTTTTGTCATGTCGGATTTTCCTGTCGTAACGGGTGCCGGCGGGACGAGTCGATCGGCGCAGCATGGCGACGGATCGCCCGGTCCGCCTCATAGTTCGGGCCGCGCGTGATCCGGGGATGGTACGAGGCGTGAGCGGCCGAACCCGCTGGCCAGTTCGCGAGAAACTCGCGCTCGAAACGAGCGGCGTCGTAACGCACGGGCAGCGCCTCGACGCGGACGTCACCGGCGTAAACCGTGTAAAGCGCTTCGGTCGCGAGCGCCCGCGTCCCGCTGATTCGCGTGATGACGCCGTGTCGCGTCGCTCGGAAGTTGGGCATGCCGGCGGCGCCGTTGTTGACGAGAACACGCCCGCCGGGAAGCTCGCAAGCCACCGGCAGGCAAGTGTGGCTGCTGGCAAAGACGTCCGCGCGGGCCTCGTCGAACCACTGGCTGACCCTCGCGAGCTGCCCCGGGTCGTCCAGCGCTTCCTGGGAGAACCCCCAGCCGGCCAGGGACTCCGCGTCTCCATGCACGATCGCGACGCGGGCCCCGGCGACCCGGGCGACGACGTTCATGGGGAGCAGGCCGAGGCGCTCTCGCAGCTCGGGGAATGCGCGTGCGGTGTCACGCAGGTGCTCCACGATCGCGTTCGAGCGCCCGACCTCGGCGTCGCTTACCCAGTCCGGATAGCCGCAACCACAGCCCGCCGCGGCATCGTTCCCGGCGAGTTCGGTTTCCACGTTCCCGCGCAGCGCTACGTGTTCGAGGACGGTGCGGTTGATGGACTCGAAACCCTCCGCATCGACGTTGAACCAGTTGAAATCCCCATTGAAGACCACCGCTGCGCGACCCATCTCGGCTGCGGCGAGCTCGAGAATGCTGGCGAGCGCGGAACGGTTGCCGTAGAGGCCGCCAACGACATAGAGCGTGTCGGCGACGAGCTCGGGTTCACGCGCGAGCGAAGCGGGGGCATAGCGGTAGGAAAGCGGGCAGGCCCGCCCAGGCCGGGAATCGTGAATCGAGAATCGTGAATCGGGGCTCATGCGGGTCGTGCGATCAAGCGTTGCCACGCGAGGGGGAGGAGGAAGCCGCTCAGACAGATCGCCAGGCCATAGGCATTGGTGCCAAGCAACAGCGCGTATTTTCCGGTCCCGATCGCCCACGCTGGCGGGATCGCGCCCACGGCGAGCATGACGCCGAGCACAACGCCGGGCCAGAACGCGAGGTGGAAGCTCCAGGGCGAGTACTGTACGAACGAGGCCAGCAGGAAGACCGGCGCGAGCCCCATTACCATGGTCCCGCTCAGCGTCGTTGCTTTCAGGATGTCGGTTCCCGCGATCATTGGGAGATTGCCGAAAACCGCGATCGCCAGCATCGCCCACATGCCCATGGTCACGGCGCGCGGCCCCGGCGCGCGGCCGGCAAGCAGGGGCATTTCTTGCCCGACCGATTTGGCGAGCGAGGAAAAGGTCGAGTCGAGGGTTGAGCCGGCTGCCATGACCATCACGATCGTCATGAGGAGGTAGGGCAGGGCACCGAACGCCAGCGCGACCGCGCCGGGCATGTTGTCCCCGGAAGGCAGACCCTCGAGCCGGGCGTGCACGCCCACCAGACTGAAGGCGAAGATGCAAGCGAAACCGAAGATGCCGGCGATGATCATCGCGCGCAGCATCTTTTTCTCCTCGGTGATGAACCCGCGGTCGGTCAGTACGGGGTCATGAAACGGGTAGGAGAGCACCTGCAGCAGCGCAACGAAAACCAGGTCGAGACCGGCATCGAGGCGCCACTCGCCCGTGGCCAGCAGCCGGGCAGCGCCATGTTCGGGGAGGATCACGAACAACACCACTGCCATCACCGCGACGAAGAGTACCGCCTGGATGATGTCGGTGAAGATCGAGCTGCGCAGCCCTCCCTTGAGGCTGTAGAAAAGCGTGACGGCTGTGAACAGCAGCGCCGCGGCGATGAACGTCCATTCACCCGGCTTGCCGTAATAAGCGCCTACGACGGCCGTGTTGCTCCACACCTCGTTGTAGAGACGGATCAGGATGGCCAGCGTGAAGCCCACCGCCGCGAGCCGTCCGTACTTCGATATCAAGAACGGCACCAAGCCGGTCGCGCCGTGTCGTGTGCGCAGCCGGTAGATGACGATCCCCGCCAGCGGTATGGACAGCCAGTAGGTGGCGTAGGCGAGTCCGCCGACGACGCCGAAAGAGGCACCTAGATTGGCGGCGTTGGTGACGGATTTCGCGAAGATCCAGCTAATGAAGATGCTGCAGGTGAGGGCCCAGGCGTTCGCCGGGCGCCCTGCGTTGTCCGTTCCGGCGAAAAAACTGGATACCGTGCGCGCGTGCGGCGAGATCACGTACATGACCGTGCCGTAAAGGAGCAGAAACCCCCAGAAGTACAGCGCCATGGCAGGATCGAACGTCATTGCCTAACTCGAAGTGGTCACGGGTCACGGGTCACAGGTCACTCAGCTCAGGAGAAGGCGCCACCGCAGCTTGAACCCTGCCCGGCTGTGCAGCCGAAGCAGTGATCTTTCACCGTGATGGGGTTGCCATCGAGATCGGCGCCAATGAGGTCGCGCAGATGCGCGGCAGGCCGGCCGCGCCACGCGAGGGGCAAGCCCAGCATCTGGTTGAAGTCGCAGTCATAGAGGTAACCGCGCCAGTCCACACTCAACAAATTACGGCACATGACCGACTCCAGGTTCTCCGGTCGGTAGGCACCTTTCAGGACGTCCATATAGTGCTCGAACTGGCCTTTGGTAATCAGCATGCTCCCGAAGCGCTGGATCGGCATGTTGGTCAGCACGAACAGGCGGTTGAAGCGCACGCCGAAGCGCTCGCCGAGATGGCGGTGATAATCCAGCTCGAGACCCTCCTGCGAAGGCGGGAGGGAGGCGCCCTGCGGGTTGTAGACGAGGTTCAACACGAGGCCGGATTCCGGCTGCCCGTAGCCGATCGCGTTCAGCGTCTTGAGCGCCCGGATACTCGCTTCGAACACTCCTTTGCCGCGCTGCGCATCCACGTTCTCTTCCAGGTAGCACGGTAGTGAGGCGACGATTTCCACGCGGTTGCCCGCAAGAAATTGCGGCAGGTCTTCCTGTCCCGGCTGCTCCAGAATGGTCAGATTGCAACGGTCCATGACGTGCACGTCGAGGTTCCGTGCCGCCAGCACGAGCCCGCGGAAATGGGGGTTCATTTCCGGGGCCCCGCCCGTCACGTCGAGGTTTGTTACACGCGAGGCCTTCAGGTAGGCGATGACATCGGAAATGGTTTCGCGGTCCATCATCTCCGTTCGGGTCGGGCCGGCATTGACGTGGCAGTGCAAGCAGCTCTGGTTGCACTTGTAGCCCAGATTGACCTGGAGGGTCTCCAGGCGCCTGCGGCGGATCGAGGGAAAATCGCTCACATCAAGCCGTGGCAGGGTTGCATGCATCAAACGCTCTCCAAAAAAAGGGGCGCAGAGCGCCCGGATCGATGCTAACGGGGCTTGCGCCGGACATTGTATCCCGTGTGTTTTTCTAGCGCGGGTGCCCCCCGCCCAGGGGGGCACTGCGCCCACAATCCTCTACGCGGCTGCGTCGGGTTTGGATGTATCCACGCTGGGGGGGGGCGGCCATGACTGCCGCCGCTCGCGTTGACCCCAACCTTCTGACTAAGCTACTCTTTCCCCTTTACCATCGGGCGGCGCCCGCATGCCCAAGACCCCGAAATCCCAGACGCCCCAGACCTTCGAGTCGGCGCTCTCCGAACTGGAGAAAATCGTCTCCAGTATGGAAGCCGGCCAGATGCCTCTTGAGCAATCGTTGTCAGCCTATAAACGCGGCGCGGAACTGCTCAAGTTCTGCCAGGCGGCCCTCCAGGACGCGCAACAGCAGGTCAAGTTGCTCGAAGAGGGCGTCCTGCGGGACTTCAAGAGTGACGACTGATTTCCAGGCCTGGTCCCACGAGAACGTCCAGCGCGTCGAGAGCGTCCTAAAGCGCGTCCTGCCCGGGCCCGACATCGCGCCGTCGCGTTTGCACGAAGCCATGCGCTACGCCGTGTTGGGCGGCGGCAAGCGCGCCCGCCCGCTGCTCGCCTTCGCCGCTGGAGAGCTCGCCGGGGCCGATCCGGGGCGCGTGGAAATTGGCGCGGCTGCGGTTGAGCTGATCCACGCTTATTCGCTGGTGCACGATGATCTGCCGTGCATGGATGACGACGTGCTCAGGCGCGGCAAGCCCACCTGCCACGTCGAGTATGATGACGCGACGGCTCTTCTGGTGGGCGACGCCCTGCAAAGCCTGGCGTTCCAGCTGCTGGGCGAGTATCCGCTGGCCGACGACGTGCGGGTCCAGCTCGAACTGGTCAGGCTGCTGGCGGCGGCGGCGGGCTCGCGCGGGATGGCGGGAGGGCAGCAGATCGACTTGGAGTCCACGGGAAAAACGCTGACCGTGCCGGAGCTGGAGTTTATGCACATTCACAAGACGGGCGCGCTGATCCGCGCCGCCGCGCTGATTGGCGTGCGTTGCGGAAACGGCCTGGGCGAACGGGAACTCTCGCAGGTGGATCTCTTCGCGAAATTGATCGGCCTCGCGTTCCAGGTCGTTGACGACGTGCTCGACGCCGAGTCCCCGACCGCGACTCTGGGCAAGACTGCGGGCAAGGACGCGAGGAACAATAAGCCGACTTACGTCAGCGCCATGGGCGCGAGCGGGGCCCGGAAATTCGCGCAGGAGCTACGCGAGCGGGCTCTCGGGGCGCTGGAGATGTTCGGCGAGCGGGCGTTGCGGCTGCAGCAGCTCGCGGACTTCATCGTGCTGCGGAAGTTTTAACTGCCGAGGAGTTTGCCGAGCTTGGGTCGGCAAACTCCTAATAACAGCCTGTCCGGGCTCAAGTCGAACAGGCTGTTAGGATTTAGTGTTGAGTGTCTAATCACGACCACCAGGGTTTGCCAAGATGCCAGAGAATGTTATTGAATCACCATTGAGCACTCAGCACTCAACGCTAAATCCTCCGGTGTACGACCTGCTCAACACGATCAACTACCCGCGCGAGCTGCGCCAGCTCGACGAGCGGCAGCTCAAGCGGCTCGCGGGGGAGTTGCGCGCGTTTCTACTGGAGTCGGTTAGCCAAACGGGCGGCCATCTTTCCTCCAATCTCGGGACGGTCGAGCTCACGATCGCGTTGCATTACGTCTTCGACACGCCGCATGACCGCATTGTTTGGGACGTGGGGCACCAGACGTACGGCCACAAGGTGTTGACCGGCCGCCGCGAGGACATGAAGCGAATGCGCATGTGGCAGGGGCTGTCCGGCTTTCCGTGCCGCGAGGAAAGCGAGTACGACACGTTCGGCACTGCGCATTCCAGCACCTCGATCAGCGCGGCGCTGGGGATGGCGGTAGCCTCCAAGCTCGCGGGTGTCGAACGCCACGTCATAGCCGCGATTGGCGACGGCGCGATGACGGCCGGCATGGTGTTCGAAGCGCTCAACAACGCAGGTGCGATGGATGTCAATCTCCTCGTGATCCTCAACGACAACGAGATGTCCATTTCCCCGCCGGTTGGCGCGTTGAACAAGCATCTGGCCAAGCTGATGTCCGGCCGTTTCTACAGCGCGGCGAAGCGCGCCGGCGAGAAGGTGCTGGGCGAGCTCGCCAAGCGTGCCGAGGAGCACATGAAAGGCATGGTGACGCCCGGGACCCTGTTCGAGGAACTGGGATTCAACTACATCGGGCCAATCGACGGTCACGATCTCGATGCCCTGATCCCGACGCTGCGGAACATGAAAGAGCTCAAGGGGCCGCAGTTCCTGCACATCGTCACCCGCAAGGGCGCGGGCTACAAGCTGGCCGAGGCTGACCCCGTGCTCTACCACGGGGTGTCCAAGTTCGACGCCAGTAACGGCATCGTCAGCGGCAAAGCCGGCGGCAAGTTGAGCTACACACAGGTGTTCGGCGACTGGCTGTGCGACATGGCGGCGCTCGACGAGCAGCTGGTCGGCATCACGCCCGCCATGCGCGAGGGCTCGGGGATGGTGCGGTTCGCGGAGGCGTATCCCGAGCGCTATTTCGATGTCGGCATCGCCGAGCAGCACGCGGTGACATTTGCCGCGGGGCTCGCCTGCGAGGGCTACAAGCCAGTGGTGGCGATCTATTCGACATTCCTGCAGCGCGCCTACGACCAACTCATCCATGACGTGCAGATCCAGAATTTGCCGATCGTCTTCGCGATCGATCGCGCCGGCCTGGTCGGTGCCGACGGTGCGACCCACAATGGCAGTTTCGACCTCACCTATCTGCGCTGTCTGCCCAACATGACGGTGATGACGCCGTCGGACGAGAACGAATGCCGCCAGATGCTGTTCACCGCGTTCCGGATGGGCCAGCCGGTCGCGGTGCGCTATCCGCGCGGCGTTGGCCCGGGCGCCCAGATTGTGCGGGACATGAGCGCGCTGCCAGTAGGCAAAGGCGAGATTCGCCGCCACGCCAACGGCTCCAGGCACGGTGCGAAGAAGGTCGCGCTACTCGCGTTCGGGTCCATGGTGAAACCCGCCCTCGAAGCGGCCGAGGAGTTCGATGCGACGGTCGCGAATATGCGTTTCGTGAAACCGCTCGACGAGGTGCTGGTGCTGGAGCTCGCCGGCAGCCACGACCTGCTGGTGACGGTGGAGGAAAACGTCATCATGGGCGGTGCCGGCAGCGCTGTCCTCGAGGCGCTGGAACGTGCGGGTCGGAGCGTCCCGGTGCTGCAGCTGGGGCTGCCCGACCGCTTCATCGACCAGGGGGACCCGGGAATTCAGCTCGCATCGGTCGGTCTCAACACGGAAGGCATCATCAAGTCTGTCCGGGAGCGGCTCGGGCGGTAGAATGTCACCTCCGTGAACGGTGGGAAACGAGTAGAAAGTCGCAGGCCGGCGCGGCCGGCTAGGTCCATACTGTTCACTGTTCACCCGTTATCCCCAAAGCCATGGCGCTCAGCAAGCAGGTGGTCGAAGAAAACGAGATGGACGGCTACGCTCGCAGCGACCAGTACAACCCGGTGCTGGTGCAGCGTATTGCCGAGAATTACCGCGCCATATTGCAGGACCTGGGTGAGGATCCGGCGCGCGAGGGGTTGCAGAAGACACCGGAGCGCGTCGCGAAGGCATTGCAGTTCCTGACCCATGGTTACGACCTCGATCCCGCGGGAATCCTGCGCTCGGCGATGTTTCGCGAGAAATACCAGCAGATGGTGATCGTCAAGGACATCGAGCTCTACTCGTTGTGCGAGCACCACGTGCTGCCGTTTTTCGGAAAATGTCACGTCGCCTATATCCCGAACGGCCAGATCGTCGGGCTGTCCAAGATCCCGCGAGTGGTGGACGCGTTCGCGCGGCGGCTCCAGGTGCAAGAGCGCCTCACCACACAGATCCGTGATTGCATCGAGCAGACGCTCAAGCCGGTGGGCGTCGCGGTAGTGATCGAGGCCCAGCATCTGTGCATGGTGATGCGCGGCATTCAGAAGCAGCACTCGATCGCGACCACGTCCGCATTCACTGGCGAGTTCAACACCGACAAGACGCGTGCCGAGTTCATGCGGCTGATCGGCCGCAGTAGCCCCGGCGGCTGACGGTTTGTGACTAAGTAACTAGGTGACTAGGTAACTGCGTCGCAAAAATCTGAGCCAGCGCTGCTTCATCACCCAGTCACCCAGTCACTTAGTCACCTAGTCACTTAGTCACCTAGTTACTTAGCAACCAGCGAAGCGATGAGCGCGACAGACAATACCAGCGAGTACGTCGTCGAGCAGATCCTGCCCGAGGTGCGCAAGGGCCGCATGGTGATCCTGGTAGACGATGAGGCCCGCGAGAACGAGGGCGATCTCTTCGTTGCCGCGGAGCGCGCCACCCCTGAGGCCATCACCTTCATGGCAACGCACGGGCGGGGTCTCGTTTCACTCGCCCTGACCGAGGAGCGCATGCGCCAGCTCGGTCTCGCTCTGATCACCGACGATACCGGCAATCAGACAAAGTTCGGCACCGCATTTGCCACGCCCATCGACGCTCGCGAGGGCGTTGGCTCGGGCATGTCGGCGCACGACCGGGCGCGGACGATTGCCGCCGCGATCTCGGACGGCGCCAAGCCCACCGACCTGATCCGGCCTGGCCGGCTGCAAACGCTGCGGGCCGTCGACGGCGGGTTGCTCGCGCGGCCTGGCCACACCGAGGCGGCAGTGGACCTCGCGCGGCTGGCGGGCCTGAAGCCCGCAGGCGTGATCTGCGAGATCATGAAAGAAGACGGCACGATGGCGCGCATGCCGGACCTCGAGCGCTTCGCGCGCGAGCACAATATCCGGATCCTGAGGATCGCCGACCTCATTGCCTACCGGCAGGGCGAGCGCGAGATCCGCCGCCGCTCGGAGACGATGCTGCCCACGCGCAAGGCCGGCGAGTTCCGGCTCGTCGTCTACGCCGACAGGTTGGAGTCGACTGTCTTCATAGCGCTGGTCAAGGGTGATATCCGCACGGAGGAGACGACGCTCGTGCGTCTGCACTCCCAATGTCTCACAGGCGATGTATTCGGCAGCGAGCGCTGCGACTGCGGCGAGCAGCTCGATATTGCGCTGAAGATGATCGAGCAGGCGCGCACGGGTGTGCTGGTTTACATGTTCGACGAGGGCCGTGGCATCGGGTTGCTCAACAAGATCCGGGCCTACGCGCTCCAGGACCAGGGCCACGACACGGTCGAGGCCAACCACGAGCTCGGTTTTGCGGCGGACATGCGCGATTACAAGGCGGGCGCGCACATCCTGTTCGACCTTGGCGTGCACAAGGCGCGCCTGTTGACGAACAACCCCGACAAGGTGCAGGCGCTCGCGCGCTACGGCGTCACCGTCACGGAGCGGGTAGCGATCGAGGTGACGCCGCGCAAGTCGAACCTGAGCTACCTCAGCACCAAGCGCACCAAATTCGGCCACTTGCTCTCGCTGGTGACCCACAAGCAGGATTCAGAATCCACGAGTCAGGATTCCGACGATAAGCCCAAGTAACGTGTGGGTCTTGCTGAATCCTGAGTTGAAGCAGCTGGTGCGCGACCGGGTTGCCCCGGGCAAGGACCTCGGCCACTCCGAAAAAAACCGGTGACCGATCGGTCACCGGTTTTTTTACAGTAATAGGGTCTTGTTCAGGATTCGGGTCCAGGGGCGCCTGAGCGCGTCGGGAATGTGTTTCTCGCTGTCATCCGCGCTCGCGATCCCGAATCCTGTTCAGTAGCGCTGGATGAGCATCATCGTGTCCCCCTCGCGCCTCATCTCCATGCGGTTGAGGAAGCTCATCCCGAGCAGCGCGACCGGCAGCCGCCCGCCCTCGATCACGATTGCTTCGACGTTACTCATCTTGATGCCTCGAATATCCACCGCATTGAGCCGGACGCGGTACACGGGAACGACGCCATTTGCCGTCTGGGTCAACACTTTCCTGCCGGCAAGATAGTTGACGCCGGTGCGCTTGGCTTCCACGCTCGACAGGGCAATCGTGGTGGCGCCGGTGTCCACCATGAAACGCGTGGAGACCCCGTTGATGGAACCGGTGGTGAAGAAGTGCCCGCGGGAGTCGGCCGTAATGACGATTTTCTTTCGCCCGCTGTCGGCGGGCGCGCTGCTTGCGACGGGGCCGTTCTGCCCGGGCGTGAGGGTCTCGCGCTTGCCGTTGATTTCGAACGTGGCGGACTCACTGTCTGCGCTGATCAGCCGGACGCCTTCGGGCGTGGTCTGGCCGACGGACAGCGTGCGCGGCTTGCCGCCGTCGATCACCACCACTGCCTTGTTTGCGAAGAGCCCGACCACCGCGACGTCTGCGGCCGCGGCGACGCCCGGAGCCAATAGGAAGGCAAGCAGAACTGCACTAAGATGACGCATCGTTCGTCCCGTCAGCGAAGTCATGAAACCTATCGCCATTTTCCGCCATGCGCCGATCGAAGGTCCAGGGTATTTTGCCACATACCTCGAGCGGCACGGCATGACGTGGCGGCTCGTCAAGGTGGACGAGGGCGAAGCCGTCCCTGCGGATCCGCGCGAATTCCTCGGACTCGTCTTCATGGGCGGGCCGATGAGTGTCAACGACGACTTGCCGTGGCTCGATCCTGCCTTGCGCCTCATCCGGGAGGCTCGCGACGCGGACGTTCCCATGCTCGGCCACTGCCTGGGTGCGCAGTTGATGGCGAAGGGGCTGGGTGGCACGGTAACGCGCAATGCCGTCAAGGAAATCGGCTGGGGCAGGGTGGACGCACTCGAGGACGAACTCGCGCGCGAGTGGTTCGGGGCGAGCTCGTTCAACTCCTTCCACTGGCATGGCGAAACGTTTTCCATCCCGCCCGGCGCAACACGCATCGCCTCGAGTGCTCATTGCGCTAACCAGGGGTTCGTGCTGGGCAGGCACCTCAGCCTGCAATGCCACGTCGAGATGACCCCGGAGTTGATCGCGGCATGGTGCAAGAGTGGCGCCCGCGAGATCGAGCGTAACCTGAAAAAGAGCCCGGCGGTGCAGCCGGTCGAGGAGATCCAGCGCGACCTCGAGACTCGGCTCGCAGCCCTGCACCGCGTGGCCGACCGGATCTACGACCGGTGGACTGCAGGCCTCGAAACCGGTGATGAGTGATGAGTGATGGGTGAAACCAACCGCCCATTACTCATTACGCATTACCCATTACCGGGTCAATCGCGGAAGTTCTTGAACTGCAGCGGATAGTCGGTCACCGATTTGCGCACGAGGGCGATCGCGTCCTGGAGGCTGTCTTTCTTCGTGCCTGACACGCGCACGACGTCGCCCTGAATGCTCGCCTGGACCTTGAGTTTGTTGTCCTTGATGAGCTTGACGAGGTTCTTGGCGCGTTCCTGCTCCACGCCCTCGCGGACCTTGATCTCTTCCTTGACCTTGTTGCCGCTGATCGCTTCGATCTTGCCCGACTCCAGCGCCCGGATGTCCACGCCGCGCTTGGCGAGCTTGCCGACCAGCACGTCGCGCACCTGTCCCAACTTGAATTCGTCATCGGCGTAAGCGGTCAAGGTCTTTTCCTTGTCGTTGATCTCGACGCGCGCGTCGGATCCCTTGAAGTCGAACCGGTTGGTGACTTCCTTGTTGCACTGGTCAACCGCGTTTCGGACTTCGACATGATTGACTTCGGAGACGATATCGAACGACGGCATATGTTTTCCCCACTGGCTCAGCGCCGCCGCAATTCTACCGCATGCGGAGCGCCGCGTAATTCAACCGCCAAACCGGACAAGAAAGCCAACAACAAGACTGAAACGCCAAGACGCCGAGAGAAACCAATGCAAAAACAGAACCGGGAATCAAAACCTATCGAACCACGGAGACAGGGAGAGAATCAAAAGCAAAAACGGACGTAAAAGTACAGCTCTTTAGTATTGATTCCTGTTTTTGCTTCTCTCCGCGCCTCTGCGGTTCAATTATTGTTTCGTTTCTTCTTGGCGCCCGGGCGGCTAGCGTTTTCGCTTCAGCTTGGCCGCGATGCGCATCCTGAGCGCGTTCAGGCGGATGAAGCCCTCCGCGTCGGCCTGGTTGTAGGCGCCGCGGTCTTCCTCGAAGGTCGCGATGTCCGGATCGAACAGCGAGTCGCCACGCGACGCGCGCCCGGTCACCATGACGGTGCCCTTGGAGAGCTTGACCCGAACCGTGCCGTTCACGGGTCCCTGCGTGTGATCGATCAGCGCCTGCAGCGCTCGCCGCTCCGGGCTGAACCAGTAGCCGTTGTAGATGAGGCGCGCGTAGCGAGGCATGAGATCGTCCTTCAGCGCCAGGACCTCGCGGTCGAGCGTGATCGATTCGATCGCGCGATGGGCCTTGAGCATGATGGTGCCGCCGGGCGTCTCGTAGCAGCCGCGTGACTTCATGCCGACGTAACGGTTCTCGACGATATCGAGCCGGCCCACGCCGTGCCGGCCGCCGAGCCGATTGAGCTCTGCAAGGACGCGGGCCGGGGTCAAGCGGCGGCCATTGACCGCGACGATATCGCCGCCCCGGTACTGGAGCTCGACATACTGCGGACGGCTGGGCGCTTTCTCCGGGGAGACGGTAATGCGCCACATCGACTCCTCGGGCTCGAAGTCCGGGTCCTCGAGGATGCCGCCTTCATAGGAGATATGGAGCAGGTTGGCATCCATGGAGTAGGGCGCCACGCCCTTTTTCGTCTTTCCCTCGACCGGAATGCCATGCCGCTCCGCGTAGCGCAGGAGCTTTTCCCGGGAGGTGAGGTCCCACTCGCGCCACGGGGCGATCACCCTGATATTCGGTTCGAGGGCATAGTAGCCGAGCTCGAAGCGGACCTGGTCGTTGCCCTTGCCGGTCGCGCCGTGCGCGACCGCGTCGGCTCTTACCTTGCGCGCGATCTCGATCTGGCGCTTGGCAATGAGCGGACGGGCAATCGACGTGCCCAGCAGGTACTCGCCCTCGTAGATCGCGTTTGCCCGGAACATCGGGAATACGAAATCGCGCACGAATTCCTCGCGCAGGTCATCGACGAAGATTTCCTTCACGCCGAACTTGCGGGCCTTGGCCCGCGCGGGCGCGAGCTCTTCCCCCTGCCCGATGTCCGCGGTGAACGTGACCACCTCGCAGTCGTAGGTATCCTGCAGCCACTTGAGGATGACCGAGGTGTCCAGCCCGCCGGAGTAGGCGAGTACCACTTTTTTGATCTTGCTCATGTCTTAAAAGCCGTGAAATGTGAAACGTGAGTTATGAATCGTGATGAGAGCCAGCAGTTTCGACTGTCTGTTGTTCCGATTCACGATTCACGATTTACGTTTCACGTTTCACGAGCTGTCAGGTGGACCAGAGGTCGCCCTGAGTATTGACCCGGCCGAGAAGGAGGTACTCCATCAGCGCCTTCTGCGTGTGGAGCCGGTTCTCCGCCTCATCCCACACCACGCTCTGCGGGCCGTCGATCACGTCGGCGGAAACCTCCTCGCCGCGGTGCGCCGGCAGGCAGTGCATGAAAAGCGCGTCCTTCTTCGCCACCTTCATCATCTGGCCGTCCACTCGCCAGGCCTCGAAGTCGCGCTTGCGTTCGGCATCCTCGGCCTCGTCCCCCATGCTGGTCCACACGTCCGTGGTGATGAGGTCTGCCCCCTTCGCTGCCCGCATCGGGTCGTCGAACTCTTCATAGTGATCGGTGCCATAGAGCCCGGCGCGCTCGGGCTCGACCTCGTATTCCGGGGGCGTGGAGACGTGGACGTTGAAATCGAACAGCTCGGCCGCCTGCAGCCACGTATTGCACACGTTGTTCGAGTCGCCGATCCAGGTGACGGTCTTGCCCCGGATGCTGCCGCGCCGCTCGACATAGGTATAAATGTCGCCGAGGATTTGACAGGGGTGGTACTCGTTGGTGAGGCCATTGATCACGGGCACCCGGGAAACCGGGCGAAGCGCTCGATGATGGCCTGCTCGAAGGTGCGGATCATCACGACGTCCACCATGCGCGTGAGCACGCGCGCGACGTCCTCGATCGGCTCGCCGCGGCCCATCTGGGTGTCGCGTGTCATGAGCGTGATTACCGAACCGCCGAGCTGGTGCATGCCGGCTTCGAACGACACGCGCGTGCGCGTCGAGTGCTTCTCGAACACCATGGCGAGGGTGCGGTCGCGCAGTGGCTGGTAGGGCAGGTAACGCTTGAACATGTCCTTGATCCAGCTGATGCGCGCGAAGAGGTACTCGTACTCCTCGAGGGAAAAATCCTTGAATTGAAGGTAGTGACGGGTTTCCATGGGGGTCGACCCCGGAGGCCCGCGCTCAGGCCGACTGAGCCGCGGATTGCGGAGCGCTCTGCCTTTCGAGGAATGCCGTGACCAGCGGAACGAGAGTCGCAAGCAGCAGTTCGGCCTCCTCGTGCTTCATGATGAGCGGCGGCAATAGCCGGATGACATTGTCTACTGCGACGTTGATCAGCACGCCCTTTTCGAGCGCCTGCTGCACCAGCTCGCCGCACGGGTGCTCGAGCTCGATGCCGATCATGAGCCCCTTGCCGCGGATCTCCGTGATGCCGCGCAACCCGGCAAGCCGCTGCGACAGCTCGCTGCGGATGAACTCGCCGATCCGCACGGCGTTTTCCATCAGCCGCTCCTCCTCGATGATCTCGAGCGTGGCAAGCGCGGCGGCGGAGCAGAGCGGATTGCCGCCGAATGTCGAGCCGTGGTTGCCGGGCTTGAACAGTGGCGCGGCGGGCCCGGTGGCCAGGCAGGCTCCGATCGGCACGCCGTTACCCAGTCCCTTGGCGAGCGGCATCACGTCGGGCTTGACGCCCGAGTGCTGGAACGCAAACCACCGGCCGGTGCGGCCCATGCCGCTTTGTACCTCGTCGAGCATGAGCAGCCAGCCGTTGGCGTCGCAGATCTCGCGCAGCCCCGCGAGGTAGTCGTCGTGGCAGACGTTGACGCCACCTTCTCCCTGCAGCAGCTCGACCAGGACTGCGACCACGCTGCGGTTGTTCTCCACCACCCGCCGCACGGCGTCGAGATCGTCGAACGGCACGCGCACGAAGCCGGCCACCAGCGGCTCGAAGCCGGCCTGGACCTTGCGGCTGCCGGTTGCTGAGAGCGTCGCCATGGTGCGTCCGTGGAACGCCTTTTCCATCACCACGATGGCGGGCGCCTCGATGCCCTTCTTGTGGTCGAAGAGCCGCGCGAGCTTGATCGCCGCTTCGTTGGCCTCGCAACCGGAGTTGCAGAAGAAAACGTTCTCCATGCCAGAGATTGCGGCGAGCCGGTCCGCGAGCCGCTCCTGGAGTGTGATCTCGTACAGATTCGAGGTATGCACGAGCGTGCCCGCTTGTTCGCGCAGGGCCGCGACGTACTTGGGATGCGCGTGGCCGAGACCGCAGACCGCGACGCCCGCAACGCCGTCGAGATAGCGCTTGCCTTGCGCATCCCACAGCCAGCAGCCTTCGCCGCGCACGAACGCGACGGGCAGCCGGGCATAGGTGTTCATCACATGCGACATAACGAATAACTCAATGCCCAAAAGCGCACACGGCGGCTGGTGCCGCCGTGCTTTCCTGCCGGTAATTCTGTCTGATCAGATCCTGCCGCGCAAGCCAAATCGCGAGAATTTGCCCGCGAATCGAGGCGGCTGGCGCCGCGGTGCGGGCCGCGGCCGGACGGCGCTACGCCATTGCCTTGATGCGCGCCGAGAGACGGCTCTTGTGGCGCGCCGCCGTGTTCTTGTGGATGATGTTCTTGTCGGCGATCGAGTCGATCACCGACGTCGAGTGCCGAAACAATTCCCGCGCGGCTTTCTTGTCGCCGGCGGAGATCGCTTTTCTGATGTTCCTCACGGCGCTGCGCAGCTTTGAGCGCAGGGCGGTATTGTGTTGGCGGCGCTTCTCCGCCTGCCGGGCGCGCTTGCGTGCCGATGCGATGTTGGCCATGTGCGGTAAACTCCGGAATTTGAATCGGAAAAAGGGCGCTATGATACATGTTCAACGTTCAACGTTCAAGGTTCAATGTTCGGGATTCAAAGCCCAAGGGGGAGCAAGCCGGCACGTATGGGTCCAACTTTGAACCTTGAACCTT
>JAQBFV010000173.1:0-6008 GCA_032123035.1 Betaproteobacteria bacterium | reverse complement strand
CCCCGGATACGAATCGAACGTACGACCTGCCCCTTAGGAGGGGGCCGCTCTATCCACTGAGCTACCAGGGCGTTGATGCATTCTATCGTAGAATAACCGGCTTCCTCGACTGCTGTTCGGAAAAAAGCGATGGTGAAATGGTTGTTAACCGCGCTGGTGGTCGGCTTCGCCATGGTGCTGTGGCGAATGGCTGCTGCCGCGAAGCAATATCTGCCCAGGGCGGGCGACGACGCTCCCGCATTCGAACTCCCCGATCAGGATGGACGGCTCCGCGGCATTGGTGAATTCCGCGGCAGGTGGCTGGTGCTCTACTTTTACCCGCGCGATGACACGTCCGGCTGCACGGAGCAGGCCGCTCAATTTCGCGATTCCATGGAGCGGCTCGGGGCTCTCGGTGCGGCCGTTTGTGGAGTGAGCGTGGATGACAGCGATAGCCATGCCGAATTCGCGCGCAAGTACAAGCTGCCGTTTGCGCTGCTGGCCGACCGCGGCGGGGCAACGGCGGCGCGCTACGGCTCGCTCTGGAACTTTGGTCTTGTGAGGCTCGCCAAGCGTAATACATTCGTCATCGATCCGCGGGGCAAGGTCGCGCGTGTTTACTTGGGGGTCAATCCCGCGCGGAATGCGGGGGAGGTGATTGAAGACCTCACGCGGCTTCAACGCCGGTGAGTAGTAAGTCGCCTCGAACTTCCGTGAATCGTGAAACGTGAAACGTGAATCGGAAAATCGAAAAACTTAGCCGCAGATAAACGCAGATAAACGCCGATCGAAATCAAAACAGCATCGCCAAGCAAGATAAAAACGATAAATGAACCGCCAAGACGCCAAGAGAAACTTAGAATACAAGGCGCAAGTCGGATCTCCGTTCACCGTTCACCGTTCACCGTTCACCGTTCACCCGTCACCGTAGTCATTGCCGCAGATAAGCCAGAAGCCTTACCGCCAAGGACGCGGAGGACGCCAAGGAGGCCGGCCAGCATGATCAAAAGCATCGATCACATTGTAATCACCACGGCAAACCTCGAGCGCTGCCTCGATTTCTATACCGGCGTGCTCGGCATGCAGCTGGAGCGTTTCGGAGCGGGCCGCCTCGCACTGCGGTTCGGCGATCACAAGTTCAACGTGCATCCGCCCGGGTTCGACGCCGGCATCAAGGCCCGAACGCCCACGCCGGGCTCGCTCGACCTGTGCTTCCTCGCCGACGTGCCGCTCGACGAGGTCGTAGCGGGCCTGCAGGCGCACGGCGTTCCAATCGAGGAAGGCCCGATCGCGCGCACGGGTGCGCGCTTTGCGATCCGGTCGGTTTACGTGAGGGACCCGGATGGAAATCTTATCGAAATCTCAGAACCCGTGAAACGTGAATCGGAAAACCAAAAACATTTAACCGCAGATAAACGCAGATAAACGCCGATGACACAAAAGAAGTGATGAATAATGGTGATGAAAAGCGCCCGCCACTTCGTACATCACTATTAATCATCACCATCTCTCATCACCAGTACCCATCACTATTTCCTGGCCTCCGATCACCGTTCACCGCTTACCATTCACGGCTTTTGATGGCTGATTTCTGGCAATCCTGCGGCTACCACCTCCTGCGTAAAAATGCGGAGGGGCAGCTCCTCGTCACCGATGACTATGTGCGTGCGTACTACGCGCGTCCCGAGCTGGCGCCGGTTCCGGAATCGTGTGATGCAGAGCGCGCGCTGCACGCCTCGGTCATGGCGGAGCCCAGGCGCGCCGTGACAGAGGCGGAGATCGGAGCACTCGCCGACCCCGACGCGCAGGAAAACTTTCGCGTCATGCTGCGGTTTCGCGACCAGCTGATCGCCGCACCGTCGCTCGAAGGGTTCTATGCCGGGTTGTTCCAGCGCGATGTCGCCGTCCCGCCGGATTTCGTAGCGCACACGGCGCAGGTCATCCTGCGCGGTATCCTCGAAGGCACTGAGGATGGACTCGAGGCGCGCGCGGCGGAACTATTTTTCCGCAGGCAGCGCGTGACCGTAAACGAGGGCCAGATCATGCTGGCGGACGATGAGACGGTGGACTTGCACGCAACGGGGGGCGGCTTCGGCGACGTCGGGCGGCTCCTGCGTGAGGGGCAAGTCCCGCAGCGGATGATCGAGCTCGATGTGCTCGACCAAAATAGCGCGAGCGATTATTTTCGCCGCGACGAGCGCCACGACACCGTGCTCAATATCAATGTCGAGCGGCCGGGGTGCCTTGCGCTGTGCCGGGTGCTCGAGCGGTGGATCGCGCATTTTCACGGGGTCAGAGCAAACGTGAAGTCGGTGCGTGAGATTCCCGATGACGAGTGGAAGTGGCACGTCGGTCTCGATGCCGAGGCAACCGCCCTGTTGAATGAGATCTATAATGGGGCGGAGTTGGAAAGCGAGCGCATGAAGCGTGTCATTGGCTTGTTCCGGGCTGATTTCCGTGATCCCGTGGTGCTGCGTCCCGAGGTGGCCGGATTTCCAGTCTTTCTGGGGCTGGCGATAGCGCCGGACGGGAGGCTGCGCATGAAGCCCCAGAATCTGCTGATGAACCTGCCGCTGGCGCGCCGTGCTTGAAGTCCTGGACCGCCAGGGAAGATCAAAATTTGAACCGCCAAGACGCCAAAAGAACCAAGAATAGAACTGAACCACGGGGGCGCGGAGAGAAGCAGAATCGAGACTGAACCGCCAAGCACGCCAAGAGAAACAAAGGCAGTAGTTCGAGGAGGAAAAGGTGTCAGGAACCTTAAGCCACGAAAAGAACGCTTCCTGGTAAGCGAAGTTGCTCTGTTGCGAAAAAGGTTCCTGACACCTTTTCCCTGCGCTCAGAATGGTTTTTGTATAAGTAAATCGGCGTTCATCGGCGTCTAATCCTCGGTCTTAAACGGGGTTTCCGATTCGCGATTCACGGAAGTTTGGGGCCATTCGCCATTCACCATTCACGACTCACGGAACCAAAATGTCGACTGCGGAACGCTGGAACGCCATCGTGGGGCGCGCGGAGGACGAGATCGATCTCGCCGAGGCCGCGCTCCTGATCGCCGCGGACGAGTACCGCGAACTCGATATTCCTGCCTATCTCAGTCGCATCGAGGAGATGGGCGCCGAGCTGCGCCGGCGGCTGCGGCTGGATATCAGTCCTACCGAGACGATTCTGGCGCTGAATCACTATCTGTTCGACGAGCTCGGTTTCGCGGGAAACGCGGATGACTATTACGATCCACGCAACAGCTTTCTCAACGACGTCCTCGACCGCCGGGTCGGGATTCCGATCACGCTTGCGGTGCTGTATATCGAAATCGGACGCCGAGTCGGTTTGCTGCTGCACGGCGTTTCGTTTCCCGGGCATTTCCTCGTGAAGTGCGTGGTTCGGGACGGCGCGATCGTGCTCGATCCTTACGCCCGGGGTGCTTCGCTTGGGCTCGAGGATCTGCAGGAGCGGTTGCAGGCGCTGCATGGCAGCCAGCTGCCGCTGCAGATGGTGCGCCAGGCGTTGACGGCGACCGCCAAGAAGGAAATCCTGGCGCGCATGTTGCGGAACCTCAAGAGCATCTACCGCAAGCGCAGCGAATCAGAGCGCGCTCTCTCGGCGGCCCACCGGCTCGTTGCGCTCGTGCCTGAGGTGGCCGATGAATACTGGGAGCGGGCCGCCATCTTTCTCGAGCTCGAGTGTTTCCGCGCGGCAGCAGCCGACCTGCATCGTTATTTACAGCTCGAGCCTGGCGCGGAAGATGCCGCCCAGGTGAGGCGCGAGCTCGCCGAGGTGGAGAAAATCGCGGCGCGCCTGAATTAAGACCGTGACTAAGTGACTGAGGGACTCAGTAACTACGTAACGAAATGATCGAATGTCTAAGCGAATACACGGCATTGTCGCTGACAACGCAGTTACCTAGTTACTTAGTCACTGGATCTAGCGGGGGGAAGACAGCCAGAGCTGCACGATACGCTCTTGCGTCGCGGGATGCGCGGCTGAGGTGGCGGTCGGCTTGCTCGGCCCGGGCGCAAGCGCTGATGGGCGCACGGTGCTTTCCTCGGGCTTGAGCCCCAGCGGACTCGAAGCCGCACCATCGAAAATATCGGGTGCCAGGCTGTAAAAGCCATCGAAGGGATCGGCAAACGGCGGAGCAGTGCCGCTGTTCGAGGCACCGGGTTTGGACCGGGGCTCGGGGTCCTCGTCGTCTCGGGGCGGCTTGCCGTCGTACACCAGATTGCGTCGGCGCTGGAAATGAGCGTCACGCAGGAACTCGTAGGGATCGAGCGCGGCGGCCTCCAGGATCCTCGACGCCGCGAGCAAATCCGCGCGCAAGCCGATGTAACGCAGAAGCGCAATCTGATTGCGGGTGCGGACATCATCAATGTAGGCTACGGGCCACGTATAGGCATCGACGATCAAGCCTAAGCCGTCGCGCACGCTGCTGGGACCAATCAAAGGCAGCACCAGGTAAGGCCCGTCGTCGAACCCCCAGACACCTAGCGTCTGCCCGAAATCCTCATTGTGTTTGAAGAGGCCGGCGTCGGTCGCGACATCGATAAAGCCAAGAATCCCGGCGGTGGAGTTGATGACGATCCGGCCCAGGTCAGACTCCGCCTCCTCAGGCTTCCCCTGCAGCAGGTTGTTGAGCAAAACGATTACATCATTGATATTGGAAAAGAAATTCCTGAGCCCGGTCCGCACGAACTCGGGGATCAACCGTCCCTGGTAGAGCTCTGCGGCGGGCATGACGAGCAGATGATCGACGCCATCGTTGAAATGATAGATGGCCCGGTTCAGGGGCTCGAGGGGGTCGCGCGGATTGCCGTTGCTCGCGCAGCCGCTCGCGAAGAGCATGAGCGCGAGGAGGGCCGTCATCATGCGCGTTTGAATTCGGGGCAGCATCGGAGCCATCGAGCGAACCGAACTTATTGTTAAAGCGCGAAATTATAGCATGTCACATCGAGGACAAAAGCGGCATATTGCCGGCGCCCGGCGCCCGGCGCACGAGCTAGAAGGATGCGCCGGCGGGCGGGTGACCCGGTGCGAGGTCGCTCCTCTGCTATACTGTTTTTCTCGCAAGTTTCCCTCGCGTGGCAGTGTTTCCGCCCGCTTCGTTTTGTCTTCGACTCGAGGATTCCGAACATGCTTCAGAAAGTGAAACCAGCCTTTCAGCTGAAGGACATGAGCCTGTTTCGCCAGCAATGCTACATCGATGGCGGTTGGGTGGATGCCGACAACAAGGCCACCATTGCGGTGCACAATCCCGCTGACGGCGTGCAGATCGGGACCGTTCCCAACATGGGCCAGGCTGAGACCCGGCGCGCGATCGAGACCGCCAATGCAGCGTGGCCCGCGTGGCGCGCCAAAACCGCCAAGGAGCGCGCAGCCATTCTGCGCAAGTGGTTCGAGCTCATGATGGCGAACGTGGAAGACCTGGCCGTGCTGATGACGGTGGAGCAGGGCAAGCCCCTCACCGAGTCGCGCGGAGAGATCGCCTATGGCGCTTCGTTCATCGAATGGTTCGCGGAAGAAGGCAAGCGCATCTACGGCGACACGATCCCCGGGCACCAGCCCGACAAGCGCATCGTCGTGCTCAAGGAGCCGATCGGCGTGTGCGCCGCCATCACGCCGTGGAACTTTCCGAACGCGATGATCACGCGCAAGGCGGGGCCGGCGCTCGCCGCAGGGTGCACGATGGTGGTCAAACCCGCCACCGCGACGCCGTTCTCGGCGCTCGCGATCGCCGAGCTCGCAGAGCGCGCCGGCGTGCCGAAGGGCGTGTTCAGCGTGGTGACCGGAAGCGCGTCGGCGATCGGTGGGGAGATGACCGGTAACCCGCTGGTGCGCAAGATCACGTTCACCGGCTCGACCGAGATCGGCAAGGTGCTGATGCAGCAGAGTGCGCTGACCGTGAAGAAGACCTCCATGGAACTCGGCGGGAATGCACCGTTCATCGTATTCGACGACGCGGATCTCGACGCGGCGGCCGATGGCGCCATCGCCTCGAAATACCGCAATGCAGGCCAGACCTGCGTGTGCGC
>JAQBFV010000172.1:0-13640 GCA_032123035.1 Betaproteobacteria bacterium | reverse complement strand
GCCGTCGTTCCCGCCCTTGAGTTCCACCAGAACGAGCAGGTTCGCGTAGCCCGCGGGGCTCCGCTCTGCGAACGCGGAGACGGGGGCAAAGGCGCTCACGGTTGCTGCGCCTATGGTTCCAATGAATTCACGTCGATTCATGTTCTGCTCCGCGTTCGCAAAGGATGAAGGATGAAGGCGGAAGGATGACCCAGAATAGGGCGCCCATTTGCGTCATCTCTCACCCGTCATCACTCGTCACTTGTTACTTGTCACCCGTCACTCGTCAGTCGTCACCCGTTACCCGTCACTTCAATTGATACACCGGATCCCCCACCAAGTGGCGGATCAGCGCCATCCGCTGGAGGTCCGGGCTGGGCGCGCTGAGGGGCGCCGTCGCCAACAAAACGCGCTCCACGGACGCAGCGTCCCCTTCGTCAAACTGCGCCAGCCAGCGATGGCCATCGAACTCGATCTCCAACATGGCGCGAATAAAACGCTCGCGCCCCTCCGGCAACCGCCCCGCACCCTTGGGCGCGCTCACGGCTCCATCCATCGCTGCCCCGGCAAGCATGGGCCGTAGCTCATCGGCGCGGAACAGGCGCTCCAGAAATGCCTTTCGCGCAAGCAGCGTCGTCGAATTGATCCAGGCCTCACCGCCTGGCCAGCCCTTGACGTTCGGCGGCACGAAGAGGCGCTGGCCGAGCTGGTTTGCGGCAAAGACAAACGGGATTACCTCGCCCGTCCTGAAGTTGAACTGTCTCAGGGTTCCGACCACAAGCTCGACCGGGGATTTGATGAGCGCTGCCCGGTTACGCGGCTCGTAGAAGGCGTCGGATACGAGCAACGCCCTCAACGCCGCACGAATGTCGTAGCCGGATTCTCGAAACGTGCGTCCAACGCGCCTGACTTCCGCCGGATCCGGATGGAGGGAAATGAACTCGCGCCAGAGCTTGGCCACGATGAATTCTGCCGTTTGCGGCTGCGCGAGGAGGATATCGAGGACCGCGTCGCCGTCAAGATTGCCGGTGTGGCCGAGAACGGTCTTGAGCCCCTCGTCATGCGCACGGCGCCGGTGGCGGAACTCTCCAGTATGGGGATCAATGCTCCAGCCCGTGAACGCGCGCGCCGCTTCCTTGATATCGCGCTCGCCATAGCGCCCCTCGCCCAGCGTAAACAGCTCCATTGCCTCCCGCGCGAAGTTCTCGTTCGGCCGGCCCTTCCGGTTGGAAGCGTTGTCGAGATAGATGACCATCGCCGGGTCCCGCGCGACGGCATGCAGCAACTCGCTGAAATGGCCCAGAGCGTGGCGCCGAAACAGCACATTCTGCCGGTACAGCAGCTGGGGTGATCGCACCTTTTGCAGGCTGGACACGAAATGGTTGTGCCAGAACAGCGTCATCTTCTCGGTCAACGGCGATGGCGTCGTCAACATCTCGGTGAGCCACCAGGACTGCAACTCGAAGGACTTCCGGAAAATTTCCCGCTGCGCGAGCTTGCGCTCCTCCGGGCTCATCCCGCGGAAGCGCCGCAGCGACTCGAAGGGCTCGTTCGCCCACGCCGGGGGCGGCGTCCCGGCCGGCTTGCCCGTCCATGCGAGCAGGCGGTCCACGGCCTGCTCGCGATCAAGCCGGGCAAAGGCCTCGATATCGCGCGGACCCGCGGCGAAGCTGGTGCGATTCAGCAAATGCCGCGCGTCGTCGAATCCGAGCGGAGCGCCAACCGCGTGCGCGAGCGCAGGAACCGAACCGCCAAGAACGCCAAGCAGACCGATAAGAACTCGGAACCCCCAAGGCGCCAAGAGATTCGTGAAAAAACAGAGTGCATTGTTAACCACAACCTACGTTTCACGATTCACGATTCACGGTTCTTATGGCGGCGGGCACCGTGGGCCTTACGCGCAGCCTCCAACTCCTCACGGGTCACCAAGCCATCCTGGTTGGCATCGATCGCATCAAAGCGTCGGGCGAGACGCCGCATCCCTTTCTCGGCCTCGGCGCGCGAAAGCGCACCGTCGCCATCGGCATCGGCCTGTTTGAAGCGCTCGTTGAAACGCGCCTGGCGCTTCGCCCGGCACTCTTCCGGGTTGGCCCGGCATTGCTCGCGCCTCGCCCGGATTTCCTTGCATTTCTCTTCGTGGCCCTTACACCGCTGCTCGAACCGGGCACGGCGTTCTGCGCGGCACTGGTCGGGATTGGCCTGGCACTGTTCCCGCCTTTCAGCCTTTCGTGCCCGCAACTCCTCGCATTTCGCCGGGTCAGAGCGGCACGACTCATCGAAGCGTGCGCGCCGGTCACCACCCGGTCCGCTGCCTGCTTCCCCTACGGTGGCTCCCGCAAGTCCTTCGGTCGCCAGAACCGTTGCCGGCACCGCTAGCGCGACCCCCATCAGCCCTGCTAAAAGAATGCGTTTCATCTTTGTTCTCCTGGTTTAAATCTCGTTAACCTGATCTGTGCCTGTGCCGATGCAACGGCGGTAACGAACGCCATGCTCGGACAGGAATCTCAAAAAACGACCGGAGGGGCAACGCACCCGGTACGGCAGTGGCGCTAGCGCCTTTGATCGCGCTGGTAGAGTTCGCGCCGCGCCCGGTCGAGGTCGCGATGCAATTCGCGCCGCTCTTTTTCGGTCAGCCGGCCACGGCGCCCCTGGTTGCGTCCGTCACGCTCGGTGCGCCGCGCGTCACGGTTGCCGCGCCGGTACTGATCGCGGTCCTTGTCGGCCTGCCGCGCCTGGGTCTGCAGGAATGAGCCGGAGCGGCGCCAATCGCGGGCATCGGCCGGCGACGGCAGCAACAGCGCACTCACCGCAGCAACCAGGAACAGCATTTTCACAAGCGCACCTTTCGATCAACGTCGCGTCTGGCGATCGTGCCTCTGATTATAGATGTGCCCGTTCGCGGCGCGTAGATGCCGGGAGAGGTCCCGCCGCTCGCCACGGCTTAGACGGCCGTCGGCGAGATAGGCACGCTCCTCGCGCCGAATCGTGCGCTGCTCGCCGCGCAGGCGCTTCGCTTCGCGCTGCGTCAGCTCACCGGAGCGTACGCCCTGCTTGATACGCTGACGCTGCTGCGCCTGCGTCCGGTTGATGGAACCCGAGGAACGGTGGCCCCATTGATTGCCGAAACGGGGTTGACTGCCGTGGCTCCCGAAACGGTGCTCGGCGCCTCGACCCCAGGATCGGCGATCGGTACCGTGACTCCCGAACGCATGCCCTTGGCCACGATAAGCGGAGCGCTGATCACTACCGCGATAGCCGGAGTGGGCATCGGTGCCGTGACGCCCGAACCCATACCCTTGGCTGCGGTCGGCGAAGCGCTGATCGCCGCCGCGATCGGCGAAGCGGCGCTGGCCATTGTCGCGCTCGCCGTGACGGTCGCGCGAGACCTGGTTGGAACCACGGTCAAAATGCCGCGACCCGCCAGCGCTCGAATTTCCATCAGCCTGAACCGCCGTGTCCTCCCCATTGGCCGGACCGGCCGTGTCTTCCCGGCGACCCGTTCGCGCCTCGCCCTGGGGCCGACGCGCCTCGCCGCGCATCACGTCGTCCCGCGGCACGCCCCGCTGGATGCGGCTCTGTTGCACGTTCTGACCCGCATTGACGTCCCCGTCGCCCTCTGCCGCCGCAGCGGGTGTTGCGACCGTGCTCGCGAGTAATGCCACCAGAACTGCGCTCATTGCTATGCTTTTCATGTGTGCCTCCATTTCAGGTTGATGCCGGTTGCAGGCTGACGTTACTCAGTGTCCGCATCCGGCGACGCCCCAATGGATTCAGGCGTTGATGCATGCTAAACCGCGCATGTAAATCGACTGTTTCCGATTGGGACCTGTTTGTAACAAACTGTTTCGAAGGCGGGCTGGCACGCAACATCGTGTGACAAATGCCACGGCCGTCCCGCCTGCGACCCATTACGGCCACGGGAAGTACACGTCGGGAAAGATCACGTGGATCCCCGGCGACACCGATGCCGATGCCGACTGCGTCGGATACGGCTCATAGCGGTAGACATGCTCGACCCGCTGGGTCTCGCGCCGGTGGCGGGCGTGCCCGTAATGCTTGTTGTGGGCCTTCTGCCATTGGCGAGGGTGATACCGGTGCCCATCCCGCCAGCCGTCATGGCCGCCGTGGGCCAATGCCGGCACCGAAGTGAGCAAACCTGCGACCAGCGCTGCTTTGATTAACCGTCTCATGTTAAGGTCTCCTTAAAAAATCCCCTGTAACTTTGAATTTCTCTTTGTCCGCGCCCGGCACGTCTATCGCCGATCCGCTTGACGCCCAGACTAGCCGCGCAACCGGCAACATTCATTGCAGGATCCGCACTTTTTGTAACAGACTGTTGCGAGCGCAGCCGCCGCAATAAAGACTTACAATGTCGTGGCACAGGGTAATTCGAGCGGGTACGATTGGCCCATGGCTGAAAGCAAGACAAAGATTCTCGTGGTCGATGACGATGCACGGCTGCGCGATCTGCTCAACCGTTACCTGAATGAGCAGGGATTCGCGGCGCGTGTCGTCAACGACGCGACCGAAATGAACCGGCAGTTGGCCCGCGAGCGCTACGACCTGATGATTCTCGACTTGATGCTGCCGGGCGAAGACGGTCTTTCCATTTGCCGGCGGCTGCGCGGCGGCGGCGAGAAGATGCCGATCATCATGCTCACCGCCAAGGGCGACGAAATAGACCGGATCGTCGGGCTCGAGATCGGCGCCGATGATTACCTGCCCAAACCATTCAATCCACGCGAGCTGGTAGCTCGCATCCAGGCCGTGCTGCGACGCCAGCCGCCGCCAGCCCCGCCCGGCTCACCGAGCGCCGAACACCAGGTTGTCGAGTTCGGATCTTTCCGCCTCGATCTTGCCGCGCGCTCGCTCACCCGCGGTGGCGCGGAGGTGCCCCTCACGACGGGGGAGTTTGCGCTACTCAAAGTACTCACGCAGCATCCGCGCACCCCGCTCTCGCGCGACAAGCTGATGGAGCTTGCCCGCGGACGTGAATTCGGGGCGTTCGACCGCTCGATCGATGTGCAGGTCTCGCGCCTCCGGAAGCTCATCGAGGCGGATCCGTCCAAGCCCGCCTTCCTTCAGACCGTGTGGGGCTTCGGCTATGTCTTCATTCCCGACGGCAAAGGTAGTGAGCGGTAATCGGTAAACAGTGAACGGAAGAACCGACATCTGGCCCGGACAGTCGACGTTTCGGTGTTCCCGTTCACCGTTCACCGTTCACCGTTCACCATGACATTGTGGCCACGCACGCTGCTCTGGCGCAGCGTGCTGCTCATCGCGCTGGTGATGATCGTCGCGCACCTCGCCTGGCTCGCGATTCTGCGTGTGACCGAGCGTGAGCCACGCGCGCACCAGGTCGCGCAGCAGATCGTGAGCGTCGTGAATCTCACGCGCGCCGCGTTGATCAACGCGCAGCCCTCGAAACGTCTGGCGCTGCTGGAGGATCTGTCCCGCCAGGAGGGAATCCAGGTCTACCTCGGCCAACCCAAAGACCGCATCGCGCCCTTGCCAGACCGGCCGTTTCTGAACATCGTCGAGGACGATCTCAAGCGCAAGCTCGGCGGGAGCACCCGCCTGGCCGTAAGCCGTGACGGAGTGCGCGGCACGTGGGTCAGCTTCGAAATCGACGAGGACGAATATTGGGTCTTCCTGCCGCGCTCGCGCCTGGACCGCCGCGATCCCCTTCGCTGGATCGGATGGGGTGCGCTGGTGCTTGCGCTCTCCCTCATCGGCGCGACTTTGATTGTCGCTCGCGTTAACCGCCCGCTAAAGGCGCTGAGCCGCGCCGCAGCGGAAGTGGGCCGCGGGCGCACCCCGCCCCCGATTGCCGAAACCGGGCCCACGGAGATCCGCACGCTCGCGGGCGCGTTCAATCAAATGACGGCGGACCTGAAGCGCGCCGATGACGAGCGCGCGCTCCTGCTGGCCGGGGTGTCTCACGACCTGCGCACGCCGCTCTCGCGCATCCGTCTCGGCATCGAGATGCTGCCGAACAAGGAGGACGCCGCGCTGACCTCCGGCATGGTGCAAGACATCGATGACATCGATGCTGCGATCAACCAGTTCCTGGACTTCGCACGCGTGGGGCAGGGAGAGACGGTCGTCAACGACGGCGATCTCAACGCCATTGTTCACGGCATTGGCGAGCGCTACGCGCGTAGCGGCAAGCCCCTCAAACTGCAGCTCGCGGAGCTGCCGCCTCTGCCGCTACGCCCCCTGGCCGTCCAGCGGTTGATTGCGAACCTGATCGACAACGCACTGCGCCACGGCAATGGCGAAGTCGAGGTCCGGACGGCGGTCGAAAACGGCCGGGCCGTCATCGACGTGCTCGACCGCGGACCGGGCATTCCCGCGGAAGCGGTCGAGCAGATGATGCGGCCCTTCACGCGCATGGATAGCGCGCGCTCGGGAAGCGGCACCGGGTTGGGGCTCGCGATCGTTGAGCGCATTGCCCACATGCACGGCGGGGACGTCAAACTCGCGCCGCGCGAGGGCGGAGGTTTGCACGCGCGGGTCGAGCTGCCTTTAGCGCGAACGGTTTAACTCGTGAATCGAGCCGCTTATCATTTCTGTGATTTAACGATATAAGCTCTGGCTCGCTGGACCTTGTCTATACAGTTGGGAAATTTGCCAAATTCCGACTGGATCTTCGCGGCCCCCAGCAAACTGGCCGCTTTCGAATATTCCACCGTGCCGCCAAAACCATTGGCCTTGGCAAAATCCAGTTCTTTATAGGCGACATCCAGGCCATTCTCGCACTGCGTCGCTAAAGAGCTGTTCGGGTTACCAGCACACCCTGCTGTAACAGCGAGAAAAAGTGTTAAGACGGTAATGATAAGAGATCGCATCTCACGTTCTCCCTTCTGATAAATTGAGCCTGGCCCCTTTTACGCCGGTCAGGCCGCGTACCATAGCACCGCGATAAAGTGACACGCCGTGCCAGCGATAACGAACAGGTGCCACACAAAGTGAAAGTATTTGATTCGTTCCGCCATAAAAAACGCCACACCTACCGTATAAGCGAGACCCCCTGCGATTAGCCAGAAAAGCCCCCAATTGGGCACAAGGGTCAACACCGCATCTGCCGCGATCAGGACCAACCAACCCATCGCGAGATACACCCACGTCGAGATCGCCGTGTCTCGAACGCCGCCGAAGACCTTCAGCACCGTACCGACAACGGCGAAGCCCCACACGAGCCCGAACAGCGTCCAGCCCCAGGCACCGTGGAGCACGCCGAGGGTAAACGGTGTGTAGGTCCCGGCGATCAGGAGGTAGATTGCCGAGTGATCGAGAATCTGGAATACGCGCTTCGCGCGGCACCCCGGCAAAGCGTGAAAGAGCGTTGATGTGAGATACAGCAGCACCATGGTGGTCGCGAACACGCTCGCGCCTATGATTCCCGCCACGCCTCCACGCTGATGCGCGGCGGTGACGAGAACCGGGAAGGCAGCGAGCGCCGCCAGCAAGCCGAGACCGTGGCTAACGCTGTTGGCGATCTCTTCTCCGAGGGTCTGTGGCCGCTCTGGCGACCCCGAAACTTCGACCATCGCGGCATCTCCTACACAGTAACAGAGGGCAGCGCAAGATTTCCAAACATAGATAAGCGCCTGTCACGGAAAAATTATACTGACCGCCCATTTTTGCCCATTTTTCGTCGCTTGTCCCGTCGCTTTCGATGATATAGAAACGGTGCGCAAGCGCTACGGTTGGCAATAGCTGGAACGCCGCGCATGTCGATTCCGGGTAAGTCAGCGAGGGCGTTATGGGCCAAAATCGTGCCAGCCGCAACGCACGCGCGTTTCATCCTGTTAGGGGCGCTTAAACAGCTTGTCGGGGGTGCCTAAGGGTGTCATGATCCGCTCCCGGGGTTGTATCCGATCGATGTCGGTCTCCAGTAATCCCTCCGGTTTTTGTACCAGAACCCCCCTATGGCAAGAGCGAAGAAAGCAAAGAAAGCGAAGGCTAAGTCTGTAGCGCGCAAGAAGACGGCCACCAAGGCCAGGGCGCTCAAGCGACCGGTGGCCAAGGCCACGCGGCTCAAAGCGCGGACCCCATCCAGAACAGCAAAGAAACGGCGCTCGCCACCCCGTGTCAATCGCGGTGCCAAGCGCATCGCGAAGGGGCTACCCAAGCTCCTGCGCAAATCGGTCAAACAGCCGCAGACGTCCCCTGACGCGACACTCAAGACTGCGCTACCCAAGGAGCACCTGACCTCCGCCGGGACCGCGGGCAAACCGCGCTCGTTGCGCCAGTCCGCCGCCAGGCGACGAGCGCCGATCAAGGAGCTCGATCGTCGGAAGTTTTTGCACGCTGACCTCGAAGCGCAGCGCGGGCGGCTGAAGAATCTCATCGTGCTCGGCAAGGAGCGCGGCTATCTCACCTACGCCGAGATCAATGACCATCTCCCCGACGACATGCTGGATGCCGAGCAGATCGAGAACATCATCGGCATGATCAACGACATGGGCATCCAGGTGTTCGACAAGACGCCGGATGCCGAAACACTGCTAATGGCGGAGGCTCCGCCCGTGGCGGCGGTCGAGGAAGCAGTCGAGGAAGCGGAAGCTGCGCTCTCCGCCGTGGATCTCGATTTCGGCCGCACTGCCGATCCAGTACGCATGTACCTGCGTGAAATGGGCTCCGTCGAGTTGCTCACGCGCGAAGGCGAGATCGAGATCGCCAAGCGAATCGAGGACGGGCTGCGCCACATGATCCACGCGATCTCGGCGTGCCCCACGACGATCGCCGAGATCCTTGCGCTCGCCGAGAGAATCAAGAAAAGCGAGACGCGGGTTGATGAGGTGGTTGACGGAGTCATCGACCCCAATGCCAAGGTAGAGCTGACTGCGAAGGTGCCCCAGGCGGAGGAGGATGTCGAGGGAGCGCTCGATGAGGCAGAGCAAGAGGAAGAGGATCGCGCAGCGCAGAGCGCCGGGATGCTCAGACTGCAGGAAGAAGCTCTCAAGCGCTTCGCGGCAATCCGCAGCCATTACGACCCGATGATGCGCGCGCTCTCCAGGAACGGGCCCCGCAGCCGCTCTTACCTCCAGGCACGGGAGGCCATCTCCAAAGAGCTCATGAAGATCCGTTTCCCGGCGAAGCAGATCAGGGCGTTATGCGACAGCGTGAGGAACCAGGTGGAGGAGGTCCGGGTTCACGAGCGCAAGATCATGGACGCCTGCGTGGAAAAGGGGAAGATGCCGCGCCTGCACTTCATCAAGGAGTTTCCCAACAAGGAAGGTAATCTGCAATGGATCAAAGGCGAGATCAAGGCGCGCCGCCCCTGGAGCGAGACGCTCCAGCGCTTCGAACCCGCCATCGTGGAGCAGCAGCAGAAGCTGCTGGACGTCCAGACGCGCGTCGGCATTCCAATTAAGGATCTCAAGGAGATCAACCGGGAGATGTCCACGGGCGAAGCCAAGGCACGCCGGGCGAAGCGCGAGATGACGGAAGCCAACCTGCGGCTGGTGATCTCGATGGCCAAGAAATACACCAACCGCGGCCTGCAGTTTCTCGACCTCATCCAGGAGGGGAACATTGGCCTCATGAAGGCCGTGGATAAATTCGAGTACCGCCGCGGCTACAAGTTCTCGACCTACGCGACGTGGTGGATCCGCCAGGCGATCACGCGCTCGATCGCGGACCAGGCGCGCACCATCCGCATCCCGGTTCACATGATCGAGCACATCAGCAAGCTGAACCGCATGTCACGCCAGATCCTGCAGGAGACCGGGCAGGAGCCGGAGCCGGCGCTGCTGGCCGAGAAAATGGAGATGTCCGAGGACAAGATCCGCCAGATCCAGAAGATCTCCAAGCAGCCGATCTCGATGGAAACGCCGATCGGCGACGACGACGATTCGCATCTCGGGGATTTCATCGAGGACCAGTCCACGGTCGCGCCGAACGAGGCGGCGGTCTACGCCAGCCTGCGCGGCGTGACGAAGGACGTGCTCGATACGCTGACCCCGCGCGAGGCGAAGGTGCTGCGCATGCGCTTCGGCATCGAGATGAATACCGACCAAACGCTGGAAGAGGTCGGCAAGCAGTTCAACGTCACGCGCGAGCGCATACGGCAGATCGAGGCGAAAGCGCTGCGGAAGTTGCGTCACCCCTCGCGCTCCGAGCGCCTGCGCGACTTCCTCGACGAGGACCACTAGTCGATTCTGAAAAGACAGAAAGGCCTGCGTCTCCGCAGGCCTTTCTGTTTGAATTGGGCGCGCCCGGCAGGATGAATCCGGGCACTAGTCAGAAGTCTCTTCGATTTTCATCGGCGTTTATCTGCATCTGATCTTCCTGATTTTGTTACGCGCTCTAAGAGCCCGTAACATAGTGAAACGCGCGTGCGTTGCGGCCAGAATCGTCGGTAGCGCGAAGCGAGGTGCAACCAATATGTCGATATTGGTAAGCCGAGCGACAAAGCTAACGGCGATTCTGGCCGCAACCCTTTATGGGCTGGCACGATTTTGGCCAAGGTCCGTCCATATCATCGCCACAAAAATCGACCGCCACCAGTTCCCCGGGACATCCCTAGCCAAAATCGTGACAGCGCACCGTGTGTTTCATTGTGTTAGGGACTCTTAGGTAGGGGCGCTTGCGCAGCACCTCTTTTTCGAAATATTCAGTGAACCGGTACTGGGCCATTTGTATGGGATAACGCGGGAACCGGGCTGCCCGTTTACCGCGGATCGTTTCAATCCCCGTTCAGCCGGTTCCTCCTTTTGCCTTCTGCCTTCGGGCGGCCAGTCACCCGTCACTCGTCACCCATCACGGGTTCTGAGGCGCATCACCCATTACCCATCGCGGGGTTTAAAGCGAAAAACGGCGTCGGCGTCACTTTTCCGGAAGGCAGGGATGTTACTCTGAGCCCAATTGATAGGTTGTCTCACGGGTGCGGGTGAATCGTAGCGGAGGAGCTGATGGAAAAGCAGGCGCTTGAAACGGTAGAAGGGGTCCGCGTTTATGTTCCCACCGGCGCGACCCACGCGAGGTTGCAGCCCCTCGCGCCGCGGCTGCAATCGCTCAACGGTGCGCGTATCGGGATACTGGACAACTGCAAGGAGTTCGCCGATATCGTGCTGCACGGCGTGGCCGATGTCCTCCAGCACCAGCACGGTGTCGCGGACATTAAATTCTGGCAGAAGGCTTATCTCGGTATCGCGTCTCCCTACGCGCTGGACATGGCCACGCAATGCGACGCCGTGATCAACGGCGTCGGCCACTGAGGCTCATCGACCCCCTGGACCGTGCGTGACGCGGTCGCCCTCGAAGAGCTCGGCACTCCGACCGTTACGGTGATCAGCACCGCGTTCGCGCCGCTCGCGCAGGTGGTGAGCGAAGGGATAGGACAGCTGAGTCTTCCGATCATCGTCGTGCCGCACCCGCTCGGCGACCGCGACATAAGCGTCATCAGAAAATACGGCGAGGACATCGCGGAGCAGTGCGTTCGCGTCCTCACCACCCCGGTTGAAGCGCTAGTACGCGAATTCAAGGAAAAGCAGTACCCGCTGCCCGCTGCAGTGATGCCCAGGTAGCCGCTCGGCTCCCACTCGATGACATCCGAAACTCCTCACGTCGTCGGACCGAACGACGCGTTCGACCGCGTCAACGACACCTTTTACGAGAGAGGCTGGACCGACGGCCTGCCCGTCGTGCCGCCGACCGAAGAGCGCGTCCGCGCGATGCTTGACGGCATGCCCTGGCGCAAACCTGACGAGGTGATTGGCGCTATCCCGCCGCGCATGGGCGACGCCACGATGCGGCAGATCGCGGTCAACGCGGTGATGGCGGGCTGCAAGCCGGAATACCTGCCGGTGGTGGTGGCCGCACTGCAGGCGGCGTGCGACCCTGCCTACGGTCTCGCGCACCGGCAGACGAGTACGCATCCCGGCGCCCCCCTGATCATCGTGAACGGCCCGATCGTGCAGCGACTGCGAATCAACTGCGGCCGCGGGCTGTTTGGTCCCGGCTGGCGCGCCAATGCGACGATCGGCCGCGGGCTGCGGCTGACCCTGGTCAATATCGGCGGCGCTGGCCCCGCGGTCGATGCCGCGCAAACCGGGCACCCTGGCAAGTACACCTACTGCATCGCGGAATATGAAGCGGCGAACCCCTGGGAGCCCTTGCACGTGGAGCGCGGCTTCGCGCGCGACCAAAGCGTCGTCACCGTCGTCAACGCCGAGGCGCCGCACAGCATGACGGAAAACATCCTGACCGATCCCGACGGCATGGTCGAGACCTTTGCCTCCTCCATGGCGACACTCGGCGTAAATAACATTTACTCCCAGGGCCATCCCAGCCTCATCCTGGGGATCGAGCACGCGCAACATTTCGCCGCCGCCGGATGGAGCAAGTTGGACGTCCAGCAGGCGCTGTTCGAGCGGGCGCGCCAGCCCTGGGGCCTGGTCAAGGACCGCGGCAAGTCGAAGGGGCCGCGCTTTCCGGAGTTTGTGGACAGAAATGATGACCGCTCGATGGTGCCGATCGTTTGCGCGGCGCGGGACCTTATCGTCGTCGTCGCCGGCGGGCCGGGTGGGAAGTCGATGTACCTGCCGACGGCGGGGGGGCAGAGTCTTAGCGTGTCCAGGTCGGTCGAAAACCGTGACTAGTGAGTAGAACAAACCAAGAACGAATTTAGCCGCAGATAAACGCCGATCAAAAACAATAGATGGATCGCGGAGACACGGAGAGAAACAAAACACGATTCACGTTTCACGTTTCACGTTTCACGATTCACGGAAGTTAATGAACCGCCAAGGCGCCAAGAGAACCAACTTCAGAATTGAACCGCGGAGACACGGAGAGAAACAAAACACGATTCACGATTCACGTTTCACGATTCACGGAAGTTGGAGCCGCCGATGAACGCCGATGAACGCCGATAAAACGTAAAGCTGAACCGCCGAGGGCGCGGAGGACGCGAAGGAAAAGAAAAGCCTCACCGCCAAGCACGCGAAGGACGGGAAGGGAACAATAATCAGAATCCAACCTTAAGAACGCGGAGGTAACGCCAAGTCAGGGTCTGGATGCCGCTCTAGAAATACTGGCGCTAAGCTCGCATCACCCATGACGCATTACCCATTACGGGGGTTATTCCGCCTTCTGACTTTGGGTAGCGCCGTGCTCGGTAAAGGCGTACGGGAGTTTTCGGCGCCCGCCCCATCTTGATGTCGCAAATTGCGACATCAAGTTGTCGATTTCCTCGCGGGTCAGTCGGAATATAAAGTCCGCCGGAAAGCGTCGGCGGTTACGTCGTACCTGCTCGGTTTGCTGCGCAGAACGTTTGCGGCCATGAGCGCGCCATGCTCGGTAAATACCCAGGGGTGAACGCGGGGATCGCGGTGCCTCTGGGAACGGGTCACAATTTGTGACCGGTTCGCGGAATCTTTATTTGAATCATAAAGTTGCGTGTTTGAGGTCGCAATTTGCGATCTCAAACGTGCGGCCTCCGAACGCAGATAAACGCCGATCTACTTCAACATTGAACCGCCAAGGCGCCAAGAGAACCAACTTCAGAATTGAACCACGGAGACGCGGAGAGAAACAAAACACGAATCACGAATCACGAATCACGACTCACGGAAGTTAATGAACCGCGGAGACGCGGAGAGAAACAAGAATTAAGAGCAGTTACGCATTACCCATTACGCATCACGGGG
>JAQBFV010000171.1:0-3435 GCA_032123035.1 Betaproteobacteria bacterium | reverse complement strand
CCCGACCGCAGCGCGCGGCGTATCATTCGGGGCTTTCGACCTTTACCAGGAACTCGGTGCCGCACACGCCGAGGAGACTCGAGGGTGTTTTGACCACCATCGCGTCGTGAGATTGCTTGGCGATCTTGCCCGACACGACTGCAAGCGAGCCGCGGTTCAGACGCGCGTCGAACTTGCCGGCGTGCGTCGTGGAATCGAAGGCGTAGCGCTCGAGGACGAGCACGCTATTAGGCCCGGTGGAGAGCAACGTGTTGTCGGTAAACGTAATGCCGACCGAACCATCGCCGCCGGTAACCACCGTGTCGCTCACACGGACCCGGGTGCCGACCGTGGCGGGCAGGCGCTCTGCGCCGCGCTGGATGTGCACCGCGCCAGAGGTGACCTTGACCTGGCCGATGTCCGCAGCAGATGCGAGCGGGGCGGCGAGCAGAGCCGCAAATGCCAAAAATGTCACACTCAGAAACCTCATGAGATTCTCCCTGTGCTACAACGCGCAGGCCCCGCGTCGGGCCTCCCCCCAGGACTTCTATAATACCCCGAGAGGGATTCGATAATAGTGCGACGTATTTAACATGGGGCAGCCGAAGACACAGGAATTTACCGCACACATGGGGGCCTTGCGGGAATTGCGCCGGTTCATTGAAGCCGTGTGCCGCGAGGCCGCGATCGCACGCAACGATACCCTGCGCATCGCGCTCGTGGCCGAGGAGTTGTTCACGAACAGCGTCAAGCACGGCTACGGCGGCGATAGCACGATGCACGTTTGGCTTACCCTGCAACCCGAGGACGGCGCCTGCCGGCTGGTCTACGAGGATGCGGCGCCGCCCTACGATCCTTTTGCTGACCCGGCGGCGCCCGACCTGGAAGCACCAGTGGATACGCGCGCTGTTGGCGGCCTCGGCGTGCTCCTCGTCGCGCGCTTCTCGCGCAGCCATGAATACACCCGCGCGGGCGACCGCAATCGCATCAGCCTCATCCTTCCGCTGGCCGGCCCCGGCTAGGAGCTATCTCAAAAACAACGCAGCCACGGAACCACACGGAAATTATTCTTCCATAACAGCGCGCTTCCCGCGTCGGGTCGCGGTCCGTGTAGTTCCGTGTGATTCCGTGGTTAATGATCTTGTGGTTTCAAGGGGGGTCTTTGAGTCTGGTTCTACTGGAGTGCATTGCGGAAATGGTTTGTTAGCCGATTCCGCAGCGACCAATAGGCCGCGCCTCCGGATTGCAATGCCATGGTGATTGGAGTAACGTCCATCGCTCGACGTTAGGGGTCTCGTCCGGGGTTGTTTCGGGCGGGTGAGAGACACCCTTAGAACCTGATGCGGGTCATGCCGCCGTAGGGAAGCGTCGCGCGAAACCCCTTCCGCGCCCGCTCCCCGTAGCAATCACAAGGAGCGACATCGTATGGCAGCAGCAAATCCCAAGTTCATCGCGGCTACTGCGCAACTCGACGATGGCGCCGTGCAGCCGCTGCCGAATTCACGCAAGGTCTACGTGACGGGCTCGCGCCCGGACCTGCGTGTTCCGATGCGCGAGGTGAGCCAGTCCGACACGCCCGCCTCGCTTGGCGCCGAGAAGAACCCGCCGGTATTCGTGTACGACACCTCCGGGCCTTACACCGATCCGGCGGCGAAGATCGATATCCGGCACGGCTTGCCGTCCATGCGCGGCCAGTGGGTCGTCGAGCGTGGCGATACCGAGGAGTTGCCCGGCCCAAGCTCGGCTTATGGACGCGACCGCCTGTCCGATCCGAAGCTCGTGTCGCTGCGCTTCGACCTGAAGCGCCGGCCGCGCCGGGCCAAGCCGGGAATGAACGTGACGCAGATGCACTACGCGCGCCGCGGGATGGTGACGCCGGAAATGGAGTTCATTGCCATACGTGAGAACCAGCGCATGGAGGCGTTGAGCGAGTTGCTGCGCCGGCAACACAAGGGCGAAGCCTTCGGCGCTTCGCTGCCGAAAGCGGTCACGCCGGAGTTCGTGCGCGACGAGGTCGCACGCGGGCGTGCCATCATCCCGAACAATATCAATCATCCTGAAACCGAGCCGATGATCATCGGGCGCAATTTCCTGGTGAAGATCAACGCGAATATCGGCAATTCGGCGCTGTCTTCCGGTATTCAGGAAGAGGTCGAAAAGATGACGTGGTCGACGCGCTGGGGCGCGGACACCGTGATGGACTTGTCCACGGGCAAGAACATTCACGAGACGCGCGAGTGGATCGTGCGCAATTCGCCGGTCCCAATCGGGACCGTCCCGATCTACCAGGCGCTGGAGAAGGTCGACGGTAAGGCCGAGGAACTGACTTGGGAAATCTACCGCGACACGCTCATCGAACAGTGCGAGCAAGGGGTCGATTACTTCACCGTGCACGCCGGTGTGCGCCTGCCTTACATCCCGCTGACCGCAAAACGCATGACCGGCATTGTCTCGCGCGGCGGCTCCATCATGGCGAAGTGGTGCCTCTCGCACCACAAGGAAAGCTTCCTCTACACGCGCTTCGAGGAGATCTGCGAGATCCTGAAGGCCTACGATGTCGCGTTCTCGCTCGGCGACGGGCTGCGGCCCGGGTCGATCTACGATGCGAACGACGAGGCGCAGATCGCGGAGCTGAAGACGCTCGGCGAGCTCACGGACGTCGCCTGGAAGCACGATGTCCAGGTGATGATTGAGGGGCCGGGCCACGTGCCGATGCAACTCATCAAGGAGAACATGGAGCTGCAACTCCAGTACTGCCGCGAGGCACCGTTCTACACGCTCGGGCCGTTGACCACAGACATCGCGCCTGGCTACGACCACATCACCAGCGCGATCGGCGCCGCGATGATCGGCTGGTTCGGCACCGCCATGCTCTGTTATGTCACACCGAAGGAACACCTCGGGCTGCCGGACCGGGAGGACGTGAAGGACGGCATCATTGCCTATAAGATTGCCGCGCACGCCGCAGACCTTGCGAAGGGCCACCCGGGCGCGCAGGTCCGCGACAACGCGCTATCCAAGGCGCGCTTTGAGTTTCGCTGGGAGGACCAGTTCAACCTCGGGCTGGATCCGGACAAGGCGCGCGAGTTCCACGACGAAACGCTGCCCCAGGAAGGCGCCAAGCTGGCGCATTTCTGTTCCATGTGCGGGCCGCATTTCTGCTCGATGAAGATCACGCAGGACGTACGCGATTACGCCGAGAAGCAGGGCTTGTCGGAGCGGGAAGCGCTCGACAAGGGGCTGGAGGACAAGGCCAAGGAGTTCCTCGATAGCGGCTCGGAAGTCTATCTCAAGCAATAGGCTCTGGTGACTAGGTGACTAAGGGTGGGTAACAAAATGAATTCCCCTCCTGCCCGAGGAGGGGTGGCGCGAAGCGACGGGGTGGTGGGAGTTATGCACAGCCGCTTCATTTTGTTACGCGCTCTAAGTCGTCGCATCCCACGGGTGTTAAAATTG
>JAQBFV010000170.1:0-2578 GCA_032123035.1 Betaproteobacteria bacterium | reverse complement strand
GACGCCGAGGTCAAGCAGCTAACGGCGGAGTTGGCGCCAAGCTGAGCGACGACGACATCACCCTCGTCATCGCGTTCCTGCGGTCGCTTCACCGCCATTCAATTCTGCAGACCCACGCTCGGCCGACAAGCTGGCGGCTAGCCGACACGCCCGATGTCGGCTACGGACCCGGTCGGGACGGTCAACTGACGGCCAAAATCGGATGCGCGACCAACGCTGAGGTATGCGGCCGGCTGCCGCTACCAGTGGCCAGGTCCGCAGCGCTTCCTTACAGGGCGTTGCCGATGGCATGGCCCTCGTGAATCGCAATCATGAGGTTTCGCGGGGCCATGCAGTCGCCGATGAGATGACAGTCGATGTGTGCCAGCGACGGCACGAGTTCGTCATGGACGTATCGCGGCGTCGCAAAGACCAAGAGCTCGACATCGCCCACCTCGGTGATGCGCTTGCTGAACACGTCCTCGTAGTGAACGATCCCGTGCGCAAAGGCTAACGGACGCGCCCCCGTCACGATCTTCACACCAAGGCTGCGCAGGCGGCGATGGATACCGATGGCGCTGCAGTAGTTGACGGCCTGGGCGATCTGAGTGCGTGGGGTGATGAGCACAACGCGCTGGTGAGCGGCCGCGAGTGCTTCAGCCGTCGCATACGTGGCGGCTGTGTGATCGTGGTCATAGAGTACCGCTGTTCCCCCGTTCGCCCCGGGTGCCTCGCGGGCGTACTCGCGAATCGAAAGCATCGTGCCATCAACCACGTCGAGCTGGGGACGTCGCATGTCGGCTCCGGTGGCTAGCACGACGACGTCAGCGCCGAGCGCGAGGATCGCTTCGGCGGTCGCGCGTTCGCCGAGTCTGAACTGAACGCCAAACTGCTCGGCGAGCCGGTGCTGCCAGGTGGGCACCTTTGCAACGTCGGCGCGGCCTGGGAGTCGCGCTTCCAGGGCGAGCTTCCCTCCGACATTCTCGCTGGCGCCAAACAGCGTTACCCGGTGTCCGCGGGCCGCAGCGACCCATGCTGCCTCAAGGCCGGCCGGTCCGGCGCCGACTACCGCGACCTTGCGAGGGCGGGCCGCCGGCGCGGGTTGCCATCCCGATTCGTCTGGCGCGCCCAGGTGCGGGTTGTGGAACTCGGCCAGCGGCCTGCCTGCGTGCACCTCACCCCAGCACCAGTTATCGAAGATGCATGGTCGGATTTCTGCGACCCGGTCGCCGCTCGCCTTGTTCGCAAAGTCGGCGTCGCTAATGAGTGCGCGGCTCATGCCGACGAGATCGCCGAATCCTTCCGTAACGATCTTTTCGGCAAGCTCGGGTGTGCCGATTCGCCCGAGCGCCATCACCGGGATGCCAGCGGCGGCTTCCCGCATACGCCGATGCAGATCGATGAAGGGCGCCTCCGGAAAAACCATGTCCGGCACGTGATTCTCCAGACTCTGACTGAAGTTACCCTGCCCGTAGGCCAGATAGTCCAGCGTTCCCAGTGCGGCAAGGTGCCGCGTTATGCGCTCTGCTTCGTCGGCATCGATACCGCCGTCCACACCTTCATCCGCCGGAAGCTTGAGGCCAACGATAAAATTGTCTCCGCAGCGGCTGCGGATCTGGCCGGCGATCTCCTCTACGAAACGCACGCGTCCTTCGAGCGAGCCGCCGTAGCGATCGTCGCGTGTATTCGACCAGGGCGAGAGGAACTGAGTGATGAGATAGCCGTGCGCACCGTGCAGCTCGACGCCACTGAACCCGCATTGTTCAAGCCTTGCCGCAACCGACGCGAAGGCTTCCACGAGTCTCTCGATGTCGGCGCTCGACATGACGTGCGGTACCGTCCAACTCAGCGGGTCCGGTTGATCCGATACGCCCATGGGTGATCGGGTCGGGTGCCAGAGTTGTTGGCGGCCCGGATGCCAGAGCTGGCCGACCAGACATGCGCCCGCTCCTTCGACGACATCGGCGGCACGCCGGAAGGCCTCGAGATTGACGTCGTCGTAGCCCGTCACGATGGCGCCGTGGGCAAGTGCCGCCGAATCGACGGCGATGATTTCGCTCACGATCAGTCCGGTACCACCACGGGCGCGCGCCGCCAGGAAGTCGATCCAGCGCTCAGTAACGCGGTGCCCGGAGCCGTAGTTTGTCAGCGTCGCTGGAAGTGCAATGCGATTGCGGACAGTGCGGTTGCGGATCCGAATGGGCGAGAACAGATGCGGGTAGCTCATGATGCCTCTCTGACCAGCGGAATCGCCGTCCGTCAAGATAATCCTGAAACGCATTATTGCGTACCCCGTTTCCGATCCGAATCTTGGGGCTTGTGGTCAAAGGCATGGATCAGCGAATCAACGGCGTGCAGCGACTCGGACGTTACCCTGAGGATCGCCGTGTGCTCTCCATCACAGCTTGCTACGGAACCCTCGCCCTGTCGCCATTCTCTTGCTGGCCGGCTTCCCCGGCTCCGCGCAAGTGGAGCGCGGCGGGATTGGTTTTCCAATCCGCTACCGTAAGAACACGCCGCTGCGGTCGAGAAACGTCATCAAGACGCGCCGCTATCGAAGACGCGTGGACGTCCTTTATGGGTCGAGGCTGTGTGAAAA
>JAQBFV010000169.1:0-3013 GCA_032123035.1 Betaproteobacteria bacterium | reverse complement strand
GCACTTAGTTGATTAGTCCGTCCGGATCGCGGCCGTGCTCGATGCAGCGGCCGTGGATTGACACCACGGTGCCGTGGAGCTTGTCGTCGGAGCATAACTGAAGTCGCCGGAACATGCGGGCAATGTGTCCTTTAGGCGTTTGATCCTGTGCTTTGACGGTGCAATCTTTTCAGTGGAATGAAGGGAGGCACCATGCGCCCAGCACGGAGAAGGCCTTCAGGTCCACTTGTGCGCCGGCGGTAATCAGCACGTCGAGATGTACGCGGAGCGGTTGACAATCACGGCTCCGACGCCAGTTTCTTGCGGCGCCAGTTGATAAGGCCGCCCTCCAGAATCACCGCGATCTGCTTCTGGGTAAGGTCGTGTCTGGTGGAGATCGAGTCCGTGCCTTTGACCTCAAGGATGACGTCGTCGCCTTTCGCCAGCGTTCGGTGCAGATCGCGGGCGATGAGGACGTCACCTTTGTCGAGGCGCTCGTAGTCGCTCGGCTCTGCGAACATAAGCGGCAGTACGCCGTAATTGACCAAATTCTGGCGATGGATGCGCGCGAAGCTTTTGACCAGCACAATCCTCAAGCCGAGATTGCGAGGTGCGATGGCCGCGTGCTCGCGCGACGATCCCTGGCCGTAGTTCTCACCGGCGATCACGGCATGGCCGGTACTGCCGCGCACCGCGCGTGCCCGCTCCAGATAGGTCCTGTCGATCCGCTCGAACGAAAAGTCGTCGATCTTCTGGATGTTCGACCGATAAGGCAGCACCCTCGCGCCCGCCGGCATGATCTCGTCGGTCGAGACATCATCGCCCATCTTGAGAATCGCCGGCAGTTCGAGCACGTCAGGCAGCGGTTCGAACTCGGGAAGCGACTTGATATTCGGACCCTTGACCAACTCGACAGAACGCGACTCCTCTGGCGGCGGTGGTGCCTCGAGCAACGCCATTGTTACGACGGTCTTCTCTGGATGTCTAAGGCGCGGGTAGGGCATATCGAGTGAGCGCGGATCGGTGATCTTGCCCGTAAGCGCGGAGGCGGCGGCGGTTTCGGGGGAGCACAGAAAAACTGAATCTTCCCTGGTTCCCGACCGGCCCGGAAAGTTACGCGGCGTCGTCCGCAGCGAGTTGCGCTCGATCGCGGGCGCCTGACCCATGCCGATGCAACCGTTGCAGCCGGCCTGATGGATCCGAGCGCCGGCGGCCACCAGGGCGCCAAGCCGCCCGTCGGCGATCAGCGTCTCGAGAAGTTGTCGAGAGGTGGGGTTGATGTCGAAGGAGATCGCAGGCGGAACGGTTTTTCCGCGCACGATATCCGCCACCACGGCGAAGTCTCGCCAACCCGGATTGGCCGACGACCCGATGTAAGCCTGGTAGATCTCTTCACCCACGACCTCGCTGACCGGCACCACGTTGCCCGGACTCGACGGTTTGGCGATCAGGGGTTCGAGACCGGACAGGTCAATCTCGTCGTGCTGATCGTAGGCGCAGCCGTCATCGGCCGCGAGCTCGACCCAGTCCTCAGCCCTTCCCTCGCTGTCAAGGAAGCGCTTAACTTCCTCATCGGATGGGAAAACCGTGGTGGTCGCGCCAAGCTCGGCACCCATATTGGCGATCACATGCCGATCCATCGCGCTAAGGCCGGTCAGGCCCGGACCATAGTATTCAATGATCTTGCCGGCGCCGCCGGAGACTCCGTGGCGGCGCAACATCTCCAGGATCACATCCTTGGCGCTGACCCAATCGGGCAGTTCGCCCACGAGCCTGACGCCGAATATCTCGGGCATGGCCATCGGAAAGGGCTCGCCGGACATGGCAAGCGCCACGTCAAGGCCACCGGCCCCAATCGCCAACATGCCAAGCGCCCCCGCCGCCGGCGTGTGGCTGTCGGCGCCGAGTAAAGACTTGCCGGGCTTGCCGAAGCGCTGCATGTGCACCACATGGCTGATGCCATTGCCCGGCCGTGAGTACCAGACGCCGAAGCGTCGGCAGGCGCTTTCGAGGAAGAGATGATCGTCCGGATTCAGATTGTCGATTTGCAGCAGATTGTGATCGACATACTGGACACTGGTCTCGGTGTTCACCCGGTCGAGTCCGATCGCTTCCAGCGACAGCATGACAAGGGTCCCCGTTGCGTCCTGGGTGAGAGTCTGGTCGATCCTGAGACCAATCGGTGCCCCAGGCGCCATCTCACCCTCGACCAGATGACTCTCGATGAGCTTTTGCGCGACGTTCTTGGTCATCAGGCTTTCCTCGTCACTTTCCTAAGTCGTCAATGAAGAGACTGTCCGGCGGATCGGCCTAAGGCGACCCCAGTCGGGGGGTATAGCGGAACAAGGTTACGCAATAAGGACGGAGGAACCTGTCCGCCATCGCGCGCCGCTAACTCGTTCTCGATGATCGCAATTTCCGTGAACTGATGTTCCAATGAACGATCTGTCAGTGAACCACGGTAGACCAGCTTCCGAAGTACCGCAATTCTTGTTTTGAGTTCGACGTTGGCGAACTTGGCCCAGGCTTTCCAAGCTTTCGTCGCCTCATCTATCGCTCGGAAGGCGTACTGACATTGTGTCATGCCGGCCACACTTCGATCACTTCCGGAATGTAGTGCCGCAACAGGTTCTCGATCCCGGCAAGGGCGTGGACGTCGATATCGTAACCGGCGCTTTGCAGGTGATCCGTTCCTGCGATGCGCTCGCCCGTCCTGCGTTCTGTCTGATTGAACATCCTGAAGTAATACGCCGAATAAACACCCCCTTTTTCCGAGGATTCCCGGGCGTGAGCGGCGACGCTCGGTGCCTTCGCGGACCGGGACTGCCATCGGCGACCGCACGGGCCTGGCAATTGTCACGCTCCCGTACCGATTCTCGCAGCGCACCACGGGTCCGGCGCAGGACCACCCGGCCGGATTCTCTCCGGCTGATGCTCGGCAGGTCTCAGCTCAACTCCAGCAGACCCTGACGCGGGGGTCCGCGGGCCGGTAGCGGCGGGACCGTGGTGACTGACGGCTGCGGCTGTTCCAGGT
>JAQBFV010000168.1:0-21998 GCA_032123035.1 Betaproteobacteria bacterium | reverse complement strand
TGATGGGTCACGTGGACCACGGCAAGACCAGCCTACTGGATCGCATTCGCAAGGCGAATGTGGTGGCCGGTGAAGCGGGCGGCATCACCCAGCATATTGGCGCCTACTCCGTCGAGACGAGCAACGGCAGGCTGGCATTTTTGGACACGCCGGGCCACGAGGCATTTACCGCCATGCGCATGCGCGGTGCCCAGACGACAGACATCGTGATTCTGGTGGTGGCTGCCGACGATGGCGTGATGCCCCAGACGATCGAGGCGATCCATCACGCAAAGGCGGCCAAGGTCCCGCTGGTGGTTGCGCTCAACAAGATGGACAAGCCGGAAGCCAATTCGGACCGCATCAAACAGGAACTGTCTGGGCACGAAGTCGTGCCCGAGGAATGGGGCGGAGACACCATGTTCGCCGAGGTGTCCGCCAAGACCGGCCAGGGCATCGATTCCCTGCTCGATCGCGTGGTGTTGCAAGCGGAGGTGCTCGAATTGAAGGCGGCGCGTAACACGTTTGCGAAAGGTATCGTGCTCGAGTCGCGGCTCGACAAGGGGCGCGGCCCCATCGCGACTGTGCTGGTCCAATCCGGCACGCTCAAGCGCGGGGACATCATGCTGGCGGGCGCCGTCTTTGGCCGCGTTCGGGCCATGCTCGATGAGACCGGGCGCACTATCGAGCACGCGGGGCCCTCGATTCCGGTCGAGATCCTGGGCCTGTCCGACGTGCCGGGGGCGGGCTCCGAAGTCATCGTTCTCGGCGATGAGCGCAAGGCACGTGAGATCGCGCTCTTCCGCCAAGGCAAGTTCCGTGAGGTGAAACTCGCGAAACAACAGTCGGCGAAGCTCGAGAACATGTTCGACCAGATCGGCGAAGGGCGGGCCAAAACCCTCACGCTCATCATCAAGGCCGACGTTCAGGGTTCCCACGAGGGTCTGTCGCATGCGCTCGCGAAACTGTCCACCGACGAGGTCAAGGTCAATATCGTGCATGCCGGGGTGGGTGGCATCTCTGAGTCGGACGTTAACCTTGCACTCGCGTCGAAGTCCGTCATCATCGGTTTCAACACGCGGGCCGACGCGATGGCGCGCAAGCTCGCCGAAACCAGCGGCGTGGACATCCGCTATTACAACGTGATCTACGACGCGCTCGACGAGGTGAAAGCGGCGCTGTCGGGCATGCTTTCGCCAGAGAAGAAGGAAACCGTGCTCGGCAACGTGGAGATGCGGCAGATCTTCAAGATCTCGAGCATAGGCACCGTCGCCGGTTGCTACGTGACGGAGGGACTGGTCCGCCGCAACGCCCGAGTGCGCCTGCTGCGCGACAACGTTGTCATTTATGACGGCGAGCTCGATTCGCTCAAGCGCTTCAAGGACGACGCACGGGAAGTGAAGGCCGGGTTCGAATGCGGGCTTTCGCTGAAGAACTACGCCGACCTGAAGGTGGGAGACCAGCTCGAGGCCTACGAAGTCGTCGAGATTGCCCGGACGCTCTAGTTTCGAGTTTCTAGTTGCGAGTTTCGAGTGGGTGATTGGCGCAGAATCCTGAAACTGGAAACTAGAAACTCGTAACTCGAAACTGGCGATGCCGAAGGATTACCCCCGCAGCCGGCGCATCGCGGAGCAGGTGCAACGCGAGCTCTCGGAAATCATTCGTCTGGAGCTCAAGGACCCGCGGGTAGGCATGATTACCCTCACGGACGTCGAGGTCACGCCCGACACGGCCTACGCAAAAGTGTATTTCACGCTGATGGGTGACGCCGCCCGGGTCGAGGAGGCGTCAAAGGCTCTGGTGCATGCCGCGGGCTTTCTTCGCAGCGAGCTTGCCCAACGGATGAAATTGCGCATCGTTCCTCGGCTCCTGTTCAAGTACGACGCTTCGGTTGAGCACGGCATGCGCCTGTCGGAACTGATCGACGCCGCGGTGGCAGAGGACGTAAAGCGGAGCCGGAGGCGCAAATGACGCGGGCGGCGCGGCGCCCGCCGGCCGCGCAGCACGCCGTCGACGGTGTCCTGATGCTCGACAAGCCGGCCGGGATCACTTCCCACACCGCCGTGCAGATCGTGCGACGTCTCTTGCATGCGCGCAAGGCTGGACACACTGGCACGCTCGATCCGCTGGCGACGGGACTGTTGCCGGTATGCCTGGGGGAAGCGACTAAGTTTTCCCACGCGTTGCTGGACGCGGACAAGACCTACCTGGCAACGATACGGCTCGGATTCACGACAACAACGGGGGACCTTGAGGGCGAGATGACCGCACAGGCTCCCGTTGAGGTTAGCGAGGCGCAGGCCCGGGCAGCCCTCAGCCGTTTCGTTGGCGAAATTCTGCAGGTGCCGCCGATGTACAGCGCAATCAAGCTCGGCGGGCAGCCGCTCTATAAGCTCGCGCGGGCCGGACAGGATGTGCCGCGTACGCCGCGCCGGGTGTCCATCCGCGAGCTGACGCTGATCCGCTTTGCTCCGCCCGAACTTGACGTCTCCGTCACCTGCAGCAAAGGCACGTATGTGCGCGTGCTGGCCGAGGATGTCGGACGCGAGCTGGGCTGCGGTGGCTGTCTGGCTGGGCTGCGCCGCACGGCGGTGGGTGAATTTTCCGCCGCCACCGGCATGGTGACGGTGGAGCAATTGGAGGCCTTGGCGCCCCAGGACCGGATGGCGCTGCTGCTGCCGGCGGACGCGCTGCTCTCGAGCCTCCCGCGCATGGATCTCGATGCCGGCGAGGCAGGGCGATTGCAGCGGGGTCAGCCGGTCGATCGGCCCGACGCCCGGACGCCGGGGTTGGTCCGTATTTATGGTGCAGACCGCGAGTTTCTCGGCATGGCCGAAGTCATTGAGCCGGGACGGATCGTTCCTCGGCGGCTTCGGTCACAGCCCCCCTCGGCCGCGGAAGCCGCGGCGGGTATTTCTTGAGAAACCGTGGGTTAGAGGGTAGAATGGCGACGCTCTAAATCGGAGAAGATGATGGCAGTCACGAACACCCAGAAGACCCAGCTGGTCCAAGAATATCAACGCAAGAACGGCGATACCGGGTCACCCGAGGTGCAGGTTGCGCTGCTCACCGCGCGCATCACCGATCTCACCGAGCATTTCAAGACGCACGTCAAGGATCATCATTCGCGGCGTGGTCTGCTGCGGATGGTGAACCGCCGGCGCAAGCTCCTCGATTACCTCAAACGGGCCGACGCCGATAAGTACCGCCAATTGATCAACCGGCTCGGCTTGCGCAAGTAGGGCAAGGCACCCCGATGCGTTGCGTCGCGAGCGGGCTGTTGGGCATGGTAGCGGGCCTGATGGTCGTGCGAGCGGCGAGCTGGATGACACTCCATTAACCCGAGACCGCGCTGCGCGGTCTTTTTTGTTGGATTTAGGGGATACCGTTTTGAAACACGTAAAAAAAGAACTGATGTGGGGTCGCCAGAGGCTGACCCTGGAGACCGGAGAGATCGCGCGCCAATCGACGGGTGCTGTACTGGTCACGATCGAAGACACCGTGGTGCTGGTCGCCGTCGTGGGCAGGAAGCAGCCGGATGTGGCCAAGGATTTTCTGCCGCTCACCGTCGATTACCAGGAGCGGACCTATGCCGCGGGCAAGATACCGGGCGGCTTTTTCAAGCGCGAGGGCCGTCCTTCGGAAAAAGAGGTTCTCACCTGTCGTCTGATCGACCGGCCGATTCGTCCCCTGTTCCCGGACGGTTTCTTCCATGAGATCCAGATCGTCGCCACGGTTCTGTCGTCGAACAGCGAGATCGATGCGGACATTCCGGCGATGGTCGGCGCCTCCGCCGCGTTGGCGATTTCGGGCATTCCGTTCAACGGTCCGATCGGCGCGGCGCGCGTCGGTTACCTGGATGGCCAGTACGTGCTCAATCCCATGGCATCCGAACTCAAAACTTCGCAGCTCGATCTCGTCGTGGCGGGGACGGAGCAGGCCGTGCTGATGGTCGAGTCGGAGGCGAAAGAGCTCCCCGAAGACGTCATGCTTGGCGCCGTGATGTTTGGACACCAGGAGATGCAGGTGGTGATCCGGGCGATCCACGAGATGGTCGAGGAAGCCGGAAAGCCGGTGTGGGACTGGGCGCCGCCGGCGACGAACCAGGCGCTCGTCGATCGCATCGTGGAATTGGCCGAGGGAGACTTGCGCCAGGCCTACCAGATCCGGCAAAAGCAGGCGCGCAGCGACCGGGTTGGAGAGATCCGCGCGCTCGTGTTTGACGAGCTCACGGCGGCCGGTCTCCTGGACGGCAATGAGAAGCTCGCGAAGAGCGAGTTCGGCGAGCTCGAGGCACGGATCGTGCGCAACCAGATTCTCAGCGGCGAGTCGCGCATCGATGGGCGCGATACCCGCACCGTGCGGCCGATTTCGATTCGCACCGGTCTGCTGCCGCGCGCGCATGGCTCAGCGCTGTTCACGCGCGGTGAAACGCAGGCGCTGGTCACAGCGACGCTTGGCACCTCGCGAGACGAGCAGATCATCGATGCCCTGCAGGGCGATTATCGCGAGCGCTTTATGATGCATTACAACATGCCGCCCTACGCCACCGGAGAGACCGGACGGGTCGGCACGCCGAAGCGGCGCGAAATCGGGCATGGACGCCTCGCCAAGCGCGCGCTGCTCGCGATGCTGCCGAGCGCGGAGGATTTTGCGTATTCGCTGCGCGTGGTCTCGGAGATCACCGAGTCGAACGGCTCGAGTTCAATGGCCAGTGTTTGCGGGGGCTGTCTCGCGCTCATGGACGCGGGGGTTCCGCTCAAGGCGCATGTCGCGGGCATCGCGATGGGACTCATCAAGGAGGGCGGCCGGTTCGCCGTTCTGTCCGACATTCTCGGTGACGAGGACCACCTGGGTGACATGGACTTCAAGGTCGCCGGGACCGAGCAGGGCGTAACCGCGCTGCAGATGGACATCAAGATCGCCGGCATCACCAAGGAAATCATGCATGCAGCGCTGGTGCAGGCCCGCGACGGGCGCATGCTCATCCTGGACAAGATGAAGCATGCGCTCGAGGCGCCGCGCGCCGAGCTCTCGACTTGGGCGCCGCGCATGATCACGCTCAAGATCAAGCCTGACAAGATCCGTGATGTCATCGGCAAGGGTGGGGCCGTCATCCGCTCCATCACGGAGGAAACGGGAACGACCATCGATATTCAGGACGATGGTACCGTGACGATCGCCTGCGTCTCTCCGGAGGCCGGCGCGGCGGCGCGCAAGCGTATCGAGGACATCACTGCCGACGTCGAAGTCGGCCGTATCTACGACGGCACCGTCCTGAAGCTGCTCGACTTCGGAGCCATCGTCAGCGTGCTGCCGGGCAAGGATGGGCTGCTGCACATCTCCCAGATCGCCAACGAGCGCGTCAACAGTGTCGCCGACCACCTCAAGGAGGGGCAGCAGGTGCGCGTCAAGGTGCTCGAGGCCGATGACAAGGGACGCTTGCGCCTCTCGATGAAGGCCGTAGCGGTCGAGATACGGGCGACCACGACCGCGCAGTAGAACTGGTGAGCGGTTAGCGGTAAGCGCAGAGTAAATGACGGAAGGGGCAGCCTAGGCTGCCCCTTCTTTATGTAATCCACCTACCGGCGGCGAAACTATTAACCGAGCGGTCGTCCCTCGCCGCTTACTGCTCACCGCTTACCGTTATTTGGCGACCTGGCGTTCGCGCATCTCGTCGAGCGTCTTGCAGTCAATGCACAGCGACGCGGTCGGCCGCACTTCGAGGCGCTTCAAGCCGATCTCGATACCGCAGGTTTCGCAGAAGCCGTATTCGCCAGCGTCGATGCGCATGATCGTCTCGTCGATTTTCTTGATGAGCTTGCGCTCGCGATCGCGACTGCGCAGTTCGAGCGACATGTCCGATTCCTGGCTGGCACGATCGTTCGGATCGGCGAAAACCGTCGCCTCGTCCTGCATTGTGTGCACGGTGCGCTCGATATCCTGCGACAGATCGTGCCTCATCTCTTCCAGCATTTTGCGGAAGTGCCCGAGCTGGCGCGCGTTCATGTACTCCTCTTTGCCTTTGGATTTGTAAGGCGCTACAGGCTTGTGCAGTTCGGATGGCATGCGACTGGGACCGTTCAAAAAAGACGCTTTATAGCTGAAAACGCACCGTTCCGCAAGTTGACTTTTTGGCAGTTGGGCGAGCCGGTTTTCATTTGACCGACATAGGCTTACAGAGTATATTACGCGCCTTCAAAAGGTGCGGTCCGGCCGGGTTTGCGCGCCTGGTAATGGGACCCACGACTGGGTGCAATGATGCTGCGATTCGGGGCGCCCGTAGCTCAATCGGACAGAGCACCGGCCTTCTAAGCCGGGGGTTGTGGGTTCGAGTCCCGCCGGGCGTGCCACATTCGCCCTCTTGGGCGACTGTTAAATGTTAAATTTTGAATGATGAATGAGCTCTCCATCGGGGTAGGGCACTTTCCATTCAACATTTAGCATTTAAAAAGTTGCCCTCTCAGACGGTGGCTGTAGCTCAAGGGTAGAGTACCGGATTGTGATTCCGGGTGTTGTGGGTTCGAGTCCCATCAGCCACCCCACTTACCGCGTGCGGTTTCGTGCTCTCGCGTTCCCGTCCTAAGATTTGACGCGCAGCAGACGTTGCTGGTCGCGCCGCCACTCTTTTTCTTTTTCCGTGGCGCGCTTGTCATGCTGTTTCTTGCCCTTGGCGAGCCCGATGGTGAGCTTGACGCGCCCGTCCTTGTAATGCAGGTCGACCGGTACCAGCGTGTAACCTGCGCGCTCAACGCTGCCGATCAGGCTCTCAACTTCCCCGGCGTGCAGAAGAAGCTTGCGGGTTCTCGTGGGGTCGGGCTCCAGATGCGTCGAAGCCGCGGGGAGCGGGCTGATGTGGGCGCCGATCAGGAAGATCTCCTCGCCCTGGATGATGACGTAGGCTTCCTTGATCTGGGCGCGGCCGGCGCGAATCGCCTTGACTTCCCAGCCCAGGAGCACGATTCCGGCCTCAAAGCGCTCCTCGATAAAATAATCGTGGAACGCTTTCTTGTTTTGTACGATGCTCATGGTGGAAAGGGGGGCGGCGGAGCTATTCTACCAGTGAGGTCGTATGGCCCGGTGATCGCCGAACCTGTTTCGAGGGAGCTTGCGCGTGCCTGAGGTGAACCGCTCGGTGCTGGTCGGCTACACGCCGGAGCAGATGTTTGCGCTGGTGGATGCGGTGGAGCGTTATCCGGAATTCCTGCCGTGGTGCGGCGGCGCGAGCGTGAGCTCGGGCGACGAGACCCACGTCCGGGCCACGATCGAGATCCGCTTCCGTGGCATCAAGCAGAGTTTCACCACGGAGAACGCCAGGCGGCCGCCGTCGGAGATGGACATACGCCTGGTAGAAGGTCCGTTCCGCGAGCTCGACGGGCACTGGCGCTTCACCGGGCTCGGGGAGAGCGGCTGCAAGGTGGACTTCCGGCTGCGCTACGAGTTCTCGAACCGGTTGCTCGCGAAGCTGTTGGGGCCCGTGTTCGACTTCATTGCCAACAATCTTGTCGAAGCGTTCGTCAAGCGGGCGGATCGGCTCTATGGCTGACATTGCCGTGAATGGTGAATCGTGAGTGGTGAACGGTAAGCGGTAAGCGGTGAACGGTGAACAGTAAAGGGAAACATCTCTTGCGGGTCGAGGTCGTGTTTGCCGGTCCGGACGAGCAGGCGCTGCTTGCGCTGGCGGTGGAGGACGGGACGACGGTTGGGCAGGTGATCGAGCGCTCCGGCATCGCCAGTCGTTTCCCGGAGATCGGGGAGGTGCCTGCCCGGGTGGGGGTCTTCGGCAAACGAACGCGGCTCGATGCGGCGGTTCGAGACGGGGACCGGATTGAGATCTATCGGCCGCTGACCGCTGACCCCAAGGAGGTGCGGCGAGCCAGGGCCAGGCTGAGCGAAGGCAAAAAGCCCCGCGGCTAAACGGAGCCTTATTTGCAGTACTGCGAGACTGCGTTGCGGGCCTTGGCGGTTTCAGCGGCCCGCCTGGCGTCGTCGTAATAACCGACTTCCCCGGTCTTCGGGTCAAGCCCCCGCAGCTGGACTCCCGATTCGAGCGTTCGCAGGTAGTTTCGCGAGTCGTCGCATGCCTGCGTCTTTCGCGCCTTCTCCGCCACGAGCTTCTGGGATTTCTGTTGCTCCTCCCGCTGCTCGAGCTGGCGTTTGCTGAACGCGGCATTGCGCTCTGCGAGCGACTTCTCGGCCGACGCAGGCGCTTTGGCGCTGCTGCTTGGTTTGACGCTGCTGCTTGCTTTGGTTGAGATGGTCGTTTGATGCTCGGAGGTGCCCGACGGACAGCGGTTGGCGTATTCAATGCTTCCGTCCGGGCTCACGCACTTCACCACCTGCCCGTGGGCGGCGGCCGAGGCCAGCATGACGGCGGCTGCAATGATGACTTTCACGGTTCTCCGTCCTTTGCAAAAAGCGAGCTCGATTACCGCCCGCAGGTTCGATTGAACATAGCGAGATTATGCCATGGAGTCAAACAACTAACGCACAGTTTGGTTTACGGTCTCCCCCCGTTTCCGTATAATGCGGTCTTTGCGAAGGACCAAAACATGCGTGTGGTGCAGAAGGCCCTCACCTTCGACGATGTCTCGCTGATCCCCGCCCACTCGACCGTCCTGCCTCGCGAAGTCAGTCTCCGCACCAAGCTCACGAGCGGCATCACCCTCAACGTTCCGATTGTCTCGGCCGCGATGGATACCGTGACCGAGGCGCGGCTCGCGATCGCCATCGCCCAGGAAGGCGGGATCGGCATCATCCACAAGAATATGACGCCCAAGGCGCAGGCAACCGAGGTGACGAAAGTCAAGCGCTTCGAGAGCGGGATCGTAAAGGACCCCATTACCGTCAGTCCCAATATGACGGTGCGGGACGTCATCAAGTTGACCCAGCAACACAAGATCTCCGGGCTACCCGTCATCAATGCAAGCGGACGCGTGGTGGGCATCGTTACCAACCGTGATGTCCGCTTCGAGACCAAGCTTGATCAGCCGGTCAAGAACATCATGACGCCGCGCGAACGTCTCGTGACGGTGCGCGAAGGGGCCAAACGCGAGGAGGCCATGGCGCTCATGCACAAGCACCGTCTCGAGCGCGTGCTCGTGGTGAACAAGCGATTCGAGTTGCGCGGCCTCGTGACGGTCAAGGACATCCTCAAGTCCACCGAACACCCGAATGCGTGCAAGGACCAGTTGGGAAGCTTGCGCGTCGGGGCTGCGATCGGTGTGGGCGAGGGGACGGAAGAGCGCGCAGAGGCGCTGATCGAGGCCGGCGTGGATGTGATCGTGGTCGATACCGCGCACGGCCATTCCAGGAACGTCCTGGACCGCGTGCGCTGGGTGAAACGTAATTTCCCGAAGACGCAGGTGATTGGCGGCAACATTGCCACGGCCTCCGCTGCCAAGGCGCTCGTGGATCACGGCGCCGACGGCGTCAAGGTCGGGATCGGGCCGGGTTCCATCTGCACCACCCGGATCGTCGCCGGGGTGGGCGTGCCGCAGATCACCGCGGTTGCCAACGTGGCCAAAGGGCTGAGCAAGACCGGGGTGCCGCTGATCGCGGACGGCGGGATCCGCTACTCCGGCGACATGGCGAAGGCCATTGCCGCCGGCGCGCATGCCGTGATGATCGGCAGTCTCTTCGCCGGAACGGAGGAATCCCCCGGCGACATCGAGCTCTTTCAGGGCCGTTCCTATAAGACGTACCGCGGGATGGGCTCGCTGGGCGCAATGCAGCAGGGCGCCGCCGACCGTTACTTCCAGGACGCCGAGCCGGACGCCGAGAAACTGGTGCCCGAGGGCGTTGAAGGGCGGGTGCCCTACAAGGGACAGCTCGCGCCGCTGGTGCAGCAACTGCTCGGCGGCTTGCGCGCGAGCATGGGCTATCTCGGTTGCTCCAGCGTAGAACAGGTGCGGACCAAGGCGGAGTTCATCCAAATCACCATGGCCGGTGTGCGCGAGTCGCACGTGCACGATGTGCAGATCGTGAAAGAAGCTCCAAACTACCGGATCGAGTGAGGAGTAATGAAAGAGGAAAGAGGAAACAACCCTCATGCCCGCATCAGCCAGACTTCACTGTTGATTCTTGATTCCTGGATCTTGTTTATTTTTTCGTGACACACGAAAAAATCCTCATCCTCGATTTCGGCGCGCAGTACACCCAGTTGATCGCGCGGCGCGTGCGCGAAGCCCATGTCTACTGCGAGATCCATCCCTACGACGTGGATGACGCTTTTGTCCGCGCTTTCAAGCCGCGCGGCGTCATTCTGTCCGGCGGGCCGGCGTCCGTCTGGGAAGGGGGCACGCCGCGCGCGCCTCAGGCGGTGTTCGAAGCTGGCGTGCCGGTCCTGGGCATTTGCTACGGCATGCAGACGATGGCGGCCCAGCTGGGCGGCAAGGTGGAGACCGGCCAAGTACGAGAGTTCGGCTACGCCGAAGTCAGGGCACGCGGCCATTCCGCACTGTTCAAAGACATTCAGGACCGCGCCAACCCGGAAGGCCACGGCCTGCTCGATGTCTGGATGAGCCACGGCGACAAAGTCGCCGAGCTGCCGCCGGGTTTCACGGTCATTGCGTCGAACGCCGCAACGCCGATCGCGGCGATGGCCGACGAGAAACGCAGGCTCTACGGCGTCCAGTTTCATCCCGAGGTCACCCATACGCTACAGGGCAAGGCCCTCATCGAGCGCTTCGTGCTCGAGATCTGCGGTCTGGCGGGCGATTGGAACATGCCGGACTACATCGAGGAGGCGGTGGGGCGGATCCGCTCCGAGGTGGGTTCGGACGAAGTGGTGCTCGGTCTCTCGGGCGGTGTCGATTCATCGGTGGCGGGCGCGTTGATCCACCGTGCGATCGGCAAGCAGCTTACCTGCGTTTTCGTCGACCACGGTTTGCTCCGGCTGAACGAGGCCGAGCAGGTCATGAACAGCTTCGCGGGCAAACTTGGCGCGAGGGTGATCCCTGTCGACGCGCGCGACCAGTTCATGAAGCACTTGAAGGGCGTCGTCGATCCGGAGGAGAAACGCAAGATCATCGGCCGGGAGTTCATCGAAGTGTTCCAGCGCGAGGCCGGAAAGCTGCCGCAGGTGAAGTGGCTCGCACAGGGAACGATCTACCCGGACGTAATCGAGTCGGCGGGCGCCAAGACCCAGAAAGCGCACAGCATCAAGTCGCACCATAACGTGGGCGGCCTGCCGGACACGCTGCATTTGAAGCTGCTCGAGCCCCTGCGCGAGCTCTTCAAGGATGAAGTGCGCGAGTTGGGGCTCGCCCTGGGTCTGCATCGCGACATCGTGTTCCGTCATCCATTCCCGGGACCGGGGCTCGGTGTGCGCATCCTGGGCGAGATCAAAGCGGAGTACGCCGACCTGCTGCGTCGGGCGGACGCGATTTTCATCGACGAGTTGCGCGAGTCGGGGTGGTATGACAAGACCGCACAGGCGTTCGCCGTGTTTCTGCCGGTCAGGTCCGTCGGCGTGATGGGCGACGGACGGACCTACGAATACGTGATTGCGCTGCGTGCCGTGCAGACGCAGGACTTCATGACCGCGCACTGGGCGGAGCTGCCGCACGGCCTGCTCTCGAAAGTGGCGAACCGCATCATCAACGAAGTGCGCGGCATCAACCGGGTCGTGTACGACATTTCAAGCAAGCCGCCGGCGACGATTGAATGGGAATGACCCCCCAAATGCAGAAGGCGGAAGGCGGAAGGCGGAAGGCGGAAGGCCGGCGGGCCGCCGAGGCGGTCATCGCGGCAGGCGACCGGCAGCCAGCCATCACCTGACGATGCGGTATCCTGGTGCAGTTCATGCGCTCGCCATTGCAGCGACCCTGACGCTCATGCCACCCGCACACGCCGGCCCGCCGCTGCTCGATTTCTCCAGTGCGGAGGTCGTGCGGGCGTTTCGGGTTATCAACGATGGCGTCATGGGTGGGGTGTCCACGTCGCGGCTCAGCTCGGCGGCGGGGGCCATGCGGTTCGAAGGGGAGGTGTCGCTCGAGAATAACGGCGGCTTCGCCTCGTTCCGGGGACCCGTCAGGTTTCCCGCGGAGTCCGCAGCGCTGCTATTGACGGTGCGCGGCGATGGCCAGCGCTACAAGCTGACCCTCAAACTCGACGACAGCCCCGGGACAGCTCAATATCAGGCCGCGTTCGTTGCGCCACGCGAATGGCAAACGCTGCGTTTCGAACCGGCCGATTTCGCAGCCAGTTTCCGCGGGCGCGCCGTTGCGGCGCCGATGATGTTGAAACAGTGGCCCTGCCGGGGACCCTGGTCCATGTGCCCGGCGGTTCGACCCATTGGTTTCGCTTTGGCAAGGGTGGTGGCGAATTTCTCGCAATCACTTCACGGGGAAACGCCTCAAAAATGTTCGCGGACTACGACAAGGGCGCCAACTGGGAAAATCCGGACCGGGAGAAACTCATTGAACTTGCTGCATAGCACGGGCAAGTCGTCATCCGATAGACACGCCGCGAACAATCAGGCTCGTTGATGATCGAGCGCGATCAGGAACAGCGCTCGACGACTGTTTAGCGAATGGCCGTGGCCAAGGTGAATGATGAGCAGGCCGGCGCGGGCGCGCTGGTCTGGTTCCGCCGCGACTTGCGGGACTATGACCACGCGGCGCTGCACGCTGCGCTCGAGCCCCATCGCGCGGTGCATTGCGCCTTCGTGTTCGACACCGAGATCCTCGACGCGCTCGGCTCGAATACTGACCGGCGCGTGACTTTCATCTGGGAAAGCGTTCGCGAGCTCAAGGCGGCGCTCGAGGCGCGGGGCGGAGGATTGCACGTGTTGCACGGGCGCGCGCTTGACGCAATCCCGCGCCTTGCGCGCAGTCTCGGCGTGGTCGCCGTGTACGCAAACCGCGACTACGAGCCGCTGGCGATTGCGCGCGACGCGGAGGTCGCGGAGCGGCTGCGCGAGGCCGGGATCGATTTCCGCACGCGCAAGGATCAAGTGATCTTCGAGCTCGACGAGGTGCGCACGCGCTCGGGCGATGCCTTCTCGGTGTTCACGCCGTACAAGAGAGCGTGGCTCGCGAAGCTTGAGCCGTGGCATTTCGCGCCGCTCGAAATAAAGCGGTTGGCCTCACGCCTGGCGCCGGCTCCTGCCGGACCCATGCCGGCACTTGAGGCGCTGCGCTTCGAGCGAGCCGAGCCACCGCTGCCGGCTGGAATGTCCGGCGGCGCGCGACTCTGGAAGGCGTTCCGCAATCGCCTTGCCGATTACGCCGCACGGCGCGACTTTCCGGCGCTCGCAGGGACTTCGCGGCTCTCCGTGCACCTTCGCTTCGGTACCGTCTCAATCCGTGAGCTCGTGCGTCACGCGCGTGCGCGCCACAGCGCAGGCGCGGAAACATGGCTCTCCGAGCTGATCTGGCGCGAGTTCTACTTCGCGATCCTCGCCGTGCGCCCGGACGTGGTCGATCATGCGTTCCGGCGCGCATACGATGACTTGCAGTGGGAGAATGACGAGGCGGGGTTTCGCGCCTGGTGCGAAGGGCGCACCGGCTATCCACTCGTCGATTCGGCGATGCGGGAACTGAACGCGACGGGCGCGATGCATAATAGGCTGCGCATGGTGACCGCGTCGTTTCTGGTAAAGGATCTGGGGGTCGACTGGCGTCGCGGGGAGCGCTACTTTGCCAATAAGCTGCTCGATTACGATCTTGCCGCGAACAACGGTGGTTGGCAGTGGTCCGCCTCCACCGGCTGCGACGCGCAGCCCTGGTTCCGCATCTTCAATCCAGTGACGCAGTCTCGGCGGTTTGATCCCGAGGGCGCGTATATCCGGCGCTGGATACCGGAACTCGCGCGCGCGCCGGACAAGCTCGTTCACGCGCCATGGGAGATGGCACCGCTCGAGCAGCAGGCGGCCGGATGCGTCATCGGCCGCGACTACCCGGCGCCGGTCGTGCGCCACGAGGAAGCCCGGCAGCGCACCCTCGCGCGCTACGGGGCGGTGAAGGCGCGATGAGCAACAACACGATTCGCACGCGCGTTGGCGATCTGCTCGGGTTGGGCGCGTTCGTGGCGCTTTGCCTGGCCATCTCGGCGATCGGCGGCTGGGTCACGGCGGACAGCGTCGGCACCTGGTATCGGACGCTGCAGAAGCCGGTTTTCAATCCGCCCGACTGGGTGTTCGCCCCGGTCTGGACCTTGCTGTATCTCATGATCGCGCTGGCGGGCTGGCGCGTCTGGCGGAGTCGCGGTCTTGCGGGCGCCCGCGCCGCGATGGCGGCATACGCGGCACAGCTCGCGCTCAACCTCGCGTGGTCGTTTCTATTTTTCGGCGGCCGCATGATCGGAATCGCGCTCGTCGAGATCGTGCTCTTGCTTGCCGCGATTGTGGTCAACGCCGTGCTATTCTGGCGCATCGATCGGTTGGCGGGATGGTTGCTTGCGCCTTATGCCGCGTGGGTCGCGTTCGCTTGCATGCTCAACTTCGCGTTATGGAGGCTCAACTGAAGCGGCGCCGCAACATGCGAGCGCTCCGCTTAGTAGAATGAATTACGCGTTGCACTCTTTTGCCCTCAGGTGCCCCGACTCCCCGGCCCCGAATTTTCATGAGTGACGAAGACTTCATGGCGCAGGCGTTGGACCTGGCGCGCGAGGCCCAGGCGGCCGGGGAGGTCCCAGTGGGTGCGGTGGTGGTAAAGGAGGGCGTGGTCGTGGGCCGTGGTTACAACCACCCGATCTCGAGCCGGGATCCAAGTGCGCATGCCGAGATGATCGCGCTGCGGGATGCTGCGGCGCGGCTTGGCAACTACCGGCTCACGGGCTGCGATTTGTTCGTGACGCTGGAACCGTGCGTCATGTGCGCGGGGGCGATCATGCACGCTCGCATTGGCCGGGTCGTTTACGGCGCGCGGGATCCCAAGACCGGAGCGTGCGGAAGCGTCATCGACGTCTTCGGCGAGGCGCGCTTGAACCATCAAACCCAGGTAGTGGGAGAGGTGCTGCCTGACGCTGCGGCCCGCTTGCTGACGGAATTCTTTAGCGCCCGCCGCGACAGTCCAGCCGATGCCTAGAATCGAAATTAATATCGCGTCACAATATATTGATTTATTGAGTGATAACGTCTCCCTGATCAAGCGCTACCCGGTCTCGACCTCGAAGAATGGCGCGGGGGAGGGCGAGGGCAGCTACTGCACGCCACGCGGACGGCATGTCATTCGGGCCAAGATCGGGTCCGGTCAGGCTCCCAATACCGTATTCATTGAGCGTCGGCCCACGGGGGAGATCTACGAACCGGAACTTGCGGTCCGATTTCCCGGCCGCGATTGGATTCTTACGCGCATTCTTTGGCTGTCAGGTTGCGAGGTCGGCTTCAACCGGCTGGGGAACGTCGATACGATGCGCCGCTACATCTACATCCACGGCAGCCCGGACTCGGTCGAGATGGGCAAGCCCGGGTCCATCGGCTGCATTCGTATGCACAACCAGGATGTCCTGGATCTGTTCGATCGCGTCAAAGTCGGTACGGAAGTAAAAATAACAGCATAAACAATATTATGCTGGTTTAATCTAAAGTGTTTTATAAATATTGGTTTTGCGCGAAAATCGGTTTTGCAGACCCAATAAGTGGCGTATATCACCCACTACTCCGGCATACCTAGTGGCTTTAGGCTAAATCATTGTGCGTTGCGCCAATATCCGCTAGATTGTGCGCTGCAACCACCGTTTTGGTGGTATTCCGGAGAAAGACGGGAATGAGGCTGCGAGACAAGGTAGCGGTCATCACGGGCGCTGGCCGGGGTATTGGACAGGCGACCGCCCTCAAGTTTGGCCGGGAAGGCGCGAAGGTCGCGGCCTGCGATATCAACGCGGACCTGGCACAGGAAGCGGCCGCCCTGGTGGTCGCGGAGGGTGGTGAGGCCGCTGGCTTTCTGATCGACGTTCGCGACAAGGTGAGTATTGCCCGCATGGTGGAAGCGGTCGTGGCGCGTTACGGGCGGATCGACTGCCTGGTCAATAACGCAGGCATCGTCCAGGACAGCACCCTCAAGAACATGACCGACGAGCAGTTCGACTCGGTGATCGACATCAATCTCAAGGGCGTCTACAACTGCACCCGGGTGGTGGTGGATGTCATGCTCAAGCAGAACTCCGGCGTCATCCTCAACGCGTCCTCGATCGTCGGCATCTATGGCAACTTCGGCCAGACCAATTACGCCGCCAGCAAGTTCGGTGTCATCGGCATGATGAAGACCTGGGCGCGCGAGCTCGGGCGCAAGGGAATTCGCTCCAACGCCGTTTGTCCGGGATTTGTTTCCACGCCCATCCTCGCCAACATTCCGGAAAAGGTGCTGCGGGCTCTCGAAGACCGGGTGCCGCTGGGCCGTCTGGCGCGTCCGGAGGAGATTGCCAACACCTTCGCCTTCCTCGCGTCGGACGAGGCGAGCTACATCAACGGCGCGGTGATCGAGGTGAGCGGAGGATTAACGCTCTGACCAGCGTTAATCCTAAATGGTGAGCCGCTTGTGCGGCATCACCAGCTTCAGTCCATTCGCCATTCACGATTCACGGGTTTTAGTGCTGGACCGCGAGCACCCGAATTTTCAGTTTCCCCACCCATTCGATCATCGGCATCAGGTCGGCGAGCGTCTCGCCCTCGAGCAGCTTGATGTGCGTCGCGTCGGCGCTCGTCTGCCCGAAGGTCGGATCGACTGCGACCCAGCGGTCGTCGAGGAAGCTTTCAGCCCAGCTGTGGTAGAGAAATCCATCGTAGTTCTCCGAGTAGGCGAGGCCGCTCACCATGCGGGAGGGAATTCCCGCCGCGCGCGCCAGCGCGATGTAGAGATAGGAATTGCCCTGACACTCGGCCTTGCGCTTTTCGAACACGTCGAGTGCGGAAAAGACGTCGATGGGTGCTTTCTCGACATGGGTATCCATCCAGCGCACGATGCGCGTGGCGCGCGCATCGGGTGAGTCTTCGCCAGCGACGATTTCCCGCGCCGTGCGGCGGATGGACGGATCGTGGCTTTGCACGGTGATCGAAGGGCTCAGATAGCGCGGATCTGCGGGTACCGGGTCAGCCTCCGGGGCCGAGCGCCGGATCTCGCACACGGTCTCGCCCGGTTCGCGCACGCAATGCTGGGAGCGGTCCGACGGCGGGAGCTGCCGCATCCCGGTGAGCGCCACTTTCATTAGCGAGACGTCGCGCGGCCGGGGAATGGGCGTATCCGGGCGCACGATGCTGAAGTCAATCAGGCTCTCCTGCTTGTTGAGCGCCGCCAGCGCGACGTAGCGCTTGGCTCTTCCGGGTTCTTCCAGCGCGGAGATCATCACTCCGCTCATAGCGAGCTCGAACGCCGGGCGCCCCTGATGATCGATCCACGTGGTCGCGCTGTGCGGCCCAAGACTGGTCTCGACCTTGAACGCGCTGCCGTCGAAGAATTCGCTGTTCTCGTAGGCCACAATCTTCTGCGTCACGTCGGCGAGCGACTGCGTTTCGCCGTTGTAGACGCGGTAGGCGAATTCGCGGCCCACGCTGAGCCCATGCACTACCGGATAGAGCGCGATGACGCTGGAAGGGTAGAGCTTGCCTTCGACCGGCAGGCGCTGCTCGGTGGGGCTGCCGCCGGTGATGATGGTCGCAACCAGCTCATTGCCGCGGCGGCCGCCCTCGACCTTGAGGTTGCTGCCGTCGATGCCGTAGTCGTAGCTGAATCGGACGAGGGACAGATCGGCGCCGACGGTATCGAGTGCCTTGAGCGTTACCTTCTTCTCGATGCCCATGAAGCGCAGCACGAACGACGCCTCCGAGTGGATCGCATAACTTCCGGGCGCGTCGGCGGCGGGCTCGACGGCGAATCGGGTGAAGCCGATTTTCTCGCCGTTGAAAACGATACCGGTCCAGTACTCGGAGAACGGCAGCCGGGCGAGGTCGTGTTGGACCGGTGCCGCGGGGGGTTGTCCGGCGTCACGGAAATAAGTGCCGGCGCAGCCCCCGAGGGCGAGAGACAATGCGCCCAGGAGGGCGAGCACGAAACGACATGCGCGGCCCGGCATCATTTGAACAGCGCGCTGATTGTCGCGCGGTCGGGGCGGGCGAGCACGCCCTTCTCGGTGATCAGTGCGGTCACGAGCGCAGCCGGCGTGACATCGAAAACCGGATTGCGCGCCGCGGCCTCGGCAGGGGCCCACCGCAACTCGCCGTAGCCGAGGACTTCATCCGGCCCGCGCTCCTCGATCGGAATGTCCGCGCCCGACGGGATGCCGAGGTCGATCGTCGAGAGCGGGCAGGCGACGTAGAACGGGATCGCATGCCGTTGCGCGAGCACGGCGACGCTGTAGGTGCCGATCTTGTTCGCGACGTCGCCGTTGCCGGCGACCCGGTCCGCGCCCACGATCACCGCGTCGATCTCGCCACGGTGCATGAGATGCCCCGCCGCGTTGTCGGCAATCAGCGTGACGTCGATGCCGTCCTGCATCAGCTCCCACGCGGTGAGCCGGGCGCCCTGAAGGAATGGCCGTGTCTCGTCGGCCAGAACGTGGATGTTTTTTCCGGCGGCGATCGCGGAACGAATCACGCCGAGGGCCGTGCCGTGTCCCGCCGTGGCGAGTGCGCCGGCGTTGCAGTGGGTCAGGACGCGCATGCCGTCATCGAGCAGCGCCGCTCCGTGTTCGCCCATCTGGCGGTTCAGTCGCACATCCTCATCCCGGATCGAGTTGGCCTCGCCAAATAGCGCGGCGGCGACCTGCGCCGGGGGCGCGCTGCGGTTCTCATCCCATTTGCGGCGCATGCGTTCGAGCGCCCAGAACAGATTCACCGCAGTCGGGCGGCTTTCCGAAAGCGTCCGGAAACCGTGCTCCAGGGTGACGTCGAACGATGCGCTGCCGGCGGCGGCCAGGCGCTGCGCCTCGAGCGCAATGCCATAGGCCGCGGCGCAGCCGATGGCTGGCGCGCCGCGCACCGTCATATTGCGTATCGCTTCAGCCACCGTCCGCGCGCTGTCGCACGCGACGTAGCGAATCTCGGTGGGCAACAGGCGCTGGTCGATCAGCACCAGCCGCCCGTCTCGCCAGCGCAACGTGTCAAACGATGCCACTTTCGGTTCCTTGCCGTGAATCGTGAAACGTGAAACGTGAAACGTGAAACGTGAATCGTAAGCCGAGTCTCGTTCAGGACTCAGAATTTAACCGCAGATAACCGCGGATACAAAATTCCGCGGCTAATGGTGTCCTTCAAAGGAGTGTTCTGGTCACCGGTCACTGGTTCTAGATGACGCGCTCGTTTCCTCCGTCCACCGGCACCTGCGCGCCGGTCGTCTTGGAAAAAGCCGGACCGCACATTTCAGCCGCGAGCTCGGCCACGTCGCCGCTGGTGACGTCGGTCTTGAGAACGTTGCGACGCTTGTAGTCTTCCACGGTCATGCGGTAATGGGCGGCGCGCGCCTGCAGCACTTCATCGGTCCAGCTCGCGGTGTCGAATACGGCGTCGGGATGCAACGTGTTGATGCGGATCCCGTCCGCGCCCCATTCCAGCGCGGCGACGCGGGCGAGCTGGTTAAGGGCTGCCTTCGACGCCGAATAAGCGGCGGCGCCCGGGCCCGGGGCGGGAACATTCTTTGACCCGACGACAACGACACGGCCTTTGCGCGGCGCGAGCCGCAGCAGCCCGTGGCATTCGCGCAGGAGGATAAAATTGGCGTCGAGGTTGACCTGCATGACCTTGCGCCATTCGTCCATTCCGAGTTCTACCAGTTTCGTGCCGGCCGGGAAGACGCCGGCGTTCAGCACCAGCATGTCGAGTCCCCCGAAGGCGCGCACTCCCGCCTCCAGCGCGTCCCGGTTCGCGGACTCGCGGGTGACGTCGCATTGAATCCCGAGGAAGTCCGGGCGCTGGTGGAGCGTTGCGATGGCCGGATTGAGATCGAGACCGATGACGGCGGCGCCGCGCGCGAGCAGGGCCGCGACGCAGGCCTTGCCGATGCCCGACGCGGCACCCGTCACGAGTGCCACTTCGCCGGCAAACACCGGCGGCTTCGCGCCTTTGCGCAGCTTGGCCTGCTCCAGGTCCCAGTATTCAACATCGAAAATATCTTTTGCCGCCAGCGCGCGGAACCCGCCCAGCAACTCCGCGCGGTCGATGACGTCCATGGTGTGGGTATAGAGGTCAGACACGATGCCGGCATCCTTGGCCGTGCGGCCGAGTGCGCACATTCCCAGCTCCGGATCGAGGACGACGCGCGGTGCAGGATCGAGGATGGTCTTGGGGTCCTTTGCGCGAGGGCAATGCTCGTTGAAATAGGCGCGGTAGTCCTTGACGTAGGCCGCGACGTCGCGGCCGATCAAGGGCAGCCGCTTGGTGCGGATCGCGTGGTCGGGCGTCGCCGGGCCCTGCGCGATGCGAGACAGGTCGGGACGTCGCGCGAACGAGAGCCGGCGGGCGTCGCGGTGGCACCGCATCACGAGCGGAAAGCCGGCGACGGCGGAGATATCGTGCCGCAACGTCGCGAGATCGCCGCGGATCGCGCTGTCCGCCGCGCCGTTCTTGGGCGCCGGCAATGACCACGCGCGCTGTCGGGCGAGGTAATCCTCGGCCAGCTGCACCAGCGCGATCATCCGCTCGTAGGATTCACGGGCGGTGGCCCCGAAGGAAAACACGCCGTGGTTCATGAGCACCATCCCGATCGTGTTCGGCCCGGCCGCGGCAGGAAATCGCCGCGCGCAGAGCTGCGCCAGATCAAAGCCCGGCATGATGTACGGAATCACCACGACCTTGTCGCCGTAGATCTCCCGGATCCGTGCTTCGCCGTCCGCGGTATTGGTCACCGACAGCACGGCGTCAGCGTGGGTGTGATCCACGTACTGATGGGGCAGAATCGCGTGCAGGATCGTCTCGACCGACGGGGCCGGGGCCGACGCCCGTGTCATGTTCGTAACCAGCTCGTTGATCATCTCCAGGTCGCTTAAGGCTTCGAGCTGCGCGAGCCGCAGCAGATGCGACAGACGCACCGGCGAGAAACCGGCTTCCTCGATGAATTCGAGGTTCCAGCCGCTGCCTTTGACGTAGAGGATGTCCTCTTCCTGGCCGACAAGGTTGCGCTCACGGATCTTGACCGACGTGTTGCCCCCGCCGTGCAAGACGAGCGCGGCGTCGCGCCCGAGCAGGCGCGAGGTATACACCCTCAGGCCGAGGTCGCCTTTGAAGCTTTTGGCCTCAGTGTCGTTCCACAGATTCTTCATGAAACCGTTCGCGGGCGCGCCTTGATTGGCATCGATGATGTCCGCTCCCACGCGCGCAGTTAAAGCGGCGCGAAGCATCCAACTTTAACGGCAATTATAATGGCACCCGTGACCGAAAAGCCCCGATTTACCGTCAAGCCAGCCAGCTGGGACACTGATGCCGGAGCGCTTCGTGCCATTCGGATGACGGTCTTCGTCGAAGAGCAACACGTGCCGTTGGAGCTTGAGTGGGACGGGGAGGACGAGCGCTGCGAGCACGCTCTGGTTTACGTCCCGGACCACACGCCAGTCGGAACCGGCCGACTCCTTCCTGATGGCCGTATCGGGCGGCTGGCTGTTTTACGAGATTGGCGGCGGCAAGGCGCGGGCAGCGCTCTGCTTGAATATTTTCTGCAGCTTGCCCGCCAGAAGGGATTCGCCACGGTGAAGCTGCACGCGCAAATTCACGCCACGGCGTTCTACGCAAGGCACGGCTTCGAGGCTCACGGGGAGGAATTCATGGACGCGGGGATTCCTCACGTCGAGATGTCCCGCGCTTTGTCCGATAAAGCGTGACCCGTAACCAGTGACTCGAAGCTATCTCAACGACAAAACAGCCACGGAACCACACCGAAGCACGCGGGAATTGTTGTCCCACTCTACCGCAATTCCCAGTTCAGGTCCGCGTCCGTGTAATTCCGTGTGATTCCGTGGTTAATGATCTTGGCGCGCGTGGATCGAGCGCAAAACGCTGTTCCGTCGCGCCAAGCGGGGCGCCGCGCGGGCCAAAAGTGCGCTCGACAAACAGAACCTCGTTATCGCGGCTGATCAGGAGCACCGTGGAG
>JAQBFV010000167.1:0-12499 GCA_032123035.1 Betaproteobacteria bacterium | reverse complement strand
CCGTGGCCCCGCCTTTGAGGCTATAGCGCGTTCCACAATAGGGGCAGAGCGCCTCACCGGTCTCCTCGACTGGCAAGAACACGCGGGGATGCGCGTTCCAGAGCATCATCGACGGCATCGGACAGTGCAGCGGCAGGTCCGCCGCCGTCACTTCGATGTGCCGCGCCTTGTTGGTTGTTTGCTCGGACATGGATCAGCAATCTCTTAAGAATTAGCCGCAAATAAACGCCGACAGACGCGAGTGAATGGTGAATGGAAAAGGCCGCGCGCTGCGCGTTGATATTTCCTGTTTCCCAGCTCCTGTCTCACGCGGCGACGGGCGTCAGCCACTCGCGGTAGCGGTCCGACTTGCCCGTGACGCAATCGAAGAAAGCCTGTTGCAGCTTCGCAGTCACCGGCCCGCGCTGTCCAGCGCCGATTACGCGATTGTCCAGCTCGCGGATTGGCGTCACTTCGGCCGCGGTGCCGGTGAAGAACGCCTCATCCGCGCAGTAAACCTCGTCGCGCGTGATGCGCTTCGCCACGACCGGAATCCCGAAGTCCACGGCAATGCGAATGACGGAATCACGCGTAATGCCTTCGAGCGCCGACGTGAGCTCGGGTTCGTAGAGCGTGCCGTTGCGCACGATGAATACGTTCTCGCCTGAGCCCTCCGCGACGAAGCCGTCCACGTCGAGAAGCAATGCCTCGTCGTAGCCATCGTGCGCGACCTCTTGGTGCGCCAGGATCGAATTCATGTAGGTGCCGACCGATTTCGCCCGGCACATGGTGACGTTGACGTGATGCCGTGCGTACGATGACGTCTTGACGCGGATGCCGCGTTCGATCGCGTCCGCGCCAAGGTAGGCGCCCCACGACCATGCGGCGATCGCCACGTGGACGCTCACGTTCTGGGCCGAAATGCCCATGGCCTCGGAGCCGTAGAACGCGATCGGGCGGATGTAGCAGGCCTCCAGCTGGTTGGCGCGCACGACCTCCCTCTGCGCCTCGATCAGCGTCGCCTTGTCGTACGGAATCTTCATGCCGTTGATGTGCGCCGAGCGGAAGAGGCGGTCCGTGTGCTCGCGCAGACGGAAGATGGCCGTGCCATTGGGGGTTTTGTAGGCGCGCACCCCTTCGAACACCCCCATGCCGTAATGCAGCGTATGCGTTAGCACGTGAGTGGTGGCGTTGCGCCAGGGCACGAGCCGGCCATCGTACCAGATCTGCCCGTCACGGTCGGCCATTGAAGAAGACATCTCGGAACCCATCGCGGAAAAGCTCCATTCTAGCGCATGTTCCGAGCGCTACCGACGTCCGGCGCAGCCGCGGTCCGGACACCGTCGGCCATCGGCGCGGGAACGCTGTGACCCGGCCCCAAGAGCCGCGTACGTTCAGTGGTAAACTCCGTGCCCACTGAGTAAAATTGGCTGATTGCCGCGATCGCTGCCGATGCTCGGACGAGATTGCGGGTTCCCAGGGAGCATTCATGGCGGTCGGTTTGCGGACGTGGCTGCGGCAGACGGGCGAGCGCGTCTTCAGTGAACAGGACAGCGAGCAGGATCGGTTAAACAAGACGCTCGCGATTTTCGCGTCCGGCCTGATGGGCTTCGGCGCGATGCTGTGGCTCGTCATCTATAAGGCGATGGGCATCCAGTTCTCCGCGACCGTGCCCTTCGCGTACATCGCGGTATCCGCCGCGTCGCTCGTGCTGTTCCTCTGGAACCGTAACTTCCCGCTCTTCCGATTTATCCAGACGAGCCTCTTCCTGTTCGTGCCGTTCGTCATGCAATGGAGCATCGGCAGCTATGTGAGCTCGTCGGGCGTCATGCTGTGGGCACTGCTCGCGCCGGTTGGCGTCATGATGTTCCAGGGGCCGCGTGAGTCCCTGCCGTGGTTCTTCGCCTACCTCGTCATGACCGCCGTATCGGGGTTCTTCGATTTTTTCCTGACCGAGGGTACCGAGTCCGGTGTCACGGCGCAGTCGATCGCTGTATTTTTCGCGCTCAATTTCGCGGCGATGTCCACCATCATCTATCTGCTCATCAGTTTCTTCGTGCGCCAGCGCGATCGGCTGCAGGTACGGCTCGACGACCAGTACAACCTGCTCCAGGAGGAGCAGGATAAGTCGGAGCGGCTGCTGCTCAATATCCTGCCGGGCCCGATCGCGGCACGTTTGAAGGCGAACCAGACGACCATCGCGGACGGTTTCTCGGACGTGACCGTGATGTTTGCCGACATCATCAACTTCACGCGCCTGGCTGAGGAGATGCCGCCCAAGTTCATGGTGACGCTTCTGAACGAGGTGTTTTCGCGCTTCGACCAGCTCGCGGAGAAATTCGGCCTGGAGAAGATCAAGACGATCGGTGACGCCTACATGGCGGCGGGCGGGCTCGACGAACATCACGGGCTCGAGGACATCGAAGGCGGCGACCGCGAGTATTGCAGTGCCATCTGCGGGATGGCGATCGAAATGCGCGATTACATGGAGACGCTTTCCGGCGTCAGGCAGGCGCGCCTGCAGATCCACGTGGGCATTGGTACCGGGCCGGTGGTCGCGGGCGTGATCGGCATGAAACGGTTCATCTACGACCTGTGGGGCGACACCGTCAACATCGCGAGTCGCGTCACCGAGCATGCCGGGCCCAGCATCATACTGGTGGATGCCACCACTTACCGACGGGCGCGCAACCGCTTCGAGTTCGATGGCCCCCGCGAAATCCAGGTGAAGGGCAAGGGTAGTTTGACGGTTTACCAACTGGTTGGACGAAGGCCGGAAGCGGCGGTCGGTGCTGTGTCGCCCGAGGCGGGCACCCGCTAACTGATTATGAGTAATGTGCGGCGGTAGCGGCTAATCCGCCCGTGGTGCGGCGCTCCTTCCGACGACTCGTCACGCGCTCCTTGCGGCTCTTCCCGCGCATCCCGCCCCTAGGTGTTGGCCGGGCCGGACGGCGCTTCCCCGAATATGTCCGCCCAGAGCTCCTCCACTGCGTGCCGCGCATTGGCAACCGCGTCGGGCTCGATCCGTGCATAGCGCTCCCCCTGCAGTCGCAGGCTGTGCTGTAGCTGCCTGAATCGGCGGTAGGCGTCGTGCGCCGCCTGCGCGCGTGGCTCCGCCACGAGGCCGAGATGGGCCGCCAATGTGAGCAGTGCCAGATTGCCGATGTTGCCGGTGAGCTCCGGATGCTGGTGCGCGTGGCCGAGCACGAGGTACTGCACCACGAACTCGACATCGATGAGGCCGCCGCGGTCGTGCTTGAGATCGAAGAGTGGTGTGCGGTTGGGGTGGCCGTCGAGCAGTTTTTGCCGCATCGCCAGCACCTCGCGGCGAAGCGCATCGAGTTCGCGTCGCTGGCGCAAGATCTCCACGCGCAGCGCCTCGAAGGCATTGCCGATCGTCCGGTCGCCCGCGACGAAGCGCGCGCGCGTGAGTGCCTGGTGCTCCCAACTCCACGCATGCTTCGTCTGATATTCCCGGAAGCTCGCGAGCGGGCTCACGAGCAGGCCGCCCGCGCCGTCCGGGCGCAGCCGCAGGTCGGTCTCGTAGAGCACGCCAGCCGGCGTGGCGCTTGTCAGCCACGCGTTCACGCGCTGCGCGTATCGCGCGTAGTTTTCCGGCGCCTCGGGCGCCTCATCGTCGTAGAGAAAGACAATGTCCAGGTCGCCGGCATAGCCAAGCTCCTTGCCGCCGAGCTTGCCGTAACCGACGATCGCAAAGCGTGGATCAGGACGATGCGCGTGGCGGACCGTGGGCCACGTGAACCTCAGCACTTCCTCGAGCAGCACGCACGCGAGATCGCTCAGGTGATCGCTCAGGGTTTCGATGGGGAGCAGCTCTGCGAGGTCCTGCGCGATGAGCCGCATGGTATGGGCATGCTTGAAGTGTCTCAGCGCGTCCATTTGTTTCTCGGTGTCGTCCGCAGTGTCCGCCAGTTGCGTGTGCAGGTGCGTAATGGCGGCCGGCCAATCCGGCGCCGCGTAGAGGGCCCGGGTGTCGAGCAGCTCGTCGAGCAGGATCGGATGCTGCGTAAGATACTGCGCCACCCACGGGCTCGCGCTCATGATTATGGCCAGGCGGGTGAGCGCTTGCGGATACTCCTCCAGCAGGGCGAGATAGGCGCTGCGGCGGCTCACGCTCTCGAGCAGATCGAGCAAGCGCTCGAGCGTGGTGTCGGGATTTCGCTCGGCCGCCGCTGCCTCGATCGTGAGGGGTATCAGGCGGTCGAGCTGGGACTGGCTCGCCGCGGGCATCTGGCGGTAGCGGCTGCCCGCGCGCATGCTCCTCAGGCGCCGGTCGATCTCGTCCGGATGCCGGTAGCCCAGCTCGGTGAGCGTCTGGACACATTTTTCGGTATCGGCAGCCTCGTTAGTATCGGTAGTCTCCGGCCACAAATGCGCAAGCGCATGCTCCCCGCCAGGCGTGGCGGCGAAGATGCCGTCGAACACACCCGCAACGCGTGCACGATGTGCCTCCAGGCGGTCCATGAGCGCCGCCGTGTCGGAAAGGCCCATGGCCTCGGCAACGAGGGTACGGTCAGATTCGGAAGACGGGAGAACGTGGGTCTGCTGGTCATCGAGGTACTGCAGCCGGTGCTCGAGATTACGCAAGAACACGTACGTCTCCTCGAGCTCGTTCACCGCAGAGGGCGGGAGCAGGTTGCGCGCGGCAAGCAGCGGCAGAACGGCGAGCGTGGGCTGGGTGCGCAGCGCGGCCTCGCGCCCGCCCCGAATCAGCTGGAAGACCTGTACGATGAACTCGATCTCGCGAATGCCGCCGCGCCCGAGCTTGATGTTGCCGGCGACGTCGCGGCGCTCGACCTCGCGCCGGATCTGGCGGTGGAGGTCGCGCAGGGAGGCGAACGCGTGGTAGTCGAGATGGCGACGATAGACGAAAGGACGCACCAGCTCGACGAGTTCCGCGCCGCGGTCGCCGGTGAGCACGCGCGCCTTGATCCAGGCATAGCGCTCCCAATCGCGCCCCTGGGCAACGAAGTAGTTTTCCAGCATGTCGAAGCTCGCCACCAGCGGGCTGCCATCGCCGTACGGGCGCAGGCGCATGTCTACCCGGAACACGCTGCCCTCTGCGGTGATCTCGGAGAGTGCGGCGATCAGCCGGCGCCCGAGGCGCGAGAAATACTCATGGTTGCTCACCGACTGGGGGCCGTGGGTTTCGCCCTCTTCCGGGTAGACGAACACGAGGTCGATATCGGACGAGACGTTGAGTTCGCCGCCCCCCAGTTTGCCCATGCCCACGACATGCAGCTGCTGGTGCGCGCCGCTGGCTTCGCCCACTGGCTGGCCGTGGCGCGCGGCGAGCCACTGGTGCAGGTGCCCGAGCGCGTGCCCGATTGTGATTTCGGCGAGCGCAGTCATCGTCTGAATTACCTCGGCCAGTGGTGCAAGGCCTCCCAGATCGCGGGCAATGAGCCGCAGCAGGGTCCGTCGGCGCAGTAAGCGAAGCGCCCGCCACAGACTTTCCTCATCGCTTGCCGGATGGGCCGCGAGCGCGGTCCGCATCTCGTCGGCACTGAACGCCCGGTCGAGACCGGCGTCCAAAGTTAAAGCGGGCTCCGATTCGATGAGGCGCCGCGCGTAGTGGCTAAGTCGCGCAGCGCGCTCGAGCAGCGGGGCGGCGTCGGGTTCGGCGCGTACGTTATGGGATTCCATCCGAGATTGAGGCTAAAATACGTAAATCCTTGAAGCAATATCGCATTTTTTCCATCCTCAGGCAAAGCGTGGCATCTCGTAAACGGGTTAGGTGGGTCAAAGTCAGTTCGCTGTGGGTTTATCGCGTGCTCACGTGGAGCGTGCTCGTAGCGGGATTGACGTTTGCCGCCGCCGTGCTCAGTCTGCGCTACTGGATCCTGCCCAATATCGGGCAGTATCGCGAGGACATCGCGCGCATCGTCAGCGAGACGGTGCGACAGAAAATCGAGATCGGTTATATTCGCGCCAACTGGGAGGGTTTGCGGCCCCAACTGGTGCTGGAGCAGGTTCGCGTGCTGGATGCCGAAGGCCGGCCCGCGCTGGAATTCTCCAGGGTGGACAACACGCTGTCGTGGCTGTCCCTGTTAACGCTGCAGCTGCGCTTCCATGCGCTTGACATTCATCGCTCCGCGCTCGAAATACGCCGCGATGCCGCTGGCGCGATTTCCATTGCCGGAAACAAATTATCGGGCCGGGAGGACGGCGGCGGCTTTGCGGACTGGCTGCTGCAGCAGCGTGACATCGAGCTAATCGACGCGACTATCGCCTGGACCGACGAGCAGCGGGGGGCGCCGCGTCTCGAGTTCAAGCACGTCAACCTGCATCTCATCAATCGCGGAAAGCGCCACCGTTTTGGCCTGCATGCGACCCCGCCGGGCGAGCTTGCCGCGCCCATCGACCTGCGCGGAGATCTAAAAGGCGACAGCGTCGAAGCGCTGGCCGAATGGAATGGAAGGCTCTTCCTGCAGCTTGATTACACTGACATCGCCGCATGGCGTCAGTGGGTCCCTTTCCCGGTCGATTTTCCCCGCGGCAAGGGAGCGGTCCGGGCCTGGTTGACCTTCAGTGAGCACCATCTCACGAGCGCAACGATCGATGTGCGCCTTGTCAACGTGCAGACGCGGCTCGCGGCGGAGTTGCCCGAGCTCGACCTCGCCGAGCTGTCCGGGCGTGTTGGCTGGAAATCTTCGCAGGCGGGTTTCGAGTTCACCGCCGCGAAGCTCGGTCTGACGACGGCGGGCGGCTTCTCGCTACAGCCGGCGGACTTCCGGCTCCGGGTGGATACCGGCACGAAGCGAGCGCCGGCTGGCGGGGAGCTTCGAGTCGATGCGCTCGAGCTGGAACCGCTCGTGATGCTCGCCGATCGCCTGCCGCTGGCGCAGGAAGTGCGCGATCAGCTTGCGCGGTTCTCGCCGAAGGGCGGTCTTCGCGACGTCGCAATACGGTGGCGCGGAGACTGGCAGAAGCCGAGCGGATACAGCGTCAGGGGGCGCTTTGAACGGCTTGCTCTCAGCCATACGGGGAAAATCCCCGGTTTCACGGGGGTGAGCGGAAGCGTGGATGCCAAGGAAGACGGCGGGACGCTTTACGTGAACACCCAGAAAGCGGCCGTCAAGATGCCGCTTTGGTTCCGTGATCCGCTCGAGCTCGAAGTGCTGACGGCTCAGATGAGTTGGAGCCTGGCGGGCGGTGAAGCCGAAATCCGGCTCAACAACGTCTCGTTCTCAAACTCGCATGTCGCCGGCACCGTCTTCGGGAGATTTCGCACGGGGCAGTCGGCGCTCGGGCATATCGATCTCACCGGCAAAATTACGCGCGTGGACGCGCGCTACGTGAGCCGATATGTCCCGCTTGCGGTCGGTGAAGCCGAGCGCGAGTGGCTGGACAGTGCACTCCGCGCCGGCCAGGTCACAGAAGGATCGCTTCGCATCAAGGGGAACCTCGATGATTTCCCCTTTGCCGACGGCACGAGCGGCGTGTTTCAGGTGACGGCGAAAGTGACCGGCGCAACGCTCCATTACGCCACGGGCTGGCCGGTGATCGAAAATATCTCGGGGGACGTGGTGTTTCGCGGTCGGCGAATGGACTTCGACTGGCGCCACGCGACCGTGTTCGGGGCGCAACTTTCCAGGACTCACGGGGAGATCCTGGACCTTGTCGGCAATGACGAAGTGCTGAACGTCACAGGGGAGGTCACAGGACCGACCAGCGAATTCTTAACCTTCATCGAGAAGAGCCCGGTTCTCGACGCGATGGATTATTTCACGGAAAAATGGAAAGCCCAAGGGGCCGGGCGGCTCACGCTGAAACTAAATATTCCGCTGCGAGCCGAGCGCAAGATAAAGCTGGCGGGCGCCTTCGAGTTTGCCGGCAATACCGTCGTTGTCCACCCGGAGGTGCCAGCGCTCGAACAGGCGAGCGGGCGCGTCGAGTTTACCGAATCCTCAGTATGGGCGAAGGGCGTAACGGGCACCGTGCTGGGCGGTCCCGTGTCGATCAAGGCAGACACGAAGCGCGACTCGACCGTGCTCATCGCCGTGCAGGGGCGCGTCAATACGGATAACCTGCGGAGCCAGTCCGCTCAGCCGGCCTGGCTGCAGCACGTCCGCGGCGCCACTGACTGGCACGCGGCCATCACGACGCACGAGCGCACGTCGGATGTCGTATTGGAGTCGAGTCTGGAGGGCTTGGCGGTATACCTTCCCCCGCCCCTGTTGAAGGCGGCGGGGGAAGCGTTGCCCGTTCGCATCGAGCGCCGTGTCGTCAGCGCCACCGAGGACCGCATTGGCGTCGCCGTGGGCGACATCGTCGGTATAAAGCTCGTCCGTCAGATGGATGGAGCAAAGGTTGCGATTCCACGAGGAGTTGTGCGCTTCGGCGGCGCAGCGTCCGAGTCTGATCGGGCGGGGGTGTGGCTGAGCGGAAACATCGGCAGCCTTGACCTCGACCGCTGGCTTGCGCTGTTCCGGCAATCGGGCGAGCCCGCGCGCGTCGATTGGGGCGGCGTCGATCTCGAGCTCGGCACCTTGGATGCGCTGGGCCGCCGCTACCGCGACCTTGTCATCCATGCCGTAGCCCAGCCGGATGGAAAGTGGCGAAGCAGCGTGGTTGGCAAGGAATTCGAGGGGACGTTGCTGTGGCAGCCGCAGGGCCGCGGCCGCCTTACCGCGCGCATGAAAACGCTTTCGATCCCGGCGCCTTCCCCCGCGACGCTGCAGGCGCCGACAACCGCGGCCCGCAACCGGAGGCAGCTCGATCTACCTGCGCTCGACATCACCGCCGAGCAATTCTTGCTGGGGGGTAAAGTGCTCGGCAGCCTCCAAGTCACAGCGACGCCTCAGGGCGCTGATTGGCGCATCGAGCAGTTGAGCGTCGTCAATCCGGAGAGCACGTTTACGCTCGAGGGGCTTTGGGAGGGGTGGCTCGCCGCGCCGCGGACGCGGGTAAACATCCGACTCGACGCGCGTGATGCCGGAAAGCTCCTCGACCGTCTCGGCTACTCCGATGGTCTGAAGGGGGGGACGGCCAAGATCGAGGGCGCGCTTACCTGGCGGGGAACTCCGTACGAGATTGATTACCCGTCGCTGTCGGGGAACCTGGTGCTTGACGCTGCCAAGGGTCAATTCGGCAAGATCGATCCAGGGGCGGGCAAGCTGCTCGGGATCATGAGCCTGCAGGCGCTGCCGCGGCGTGTCTCCCTCGATTTTAATGACGTCTTTAGCGAAGGCTTTGCCTTCGATGAGATCGTCGGGCCAGTCAAGATCGATCGGGGTGTCGCGCTCACCGAGAATTTTCGGATTCAGGGGCCGTCAGCGCGTGTGCTTATGAAAGGAACGGTCGATCTCGCCCGTGAGACCCAGGAGTTGCGCGTAAGGGTAACGCCTTACCTCAGCGAAAGCGTCGCACTCGCGGGCGCGCTGATTGGCGGTCCGGTGGCGGGTGTCGCGACGTTTCTCGCTCAGAAAATGCTGAAGGATCCGATTGACGAGATGGGCGCCTTCGAATACGACGTGACCGGCACGTGGAAGGAACCCCAGGTCGCCAAGATCAAAGGCCAGCCCGTGGCTAACGCGCCGGACGCCGGGTCATGATCACGCTGCTGAGATGGGCGGTGGCTGCAGCGCTGGCCAGCACGGCCGGTAGCGCAATGGCGCAAAGCTTCGTCGTGTCCCCGGAGTTGTGGGATCGCCCGCGCACGGGCCGGACAGTGCTCGAGCAGCCCGCAATCCGTGAAGCGGTCAAGACACACCTCGGGCAGCAGGGATCGCGCCTCGTGGTGCATCACGGCCCCACGCAGGAATCGCGCTTGCTCGCCGAGGAGTTGCGCGCCTGGCTGATCGCATTGGCGCTCGAGTCGGCGCGGGTGACGCTGCAAAACGATCTCAATCTGGCCGAGCCGCTGCGCCTCGAAATCCGGGGGAATGGGAAATAGGAAATAAGAAATAGGAAATGGAATGCAGGAAACAGGACGGAGCGGCGCAGCGCGCCCCGCCTTCCCCATTCCCCATTGACCATTTGCCACTCATGAGCGCGCAATCTTCTTTCGGAAAAGCGACACCGCAGGGCGTAACGGCCGCAGCGCAGACGTCGGTTACGCGGGTTGCGGCGGTGCAGATGGCGTCGGGCCCGAACGTCGAGGGGAATCTGCGCGAGGCCGCGCGGCTCATCGAGCGGGCGGTTGAGCAGGGGGCGCAGCTCGTCACGCTGCCCGAATACTTCGGGATCATGGGCATGCGCGAGGAAGACAAAGTTACCTTGCGCGAGAAGGAAGGCAGTGGTCCGATCCAGGCTTTCCTCGCGGAAACCGCGAAGAAGCACGGGATCTGGCTGGTCGGGGGGTCTGTGCCGCTCGAGTGCAGCGCGCCCGACAAGGTCCGCAACAGCTCGATGGTCTACGACGACAGCGGCAGGCTTGTGGCAAGGTATGACAAGATCCACCTCTTCGGTTTCGAAATGGGCGAGGAGCGCTACTCCGAACAGCGCACGATCGAACCGGGCAATAGCGTTGTCACCGTCGATTCGCCCTTCGGGCGTATCGGCCTGTCGGTCTGCTACGACCTCCGCTTCCCCGAGCTCTATCGCGCCATGAAGGAGGTCGATATCATTCTCGTGCCTTCGGCTTTCACCGAGACCACCGGGCGCGCGCATTGGGAGACGCTCATCCGCGCGCGTGCGATCGAGAACCTGGCTTACGTGGTCGCGCCCGCACAAGGGGGCTATCACGTAAATGGACGCGAGACGCATGGCGACAGCATGATCGTCGATCCCTGGGGCGTCGTGCTCGACCGGCTGCCCCGAGGCTCGGGCGTGGTGGCAGCGGGGATCAACCTCCGGCGCCTCCAGCACCTCCGGCAGAGCCTGCCGGCACTAACGCATCGGACACTTCACCGATGCTGAACAGTTCTGTTCCGGGTTCCAGGTTTCGGGTTCCGGGATGAAAAGGCTATCGCGGCCGCCAACTCATTACTGATGGCGTAGACTGATTACAGCGCTGGTACACAATGTCAAAAGACACGGAACTCGGAACTCGGAACTTGGAACTCGAAACTTCATTCGTTACTGCGAATGAAGTTTTGTTGGAGCCGTATGCCCTCGACAGCCAGCGGCTGCAGGGCGTGTTCGGCGAGATCATGGCGCACCGCGTCGATTACGCCGACATCTACTTTCAGTACAGCCGCAGCGAGAGCTGGGGCCTCGAAGAGGGCATCGTCAAAACGGGAAGCTTTAACATCGACCAAGGCGTGGGCGTGCGTTCCGTGAGTGGTGAGAAAACTGCCTTTGCCTATTCGGACGATATCAGCCTTTCGGCGCTGGAGGCCGCAGCGCGTGCCACGCGCGCCATCGCGCGCCAGGGAGAGACCGCCCGCGCCTGCGTGGCGACGCGCGCCGCGGGCCACAACCTCTACACCCCGCACGACCCGTTGGCTAGCCTGGACGACAAGCAGAAAGTGACACTGCTCGAGCGTCTCGAGCGCCAGACCCGCGCGCTCGATCCGCGCATCACGCAGGTCATGGCCTACCTGGCCGGCGAGTACGAGGTCGTGCTCGTCGCGCGCGCGGACGGGATGCTCGGCGCCGACGTGCGCCCGCTGGTGCGGCTGTCGCTGCAGGTAATCGTCGAAGCGAACGGCCGGCGCGAGCAGGGCAGCGCGGGCGGCGGTGGCCGCTTCGATTACGGCTATTTCACCGATGACGTGCTCTCCGACTACGCCAGGAAGGCCGTGGACCAGGCGCTCGTCAACCTGGAAGCGCGGCCGGCGCCGGCAGGAACAATGACCGTTGTTCTCGGACCCGGGTGGCCGGGCGTGCTGCTGCACGAGGCTGTCGGACACGGCCTCGAGGGCGATTTCAACCGCAAGGGCACCTCAACCTTTAGCGGGCGCGTGGGTGAGCGCGTGGCCGCGCCCGGCGTCACGGTCGTGGATGACGGAACCATCGCCCGCCGCCGTGGCTCGCTCAATATCGACGACGAGGGCCAGCCCACGCAGCGTAACGTGCTGATCGAGGATGGCGTGCTGAAGTGCTATATGCAGGACAGCCTAAATGCGAGGCTGACGAAGGTGGCTCCGACCGGCAACGGGCGCCGCGAGTCGTATGCGCACATCCCGATGCCGCGCATGACGAACACGTACATGCTGAACGGGGCGACGCCCCCGGGCGAGATCATTGCCTCCGTGAAACACGGCCTCTACGCCGTGAACTTCGGCGGCGGCCAGGTGGACATCACGAGCGGCAAATTCGTATTCTCGGCCTCGGAGGCCTACGTCATTGAAAACGGAAAGCTCGCCTATCCGGTCAAGGGGGCAACTCTCATCGGCAACGGTCCCGAGGCGTTGACCCGCGTCACGCTGATCGGCAACGACATGGCGCTCGACCCCGGGGTCGGTACCTGCGGGAAGGAGGGACAGAGTGTTCCGGTCGGCGTCGGTCAACCGACCCTGCGCATCGACGGGCTGACGGTGGGCGGCACCGTCTAACGTCCGTGAATCGTGAATCGTGAATCGTGAATCGTGAATCGTGAATCGTGAATCGT
>JAQBFV010000166.1:0-25785 GCA_032123035.1 Betaproteobacteria bacterium | reverse complement strand
GTGCCGGTTGACGTCGCGTCGTTGGCGCCATCGATCGTAACCACGCCCATAGTGGAAATACCTCCGCCCCTCACCTTACCGGAGTTCATCACCGTCAAGCCGGCATTCGAGCCCAGGAGTGTCCCGTTCGACTGCGCGGCTTCGGCGATCGTGGTCTTATAACCACTCGCCCCCAGGATCAGTTCCGACACCTTCGCGCGGATGGTGTAGTCCTGGTAAGCAGGCAGCGCCACCGCGGCCAAGATGCCGATAATGGCCACGACGATCATCAACTCGATTAGCGTGAAACCTCTTTGAATGCGCTTCATGTGATTCTCCTGTTAGTTTGGCAATATAAATACAAACTCAATGTTTGCGCGAGGAGAAGCAGCAAGTTCCATACCAGCGAGCCAATCGGAACCAATTTATCCTTTACGATCAGATAGATCACTTCTGAAGGCCGCGTTTTGTTGAAATCGCACTGCAAAACAAAGGGGCGCAACATTCGTGCCAAATTTGGCAGCCGATAGGGACCGAGCGTGACGAGGGTCTCCGATCGCTTTCCGCCAGGGGCAACCTGTGATTTCCCTCACGCAGGACGGCACGCGACCCGCACTCGCGGGACGGGCGCACGCCGTCACCACTGACAATTTACGTCACTGTCCGGAAACTGATTTTCTGAAGTGCGTGAGCAACGTGCTATTGACATAGGACGCTGTTATAACGATTGAAACGAACGCAGCCCGAGGGTGCCCGCGCCTGCGACGCGCGCGATATGCGCCGTCATGCTGGCCGGTCGCAATCACCCGCAGACCGCCATTTGGCCGCACGGTTCGCGGTGAGGAGAGCGCCCGGCTCGACGGCCACCGGCGGCGTCTACATCTTGCGCCCAGCCCCCGACGGCCGCGCTCTACTGCGCCCGGTCAGATGGCGGAGAGGATGACCGGAGCTTTCATGCCCCGGCATCCGGGCCGTTCACATTTTCGACCGGCAATCGATCCAGCTCCGATGCGATTCGCTCGATCACCGGCCCCCATTCTCCGGATAACGTCTGGCGGAAAAGACGGACGGCGGGATACCACGGCATACGCTCACCGGTTTGTAGATACCGCCAGTCGGCGACGGCAGGCACCATGACCCAAACCGGCCTATCGAATGCGCCACCCAGGTGGACAATTGTCGTGTCAACCGAGACCACCAGGTCCAGCGCGGACACGAGCGCCGCCGTCTGATCGTAATCGTCGATCGCTTCCGGCCAGTGATGGATCTGAATGCCATGGTCGCGCCCGATTTGTTCGATCTCCTCACGGGAATCCATATATTGCAAACTGACAAATGATGTGTCGGCGCGCCGCAAAATAGGCAACCAGTGATCGAGCGCCACTGAGCGCACCGACCGACGCGTATAACTGACTCCTCCACGCCAGGCTATTCCAACCTTACGCTTGCCCGGCAGATCGGCCAGTCGCCGGCGCCAGGCGGCAATACCCTGCGGATCCGCCCGGACGTAGCCGCGATGCCCCGGAAATGCATCGCGACCCTTTCTGAAGTACAAAGGCAGACTTCCCATCGCGACGTAACAATCGATCCCACGGAGCTTCTCGTTGGACTCCCAACCGGCGGTGTTGGTCACGGTCGCGGCGGGAAAGGAGCGGCGAAAGAGCGCCTCCAGCTTCGGCGCGCACTCGATCTCGCAATGTCCGGCCATCGCCATAAGGTCCGGAATACAGGATGCAAACATGATCTGATCTCCAAGACCTTGTTCCGCATGCACCAGGATCTTCCGGCCCGCGAGCACTTCGCCCTTCCACTCGGGAAAAGGGAACGTGCGCGCCACGTACGGCCAGCCTGCCTGCTTGCGCGATTCATAGTCATCCCAGCCGCGCGAAAAATCCCCCATCTTCAGCCGCGCGAGCGCACGATTCAGACGCGGGATAGGGTCCGTCGCATCTGCCTCGATGAGCCGATCACACAACGCGATCGATTCGGCAAGCTCTCCGCGCTGTTGCAGGTACATCGCCCAGTTGCACATTACGTCAGGATCATCCGGTGCCAGCCGCCACGCCTTTTCCAGGTGCGGGGCAGCCTCGGCAAACCGGTCGAGCCGGACCGCCATCAGCAGCCCCAGATTGCTATGGGCCTGGGCGTAGTCGGGTTGGATGTCGATCGCCTTCCGAAAACAATCCACGGCCTCATCGAGCGACTCGCGCTCGAACAGCAACGCGCCGAGAGCAACGCAGGCCTGCGCGTGACGGGGATCGGCTCCGAGCGCGCGGCGATAATGCTGCTCGGCATCCGCCGATCCGCCTTGCGAAGACGCGATCAGCCCCAACTGGTAATGCGCTTCGGCCAGACCGGGCTGGAAGTGGGTGGCGAGAATGAGGCTATCGGCCGCCTCCTCGAGCCGCCGTTGTTTCAGGAAAATCGCGCTCTGGAGGAGCAGCGCCTCGGCATGATCGTGGCGGCAATCCAGCGCGCGGGCAAGCGCTTGCTCAGCCTCGGCCAATCGCCCTTCCTCGAGGTGCCGGGCCCCCTCGAAGCACCACCTATCCGCCTCTGGTATGGGCATGGCCGGCGCCGCGGACAGAGAACTATCCGAGACGTCAGATTGCGCCCCCTGGCGGCCCGGGAACCAGCCCTTCAGCAATTCACGCAATCGCATCTATAACGCGTGGCCGTCACAACACCAGACGGACGCCCTCACGCGATCTTCACGGCAACGCCCTGGTCGTCCGAGGCGAAGGCAATGTAGGAATACTTGAGGCCCGCGCCTGCCACAAACTCCTGGAACGCGCGGAACTCGTGCTGCTCCCAGCCGGGATAGTTGAAGTATTCATCAAACAGGATCACTGTCCCGGACACGATTCGCGGTCCTACGTGGGCAAATACGGTCGCCGCCGAGCTGTACAGGTCGCAGTCCATGTGGAGGAATCGCACGGGCCCGGGGTACTTTGAAAGAAAGGGAGGCAATGTCTCTTGGAACCACCCCGGCACCAGCCTGACATTGGGTTCCTCGAACTTCGGGAATTTTCCTTCCAGGTCGAAGCGCCCTTTCTTCTGATGACGCGTCCAGTCCTCCGGCAGGCCCTGAAACGAGTCAAAGCCGTAGACTGGTTCCGGCGTGCACCCGGCGATCACGCGCAGGGACTTGCCTGCGTAAACGCCGAACTCCATCACCAGGCCTTCAACGGAGCACCGCTCCATGGCAAATCGAATCAGGGCTTCGCGATCAATAAGGTTCTCCGCCAGCAGCATGTGCTGCAGGAAGTATTGCGCGGAAGACACGGAAGCCAGAATATTCGCCACCTTTTCGACGTCCAGCATCAAGCGGGGCCCGCCGCCGCCCCGCAAAAGGGCAGCGATCTCAGCTCTCATCAATCCCGGCACTCTCGCCTCCAACTCGCGGGCAACGCTTTCCTGGACAAGCGCCTCGACACCGAAGAGCTTGCCCATCAGCTTGCGATAAAGGCTGCCAAGCATCGAACCTAACACTCATGAACCTCCTGCATGCGAGCGCTCCATCCATGCGGAAAACGCCACCATGACTTTCTGTACGACCGGTTCCCAGCGCCGCTCGCTACCTTGCCGAAAAAGTTTCGCCGAAGGATACCATGGCATGGTTTCGCCCCTTAAGCCATAGCGCCACTCGGGACTCGCCGACACCAAAGCCCATACGGGGCGGCCAAGCGCGCCGGCCAAATGCACGTTGGTATTGTCCACGCTCACAACGAGATCGAGCGCGCTGATGAGCGCGGCCAACCGATCGAGATTGTCAGTCGCTCCCTCGAACGTTCTAACGACGGCCGCGGGCCCCTGAAGGTCGGAGGGGTCCACGCCGTGCTGCAGACTCACGAAAACCGCGTCCTGCTCCAGCAGCGGGGTCAACAGCCCGATGGGCAAGGAGCGCAGTTGGCTGCGGGTCTTGGGTGTGCCACCCCGCCATGAAAGGCCGATCGCAGGTTTGCGCCCGGCTCCAATGCGCGCCCGGAATTCGCTCGCGGCCTGGGAATCGGCATGCAGGTATCCGCCGGCCCGATCGAAGGCCGCGCAATCGGGACGGAACCACCGCGGCAGGCTGCCGATGGGGACTTGGCAATGTACCGGCGCACACTGCGACACCCATTCGTCGGGGTCTTCCTTCCTGCCGCCATGAACGATAGTGCGCGGAAATGAACGGCGGAATAGCGACTCCAGCCCGTCATTGCATTCAATGATCACCCGATCCGCCTGCGCGATGAGATCGGGCAGGCACGAAGCAAACATGATTTCATCGCCCAGTCCCTGTTCGGCGTGCACGAGTATTGTCTTCCCCTGCAACGGCTCGCCGTTCCACCGCGGCAGTCCGAAGTCGCGTACTTTCGTGCCAGTAGCCGCGAACCGCCCGTCGTACTCCGCCCAGCCAACGCTGTAGTCCTCTTTCAACAAGTATGCATAGGCCCGGCCGCTTACTCCGTCGCCCAGATCGGGATTTAGCCGCAAAGCACGGTCGTAACTCGCAATCGCCTCGTTCAGTCGCCCCAGATCCCGGTACGCATGGCCCAGCCCTGCGGCCATCTCTGCGCGTGGTTTCAACTCGAGCGCCCGCTGGAAGTGCTGAACGGCCCGCGCGGGTTCGCTTACCTCCCTGAGAACCAGGCCCAGATTGTGGTGGGCCTCAGGCAGCTTGGGGTCGATTGCAATGGCACGCTCCCCATGCTGGCGGGCCCTGTCATAGGCCGCTGTCTCGTAAAGTGCCAAGCAGAGATTCGTATGCGCTGCGGGATCCTCCGGACTGAGTTCTGTGATTCTCACGTAATGCTCCGCAGCCTGCGCATGGCGCCCTTGAGATTTGTGCAGCACTGCCAAGGCGTAGTGCGCTTGAACATGGCGGGGGTCGAAGTGCACGGTGAGCTTGTGGCAGTCAGCGGCATCCTCGAGCTCGCCGCGCCGCTCGTGCAGCTCGCCCATTAAAAAATGTGCCTCAGCCAGATCGTGCTCCAGATCGAGCGCCTCGCGCAGAAGCGTCTCGGCCGGCTCGAGCCGGCCCGCCTGCAGGAATCCGACCGCCTGCCGCAGTGCTTCCCGCGCCCGGGCACGCTCAGGGGCAGCCTGCGGCGGAAGACGCGACGTCTCCCCGCCCCCATCCGGGGCGCCACCCCGCAGCAGCCGTCGGAGCAGGCGGATCAGCATGACATCGTTCGCAACACGTGAGGTCGGCTACTCGCTGCCCCCTCGATGGCGCACGCCAGCGCAATCGAGTCCGCACTCAGCCCTTCCACTGCTGAAGCTTCCTGAGCATGACGCCTGCTGTCCGCGCCGTTCAGGCACGCGAGCTACGCGGAGCGCTTTCCGGCGTGCAGCATCGCGTCTCGCTCGGCACGCCACGCTTTCGCATACTCGCAGCCCGCATACTCCGGGAAATACGGGCCACCCAGGGTGTAGTGCACGAGAGCAGCATCCCGGCGTGGCGGGTTGTAGCCCACCAGATGATTCCACGCGTCCGGCAAGGCACCGATCAAACCATCGCTGTCGAACCATTTGAACTGGTGCAACTCGAGGCCCGACGCGCGATTGACGTAGTCCGGCGTCAGCGCGCGGCACCGGGCGTTGTTGAACAACATCACGCTCGACCAGTTCTTCTTCTCGTATTTGCTCTGGGGCTCGCCGAGGAACTTCACCGACTCCTTTGGCACGTGGTCGTGCTTGACAACCATCACGGCGTAGCGGTCATCACGCAATTTCCAAAGCTCCGCAATGTCCTTCAGCACCAGCATATCGCAGTCCATGAACACGGACCAGCCGCCGTAATCGGAAAGGTACGGGGTGAGAAAACGCGAGAAAGAGAAATCCGTGCTCTGCAGGGGATGCCTTTCCCGCGTCAGAACGGTCTTTAGCTGAGAGAGCATCAGCGGCGCAATCGAGACCGGTTCCGAGGCGCGCGCCTGTATGCTATGAGCCAGCACGTTGTAGGCCACCGCTTCGCGCGGGTCGTAACCAATGAAAACCCGGATCATGTATCCCTCTTTGGCTTGTAACCTACCACGCGCATGTCGCGTGGTTCCCTCATCTTGAACTGCGCCGGCTCCTGACGCGCCTCGACCAGGCCGGCCCGAGTCATCAATTCACTCAGACTCGCCGGGGTATAACCCCAGCGATGGCACATTAGCGGATCCTTCCAAGCGGGGTCGCCGTAGAAAACCCACATCGTGGTTTCGCCCTCCTGCCCCGGCCCGGCGAGGTGCTCCGGATTTTCGAGAAAGGTCTCGCACGCCGCCTTCAGGTTGGGGCACTCCGTCACCATCCGCCCGCCGGGCTTGAGTACGCGCGCCCATTCCCGCAGCAGATCTTCGACCTCCCAGCGCCAGAAATGCTCGACGACATGCACTGACAAAACCTCGTCCACGCTGTCGTCGTCGAATTCCGACAGGTCACGCAGATCGCAGATGACATCCGGCCTCATGCCGGCGCGTGCTGGCGCGACATCGACATTGACGTAGCCCGGCAGGATCTTGTTGCCGCAGCCGAGATTTAACCTCAGCGGCCGGGTGCCCTCGGGCAGCGCCCTTGCAAGCCGCAGCGAGTCCGGATCGCCGCACACCTCTCCAATCGCCTGTTCCCACTCTCGAGCCACAGAAAATGGCGAATAGTGCGTCTCTACGTGGTCCTGCCCACGGACGATTCTTTCTACAACCGCCTGCCGATTCTCGAGGGCCCAGCGCACGCCGTCCGCCATGTTCTCACCGACCCAGGCGTAGTTCGCAAACTCCTCATAGGACGGTAGCGGGTGCGCGATCACGAAACGCCCTGCCCAGAGTCCATTGACCAGGCGATTGGGGCTCTTCACCGCCTTCCTCGAGTCCCGTGTGTTGCTGGGCAGCACGACCAGGTCGGTCTCCGCTAGGGCCTTCGGCATCTCCGCCAGCGACCAGGCCGAAAACATCCACCAGATGCGCCCTCCACATGTTGCATGAAGCTCATTGCACAGCGTCTCGGCACCGATACCCTCGCGCGACATTACCCGGACCATTAAAGGTTGACGCTGCGCCAGCGGCAGCAGCTGGTCTCGCAGCACCATGAGCGTGTCGAGGTTGCTTGGATAACCGTACCACAGGAGTTTAGGACGCACATCCAAGCCCGAGGCCTCCGAAAGACGGCCCCACCACGACCGGCGAGCCGGCTCGAACCGCGCGTCGCCGCGCTGTCCTTCATGAGGATCGCGCGCCACCGTTACCGGCCTCGCCGTATTGCGTCGAACGATTTCCGCCATTTTCGGCGTGCTCGCTACGATTGCATCCGCGTTCATCGCCAGCTCGCGGAAGTACGGCGCGTGCGGCGAGCCTTCGAAATGATTGTCGTTGATGTCGGCGATGACCCTCACGCCACGTGCCTGCAGGCCTTTCACCACGCTCAAGGCGGTCGCCGCGCGCTCTGGAAATGCCTCGAGAGCCGGCGGCACGAGCTTGCCAAGCACGGCCACCTGCCCCTGCACTGCGGAAAGCAGCTGCGGCGCGGACAGCTCGGGCGCGAAGTAGATGACCTCGATATCGTGCCCAAGGGCGTGGAGCTCCCGAACCGGCGCAAATACCCGGTAGCGAGCATCGGCTTCGTCGGACTGCGGACCGGTCTCGAAAACCTCGAACGGCGAATAGGTAATCCACGAAATCTTCAACGCAAGGCCCTTCGCGCCGCGAGATGAAACAGGATCGAGTGCACCACGGGGCTGCAGGTTGGGGCGACGGCGCCAAGCGGGCTGCGGCAAATATAGAACTGGATCATGTTCCGTGACTCATGCCCGCTCTCGGCTGCGGGGCATCGTCTATGCCCCGCCTCTCGCCGATCCGCGATAATAATCTTCCCACATTTTCGCGTAGGCGTCCTCCAGAAAGTGCGTGAGCCTCGCACCGTTGGTAAGCGGCGATGAAAGCATCCGCTCGCGCAGTCCGCGCCGCAGTTCCTGCAAGCGAGACGGGTTCGAAGCAAGCGCAACCGCTCTCCTGACGTAATCGTTCTCATCCACTGCCACACATTGTTCAAGGCCGACGCTCGAGAGCATGGTCACGCCGACCCGAGAGACGTGGCTCTTTCCAGCCAGCGTGACGATCGGAACGCCCATCCATAGCGTCTGGCAGGTTGTGGTGGTTCCGTTGAAGGGAAAGGGATCCAGCGCAATGTCGACGCGCGAGTGCGCCGCCAGAAACTGCTGGAACGCCAGTTTCGGGATGAGTTCCAGCCTTGCATCGCTGATGCCGTGCGACGCGAACTCGCCGATGAGACGCTCGCACGTACGCCCCGCCGGGACGGTGAACATCAACAACCGCGAGCGCGGGAGCGCGCGCAAAATATCGGACCAAACCCGTATCACCTGCGGCGTCACCTTCGACAGGGCATTGAATGAGCCAAAACTGATGTGGCCGTCCGCCAGCATCGGGGCAGCGCTCACGTCCGGGCTCGCCGCGGGCAGCATGAACGCCATGTAGATCTCCGGTAAGCGCACCAGTTTCTCCGAATGGAGGTGTTCGGTCATCCCGGGCGGGTCGGCCAGCGCGTCCGTTATACGGTAATCGATAGCGCTCATGCCGGTGGTATTGGCGTAGCCATTCCACGTGACCTGTACCGGCGCCGGTTTGCGGGCAAACATCAGCAGCCGGTGGTTGTCAGTGTGCCCCGTCAGGTCGACCAAAATGTCAATCTCATCACGGCGCACGAGTTCCGCGACCGATTCGTCATCCTGGCCGGCGATGTCCCGCCACACGCAGGCAGCCTGTCGCAGGCGCTCGGTATGGGCGTCCGGACGCTCGACGTCGGAATAGCAGTAGGCGGAGACACGCTCCGGATCATGATGCACGAGTGTCGATTCGAAGAAATAGGTCACAGCGTGGGCCCGGAAATTCGCCGACACGTAGCCCACTCGCAGCGCCCGGCCCATCGCGTGCGGTTTGGGGTGCGGTCGAACCGTAGCCGCCAGCGGATCGGCGTGTCGACGCGCCCATTCGCGGTGTTCATCGAAGACTTCCTCGGGCGAGAACTCGTTGGAGAAATTCAGGGCGTACACGAGGTTGCTGTGGGCACGAACGAAATCCGGCTTGAGATCTGCCGCCGCGCGGTAGTGCGTTATGGCTTCACCGATGCGTCCTTCGCGGTGCAAAAGGTTGCCGTAGTTGTAATGGGCTTCGGCAAAACCGGGCTCGAGCTCGATCGCGCGACGAAAGCAGTCCTCCGCCTGATCGAGCCGATCCGCGTCCGTCATGACGCCGGCAAGGCTGACCCACGCGGCAACGAATTCCGGACGCGAGGCCACCACGCTTTGCAATGCCTGCTCGGCGGCGGCGAGCAGGCCTTCACGTTGCAGGGCATGGGCGAGATTGAAACCTACGTCCGCGTCGCCGGGCATCAACGCGGCTGCGAGAGAGAGCACGGGCACCGCCTCCGCGGTTTTCCCCTGCAAAATCAGCACGTGCCCGAGCAGGTGGAGCGCCCCAGAATGCTCAGGCTGCTGGTCCAGAATCGAACGGTACGCCCGTTCCGCTCCAGCGACATCTCCCTGCTGCTGCCTGGCCAGGCCGCGTTCGAGGCATTCGGCCAGCGAAGCCGGGGGCCGTGACACGCGCCCTTTCCCGACGCTCGACGCGCGCAGCCCACCCCGCTGGAGGATGCGCCGGAGAAGGTCGTTCAGCACGAAAGTGAAATGCTGCGGTTTCGCGTGTTCAAAATGCGCCGGCGCTCCCGCGCGTGCCTTCGGCACCCCCGATGCGATCCAAGATTGAATGGCCTGCAAGCATCCGTGATCTACTCGCTGCCGATCCTTTCTTCGGTAAATTTCGGGCCGTTGGGCGTAGCGACCTGTGACACGATCCATACTTCCCAGATAACCTCGGGGTGGCGCGCAGCGATCTCTTTGATCAGGTCGCGCCACCACGCCATCGGCTTGATCGTGCAGTGGGCATTTTCCCCGGTTGGCAAGCGCTGAAGTGCGGGATAACACGCCACGCTGGCGAAAACGAAACGCGACGCAAACTCAAACAACTCGCCTACAATCCAGGGAATGTCCTCTTCAGGACAGTGCTCGAGCACATCGGTTGAAATGACCCCGTCGAACTTGCCCTCGGGATACGTGCTGTAGGGAGCGTAACAGGGGTCATAGCAGACCACCTCATCGATGCCCCAGTAATCGAGCGCACTCGGATACTCGTTACCTGACGCATCCCGTACTGTCCACGCGCCGTATTGCTTACCCTTGCCGCTGCCAAAATCGAGGACGGTAAGCGCTCCCGTTTTTTCCACGAGCGCCTGGATGCGGTGCACCTGTGGCAGGAGGTTTTTTCCCCAGTACTCGTCCTCCGGCTGAATGCCAAGGAATTTCTCACCCTCAAGGTGCATGGCCCGATAGAGGTTCTGAAGCACGAGATAGCGCGGGCTCGGATTCGTGCGGCTATAGCTCATCATGATCCCGTTTCTCGTGTCCTGAGGAACGCATTACAAACGCAGCCGTACGCGCTGCTCCAATGCCCGCACTTCACGAGCAACTGCAGCAATTACGGGCGCCCATTCGCCGAAAGAGGGTTGGCGGAACACGCGCACCGAAGAATACCAAGACATGCTTTCACCGGCAAACCCGTAGCGCCATTCCGGACAGCAGGGAACCATGACACAGGCTGGCCTGCCAAGCGCGCCGGTCAAATGAACGACGGCAGTCTGCACCGATACCACCAGGTCGAGCGCACTTACAAGCGCGGCGGTTTCGTCGCAGTCGTCGATCGCCGCCTGCCAATGCCAAATGCGCTTGCCGTGCTGCGCCGCGAACTCGTCAAGCCCTGCGGTAGCGTCTCCGTATTGCAGGCTGATGAAATGGGAGTCGTCGGTGTTGAAAATGGGAAGCCACCGGAAAAGCGGAACAGACCGCAGCGGACTGCGCGTGAGATGCGTTCCGCCTTGCCAGGACACGCCCACCTTCGGCCCATTGCCAAGCGACGACAGGCGCTCGCGCCACATCGCGATGCGCTCCGGGTCAGCCCTCAGGTAGCCATGGTGCCGCGGGAAATCCTGCGCGGAGCGCCGCAGATGAAGCGGCAGCGATCCGATCGGGGTCTCACAATCGATCGCCTCCTCCTTGATCGCATCTGGAATCGAACGATCTGGCTCGGCGGCGTAGACCCGGGCGCCGGGGAATGAACGACGGAACAGCGCTTCCAGCTTGGGGCTGCATTCGACGACGCAGTGCCCCGCCGCGTCCACGATTTGTGGAAGGCAGGAGGCAAACATGATCTCGTCACCCAGCCCCTGCTCGCTCCACACCAGTATCGCGCGGCCCGTGAGCGGCTCTCCTGCCCACCGCGGATACGAGTCGGGCCGGCGGGGCTGGTCCTCGCTGATCAGCCGCGTCTCATAATCGGGCCAGCCGCGGGCGTAATCGCCCGTAAGGAGCCGGGCGAGCGCCCGATGGAACCTGGGGATCGGAAAATCGGGCTGAAGAGCAATGGCCTGCTCGTAGCACGAGAACGCCTCTGGCAAGCGGCCCAGCTCTTGTAATACGTAGCCTAGATTACCTAAAAACTCCGCGCTGGAGTGGCCAAGCGAGCGCGCTTTTTCGTAGCACTGAAGCGCCATTTGAGGCCGGTGCATCTTTTGGTGAGCAAGCCCGAGCGCCGCGTGAAGCTCGCCGGCCTCGGGGTGACCCTTGAGCGCTTCGGTAAGAACCGCAATCGCGGCCTCATGGGCGCCGAGGTGTATCTGACAAAGCGCACATTCCTTGGCCGCCTCGGCGAAATCGGGCGAAAGCGAGAACGCACGCCGTAAGTGCTCTGCGGCTGCGCCGAAATCGCCAAAGTAGCGCAGGACCAGCCCCAGGCTGTAATGGGCGGCAGGCGAGTCGGCATTGATCGCAAGGGCACGGCGATAGCTCGCGGCGGCGGCTTCGGGCGCGTCGCGGAGCCGGTGAACGTTTCCCAATCCGACGTTCGCCTCTTCCGACTCCGGCGCCAGGCGGACCGCCTCGGTGAAATGGGTCAATGCCCGATCAAGGTCTCCTTCCTGACCGCACAACGCACCCAAAAGACAATGTGCGCCAGGGTGCGCCGGATCCTGCGACAAAATGCCTTCGCATGCGGCACGCGCCCCGGCAAAATCACCCGTGTCCTGCAGCATGCGCGCACGCTGCAGCTGCGCAGCCGCGATGCGCTCACGCTCCGCCGAGCGCCTGGAGCGGCTCCCCCGCAGCACCTGTTTGAATATCGAGAGCAGCATCGGAACTGAGCGTTTTGGCCCGAGCGTTTATCCTGCCGCTATTGACGTGACTGCAGCGGGTATCGATAATCTAACATTATATTTTTCAATGGAAATTTCTCGCCATTGGCTCGTGTCGCGTCCCGTCAGAGCGCGTGTAATGGAAACGCCGTCTGGGCCCAGGAAACGCTCTTGGCATGCTTCCGTGGTCTTCACGAAGGCACGAAACCTCTCGGGCCGCGGCATGAGATTATCAGGAACCAAATTTTGCAGGGGAAATCGAGGCGCTTTGTGCCGTTTCTAGGAGAGTAATGTTATGGGGCTGTTCGGGTCCGTGTCGAGCAAACAGGTCGACGACTTCGCAAAAGGTCTTGCCCAGGAGATCGCCAAGCGCTATCCGCCGACGATGGACAAGGGAGGCGGCGAGCGCAAGATCTCGCAAAAGCGGCTTACAGTGATACTTGAGGAGGCCATCAACAAGGCAGCCGCGTTTAAAGACCAGCATCGGCTCGGTGTGTACAAGAAAGCGCGCCTCGGTAACACGTTCCGCTGGGAGCTGGCCGAGCTCGGCTATAGTGAGAAGTTCGTCGAAACGGCGACCGAGGGGCTGGTCGTATACGTGTCCCGCAAGGCTCCGGCACCAGTAAAGAGCGACTCCACCGGCTCCTGACTCGAACGCCGCGCCCTGTTACCCGGGGGACGCAGCGGGCGTTAGCTCGCAGGGGGCTGCACGTAGCCTGGGATCATGCTGAGGTTTACTTCGTCGATCTGTTCGGGATCGAGAAACTGCTGGGCGTACTTTTCGTAGACCTTCTCCCACATGAAGATATCGAAAAGGTCGGGATCGACGTGGTTGTTCAGCTTGAATTTGCCAAGGATCGCCAAGGACTCGCTTAGCGCCTTGCCTTTCTTGTAGGGCCGATCCTTGGCGGTCAGGGCCTCGAAAATGTCCGCGATACCCATGCAGCGCGCCTGAACCGACATCTGGTCTCGCTTGAGCCCGCGTGGATAGCCGCCGCCGTCCATTCGTTCGTGATGGCCTCCGGCGTACTCGGGCACGTTCTTGAGGTGCTGGGGCCACGGCAACGATTCCAGCATCTGAATCGTGACCTCGATGTGGTGATTGATGACCTGGCGCTCCTCAGCAGTGAGCGTGCCATAACGGATCGTCAGGTTGAGGGTTTCTTCGGGCGTCAGGAAATCGGCGCGGTTACCAGTTTCGTTGGTCCAGCTATAGCGCTTGGCAATCTCATGTACCCGCGCTATATCCGCGTCTTTCATCGTCTCTCCGCCGACGTTGACCCGTCGCAAGAACTCACGATCCTCGTCGATCTGCCTGATGGATGCCGCGAGCTCCGCCTCGTGCGTGGCGTCGGCCCGCTGCGGCTCGAAAGCAGCCAGACGCGTGCGCAGCACCCCGATCTCAGCATCCCGCTTGACGACCTCAAAGCGCGTGTCGAGCAGCCCGATGCGATCGTAAATGGTCTGTAGCTTGGTCGCCTTGTCCACCACGTGCACGGGCGTTGTGACCTTGCCGCAGTCATGCAACAGCCCCGCGATCTTCAGCTCGTAACGGTCGCGGTCGGTCATCGCGAAATCCTTGAACGGGCCGACCGTGCATTTATTGACCGCTTCCGCAAGCAGCATGGTCAGCGTCGGGACGCGCTGGCAGTGCCCGCCGGTATACGGTGACTTGTCGTCAATGGCAGCGTTGATGAGATTGATGAAGGACTCGAACAGGTTCTCGAGATGGTTGATCAACTGCCGGTTGGTGAGCGCGATCGCCGCTTGCGAGGCCAGTGACTCGGCCAGATGCTGATCCGCATCGGAGAACGAGACGACCTCGCCCGTGGCCGGCTCCTTACAGTTGATCAGCTGCAGCACGCCGATGATCTCGCCCTCGTGATTCTTCATCGGCACGGTCAGGAACGACTTCGACCGGTAACCGGTCTTACTGTCAAAGCTCTTGGTGCCGCTGAAATCGAACCCTTCCTGGGTATAGGCGTCGGCTATGTTGACGGACCGGTCGTGGTGCACGGCATAAGCCGCGACCATGGAGTAAACGGGCTTACCCTCCTTGTCGTACAGGTAGACGGGATAGAACGGTATCTCCACACCGCTCGTGCCGCCCATTGCCATGCCCAGCGTGTCGTTACGCACGATCTCGAAACGGAGCGATTTGTCCTCCGTCATGCGATAGAGCGTGCCGCCGTCGGCGTTGGTAATTTTCTTCGCCGCCACCACGATGAGCTCGATCAGCTTCGTGATGTCATGCTCCTGCGAGAGCGCCACCCCGATCCGATTCAGATGATCGAGGCGGTCGAGCAGGTCCCCTGCGTCCCGGGGTCGGTGAAGGTCGTTCATAGCAGCGAGGGCGCAGCGCCTTCTACTTGATACAAACCGCCCGCACCTGTTGAATGTCGGTGATTCCCTGCAATACCTTTTCGATCCCGTCCTGTTTGAGCGTCCGCATGCCGTCCTCGATGGCGGTCGCGAACATGTTCGCCACACGCGCATGCTCCTGGATGTCTTTCTTGATGCGGTCCGTACCAGTCAAGAGCTCATGCAGGCCCACGCGCCCCTTGTAGCCGGTATTGCTGCACACGTCACAGCCCTTCGCGGTGTAGAGCGTAATCTCGCCCTTGTCGTTGCCAAAGTCCTTGACCCATTCCGCGAAGATCTTTTCTCGGGCCGCTTTCGGATCCTTCTTCCACTCCGTCGTGTTCTGCATCTCGACCGAGTACTCCACGAGCAACGCGTTGATCTCGTCGGCGCTGGCGACGTGCGGCTCCTTGCAGCTGCACATCCGCCTGGCCAGGCGCTGGGCGAGAACGCCGAGCAGGGCATCCGCGAAGTTGAAAGGGTCCATTCCCATGTCGAGCAGGCGGACAATCGATTCCGGAGCGCTGTTGGTATGCAGGGTTGCAAACACGAGGTGGCCCGTGAGCGAGGCCTCAATGCCGGTCGACACCGTCTCCTTGTCCCGCATCTCACCGACCATGATTATGTCCGGATCGGCGCGGAGGAACGCGCGCATGGCGATGCTGAACGTCACCCCGGCTTTGGGGTTCATGCCCACCTGACGCAGGCCCTTCTGCGTGATTTCCACAGGATCCTCGGCAGTCCAGATCTTCGTGTCCGGGGTATTGAGGTAGCCAAGCACGGAATGCAGCGTAGTCGTCTTGCCTGACCCCGTCGGACCGCAGACGAAGAAGAGGCCGTACGGCTTGTCGATTATCTCCTTGCAAAGCCCGACATTGCGTTTGGACAGCCCGAGCTTGTCCAGCGGAATCGGCTCGCCGCCAGCCAGTATCCGCATCACGATGTCTTCGACCCCGCCTTGCGTGGGGATGGTTGCCACCCGCAACTCGATGTCCAGCGGCCCGAACTTCTTGAACTTGATCTTGCCGTCCTGCGGCTTGCGCCGCTCGGAGATATCGAGGTCGCACATGATCTTCAGGCGCGCGGCGATGGCCATGCGGTAGACGCCCGGCACCGAAATGTAAGGCACCAGTGCGCCGTCCTTGCGAAACCGGATCTCTGTCTTCCCTTTTCCGGGGTAGGGCTCGATGTGAATGTCAGAGGCGCCTTGCTGATAGGCATCGATGATGACCTTGTTGACGAGCTTGACCACCTCGTTGTCGGCTGCGGCCGAGGCCACGTCCTCCGACATCTCGGTTACTTCCTCCTCGTCGAGCGTGCCCAGAATGTCGCCGATGTCTCCGACATCCTCGAAGTTGCCCCCACCAAACATCTGGTCGAGCGTATTCTCGAACTCGCGGTTGGTCGTGACCCGATAGACAACCCGGCTCTTCGGATACACGTTGGCGACCATTCTCGACGCCCTGATCTTTTCCGGGTCGAGGGCCAACACGATGATCCCGTCCTTGGAATCCTCCAACGGAACCCACTGGTTGGTCATGCAGAAGCTGCGGTTCATGTTCTTCAGGAGATCGGGCGGCTTGATCCGGTCCTGCTTGAACGGTTCGTACGGAACCGCAAAGTACGCGGACAGCGCGTCGCCCAGCGTGGGCAGCTTCACCTGAAACTCATCGATCAGAACGGTTTCGACATCGAGGTTTTTGCGCCGCGCCGAGCGTTGCGCCAATTCCAGCTCTTCGGCCGAGACCACGGCATTGGTGACCAGCGCGTCGTACTTCGTACGCACCTGCAGCATCGGGCCCTGGCGCTGCCGGAACGCGATCGCAAGAGTTTCAGCAAGCTGCATCACACCCTCTTCCATCACCGGCAGGAATGGCTGCCCGCTCTTGCAGTTAATGATCTGTATGACGCCGACCATTTCCTTCGTCTTGCCCTCGAGCACGGGCGCCACCAGCATCTGCTTGGTGCGATAGCCGGTCTTGGCATCCACTGCTTTCAGGAAATTCAAGTGCGGGCTGTAAGACTTCAGCTCGCCGTCGTCGTAGACGTCGCGGATATTGATCGTGCGCTTGTGCCCCGCAACGAAGCCGGCAATCGACTGATCATTGATCGGGAGCTTGATGTCCTTGAAGGAGTTCAACCCGGTCTTGACCTTGGAGACGATCGACCCCTTGTCCTCGCTGAGGAGGTAGATCGTCAGTCGGTCGGCACTGAACAGGTTGCACAGTTCCTGCGACAGCTCGAGGATGATCTCGTCTATATTCTTGGTCGCATGGACCTTGTTCGTGACAGCCTGCAGCCGCTGCTGGAAGTTCAGCTTCTCCGCCAGGTTGTCCTGGGCTGCCGGCTTGGTTTGGAGTACGGTGCTCATAATGCCCTCACGCTGTTAGTTGCCACTCCATTAAAAAATATTCTCGCCATCTTGACCTGAATCGCTCCGGCTGGCGTGTTATTTCCCGGCCCGCCGCCTCAAAACTCGAAAACCTGGTTGTTCTGCAGCATCTGCGGCCTGCGTTCCTTCACCCGGAGCATGATCTCTTCCATGATGAGCTCGGACTCCCGCGGCTTCAGGTGCGTGATATAAACCTCCGGCGACGGCTTGAGCTTCGCAAGCTCCTCGGCCAGAAGGCTCGGGCACAGATGTTTGGATGCAATCGCAAGTTCCCGCTCGCGGTCCGACAGCGCCGTCTCGATGATGAGATATTTCAGATTGAGGATCTTGTTCACTTCCTGCCACAGCGCATCGCTCGTGGTCGTATCACCTGTGAATACCAGGCTGGCACGGCCGGAATCCAGCTGATATCCGACCGCGGGCACCACATGATTTGCGGGCAACGGCGTGATGCAGCGGCCATTGAGCGCCACCGGGTCCCCGAGCGCAAGAGGCTCGAAGCGCAGCACCGGGTGCTGCGCGTCCGGAATCTTCGTGAAATCCGGCCAGAGCTTCCAGTTGAAAAGGTGCTCCTGCAGGATGGCAATGGTCTCGCGTGTTGCGTGAACCGAAATCGGCCGCTCGCGCAGCCAGCCCACCGTGTCGGCAATGAACGGGATCGATGTCACGTGATCCATGTGCGAGTGCGTCACGAAGATGTGGTCGATTTGGGCGAGCTCGTTGATCGAGAGGTCGCCCACTCCGGTGCCGGCGTCGATCAGGGTATCGTGATCGACCAGCATGGACGTCGTGCGGAGATCTCCGCCGATGCCCCCGCTGCAGCCGAGAATCCGGATCTTCATCACTTGGTCTCGAATGTGTAGACCCCGTCCCAGGCGGGACCGGGCGGATGTTTCCGGAATGCCGCGATGCGCTCAAGGAAGACGCCAAACAGCTCGGCGTTCCCGCCGGTCTTCTTGAGCTTGAGCAGCTGCTGTTCCGCCATATCCCAGTCCTGGGCGCGGTAGAGATTAAGCGCCTGGTCCCAAATAATATTGTCATTCAGCGTCGGCTGGCCTAGCTCGCCGTCCAGGCCGAGCGGCTCGTAGATCGCGACCGGCTCGTCCTTGCCTTTCACGCGCACCCGGTCGACCTCACGCAAGACGAAGCCGGAAAGGAGGTTTTTCGTGCCTTCGCCGATAATAATATCAGCCCCATATTGCTTTGTGACGCCTTCCAGGCGCGATCCGAGGTTAACTGCGTCACCCATCACGGTGTAGGCGCGGCGGATTCGCGATCCCATGTCGCCAACGCGCATTACGCCCGAATTGACCCCGATGCCGATCTTGAATGTCGGCCAACCCTTCGCCTTGAATTTTTCGTTGAGCGCCCTGGCTTCCCTCTGCATCCCCAGGGCGGCGAGCACCGCCTTTTTCGCATGCTCCGGATCGGCCACGGGCGCGCCCCAGAATGCCATGATCGCATCCCCGATATACTTATCGAGCGTGCCGCGATGCTGTTCCCGGATGACCAGGCTCATCGCCGTCAGGTACTCGTTGATGTAGACGGCGAGATCCTCCGGCGACAGGCTCTCGGATATCGTGGTGAAACCACGCACGTCGGAGAAGAGCACGGTGAGCTCTTGAGCGCGCGGTGCCATGTTGAACCGCTCGGGGTTTTGCGCCATTTGCTCCACGATCTCAGGCGGCACGTACTGACCGAACAGGCTGGTTATCTTCTGCATCCCGCGCGCTTCGACGAAGAATCCATAGCCCATGTTGAACATGAACAGGATCAGGATCATCACCAGACCCGACGCGAGCGGCAGCACGACGTTGCCGTAGTCGAATACAGCCACGTTGGTGGCGACAACCAGCGCGAGCGAGACGACGGTCGTGACCGTGGATATCAGCGGGCTGAGGAACGGCAGCAGCAGCGCGAGCGCGACACCTGCGACCAGAAGCAGCATGATTTCCGCAGCGCGAACGTAAGGCGGACGCTGCTTGATGACACCGTCGAGGATGCCGGCAATGAGATTGGCGTGAATCTCGACGCCGGGAAAAGTCGGGCCGACCGGCGTCGCCCGCAAGTCCAGGAGGCCCGGCGCAGTGGTGCCAATCAGCGCGATCTTGCCCTTGAGCTCGGCGGGATTGATCCGCTCATTCAATACGTCCACCAACGAGAAGTAATTGAAGCTGCCCTGTCTGCCCCGGTACGGCACGAGCGCGCTCGCGGTCTCGTCGAGGGGGACGTGCATCGAGCCGACCTGCAACCACTCGAGGCCAGCGTATTGCGGCGAGGTGTATGCCTCATCGGGAAGGACCGCCCCGACAGTCCGCAGGTCGAAAAGCGTTCTCACCATGGCGAGGGACAGCGGCTCATAGTAGGCCCCGTTGTACTCGGCGAGCATGGGCACACGGCGGACGATGCCATCGTCATCGGTGTTCGAGTTGAAATGCCCTCCGCTCGCCGCCTTTTTCTGCAGCTCCTCGAGGTTCGCGGTGTAACCGTTCCAGGAGGTGGTGTAGATCGGCCGCGTTGCGAACGCATCGCGCGGGAACACGGGTTGTGGCAACAGGCCTTTCTTCTGGACGCGGCCGTTTTCGGCGTTCGAGAACACGTATCCGAGCACGACTCGGCGATCCACCATCTTGCGCGCGAAAATGTCGTCATACTGGAGCTGGGGCTTGATCCGCTTGAGCGCCGACTGAAACTCGGCCACGTCGCGCAACTCCTGCTCGCCAAGCCGCTCGAGCACGCGGATGCCAGAAGACTCGTCGCGTTCGGCAAAAACGACATCGAAGCCAACAATCGCGACCTCATACTTTTCGAAGAGCTTGTCCAGAAGCAGCGCGAGGCGGTCGCGCGGCCAGGGCCAGTGGCCCTCCCCGCCGTCTTCCTTCTCGGCCATGCTCTTCTCGTCGATATCGAGAATGGCGATTCTTGTGTCGACCGTGCCAGGCATGGTGAGGCGCAGCCGCGAGTCGTAGACGATCGATTCCAGGTTGGCCAGCAGCGGCAACGTGTAATAGCCGGCCGCGTGCCCGAGGAAAACGAGCACCGCCACGAAACCGATGGCGATCCGTGCAAATCGTTTTCTCAAACGCGCCGCCTCTTTTTCCCTTGGCTTTCAGCGGGCAACAGCCGCTCCTCCGCCGCATGGTGGTGCCCTTTCGCCGCAAATTCCGTACCAGGCAAAAAGGCCGGTGGTCAGCACAGGACCGACCACCGGCCCGATTCGCGATTTGCCGGCCGCCGCCGTGAACTCGTTCCTGCGGCTGGCCGCTAATGCCTATTTCTTGAGGAAAAATTCCATCTTCACGCCAGCCAGCTCAATCACGTCGTGGTCCTTCAAGAGGCAGGCCTGCGCATCCAGCGCCTTCCCGTTCACCTCCGGCGCGCTGGCGCCTTCGACGTGGGTGATGAAATAGCCCTGCGGTCGACGGGTAATGACGGCAACCTGTACACCTGGCTTGCCCAGGGTGGTGAGGTTTTTCACGAGATCCAATTCCTTGCCGGCCCCCGATCCGCTCAGGATCTGGATCGCGCCGAGTGCTGGTTCTGCCGGCGCAGCGGGAGCGGGTGCGGACCCAGCCGCGCTGGCCGAGCCGCCAGTCGAAGTAGACGGCGCGGCGTCAGACGCCGCCCTGGCGGAAGGCTCCGGGGCTGGCGCGGGGCCGGGCACGGAAGCAACCGTGACCCCCGTCGAGCTCAGGGGACCAGAAGCAGCGGCCTGCTTGCCTCCTGGCGAAGTCATCGAGCCAGAGGCCTGCTTGCCTCCCGGCGAAGTCATCGAGCCGGAGGCAGCGGCCTCCTTGCCTCCCGGCGAAGTCAGCGGTCCAGAGGCAGCGGCCTCCTTGCCCCCGGGGGAGGTCAGTGGGCCGGAAGCGGCGGCCCCGCCCGCTGGAAAGGGAGGTGGGTGTAGCGTCGGCCTGGGCGTCGGGGGAGGCATTGTCGGCATGCCCATGGTTCGGGGCCCCGAAGCCATTGCTCCAGCGGCCGGCTGCGCTCTTACCGCCTTGGCAAGTGCGGGCGCCCGCATCACCATCGTCTTCTCGAACTCATCGATGGTGGTGCGGCCCGCCGCCGCCGCAGGTGCGTCGCTCACGAATTTCAGCTTGTACTTGCCGATCTCGATCACATCGTTGCTCTGCAGGATGTGTTTCTTGACCGGGTTGCCGTTAACCACCGTGCCGTTCGTGCTGCCAAGGTCCTCGAGGAACGAGTCGTTCAAGATGGTGACAATACATGCGTGCTCGCCACTGACGGCCAGATTCTCGATCTGAATGTCGTTGTGCGGCTTGCGGCCAATCGTCACCCGCTCTTTATCGATGGGGTAATCCCTGATCACCGACCCGTCCAGACTGACAATCAACTTCGCCATGGTGATATCCCCGCCTTTATCGTATCCAAGCTTTCAATCTGTTCGCCCAGCCCGCGTGCGCCGGGAAATCCTTGGTTACCCGAACCAGAACCACGGAAACGTTGTCGCGCCCGCCGTTGTCGTTTGCTTGCTGCACCAGCTGCTCCGCGGCCAGCGGCAAGTTCGACTGCAGGGATGACAACGTCAACTGGATGTCCTCGTCGGGCAACATGTCGTTGAGCCCGTCCGAGCACAAGAGGTAAAGATCGCCCGTCTGCACCGCGTAGGTGTGCACTTCGGCCTCCACTTCGGGATCAATGCCGACCGCCCGCGTCACCAGGTTCTTGTTCTGCGAATATCTGGCTTGTTCCTTGGTAATCATTCCGCTATCGATCTGTTCCTGCAATAAGGAGTGATCACGCGTCAGCGGCTCCAGCGTTTCCGCCCGCAGCCGGTAAAGCCGCGAGTCCCCGATGTGCCCGACCGTGATCTGGTTGTCATGCCAGAACGCAACCACGAGGGTTGTCCCCATGCCCGAATACCTGGGCTGGCTTTGTGCCGCTTCGTAAATGGCCTCATTCGCGCGAGCAGATTCTTCTGCAATTAACGTTTCTACAGCGTTGCCATTCAGCGCCTCGGTTTTGTTTTTGGCAAGGGCTTTCTTCACCTCACTGCAGATCATCGCGACCGCAATACCGCTTGCGACCTCCCCCGCGTTATAGCCGCCCATTCCATCTGCCAGCACCGCAAGCCCGATCTCCTTTTCAATCGCGATACTGTCCTCGTTGTGCGAGCGCACCATCCCGGGGTGGGTGGCGGAAACGATTTCGAGCGCGGAATTCAGATCAGGCATTCCGTCGCCGCCTTAATTCGTCGCTGCCGCGGACCGCGGTGGATTTTGGTGCGCGGACAAAGACAGATTTCCCAGGCACACGCGCAGCGCCTCGGCCATCTGCGCGCCGTCCTGACAACGCCGCTCGAGATCCTTGGCCATCGCCGTGTTGACGATTGTCGCCACGCAAGCGGGCAGCCCGGGACTGTGGATGCGAATGTCCGGATGCGGCTCATTGGCGATTCTGGTACTAAGCTGCGCCATCGATTCCCCCTGAAACGGCAGCTGGCCGCACGCGAGTTGATAATGGCCCAACATCAGCGTCTTGCCCGGCTTCAAAACCGCTGTACGGCCCGAACCATTGCCGGCCGTGCGAAAGCCGCTTGTGCGTCCGTGCGACGACGCTCAGACGGCTGGCTGATATCAGCGCGGCCCGCATCGCCCGCCAGTGGAAGCAGGAATGCCCCATCGTTGACCAGCAGGCCACGGCCCGCCAGAGTGTCGGTACGCGTCGTCCGCGGCATGTGCCGTTCTGACGCGTGATCGATTGGGGCACCGCGCGTCAGGCCTTGGGTCAACATGCCGTCCACGCACCTGGGCGGCAGGACACCCGCGACTAGCCCGAGAAACTCGCCGGATCGCCAGAAATAGAGCTTTCTCATCCCTTTTCGGCTATTTATAGTGTTGTTCCAGTAAGTTAACGCAGTTCACTCATCAATTCTACGATATTTGTTGGAAAAGTATATGTTTTTTTTAAGAAGTGTTGGTAAAAGCTCACATGGATACAGGGAATTACGTCTCACGTGCGGGCGCGCCACCACGACGAGGGTAAGCACATTTTCGGGCTGATTGGGCGATAGGTCACCCAGCCCGGCCAATAAATGGGTATCTGAATCAAATACGTGGCCAAATACCTCGGCCACCCGGGGACACCGGCTGCCGGGTATCGACCGCGGCCGGCAGAAATTGAACCGGACTTAGCTAGCTTCCAAGTATGGTGCCCGCCGCAAGCCCCGCCGCGCGCGCGAATTCGCCGCCCGAGACCTTTTTGCCATCGGCGCCGCGCGCGCGCAGCACCTCGATCAGGCCGCCTTGCGCCGTTACCTTGAAACTCGATTCGGTGACGCCGGAAACTTCGCCGATCTTGCCAACGACTTCGGCAAAGCGGCGGAACACGATCTTCCGCGCATCGAAAATCTGGAGCTTCTTGCCGTTGAGCGTGGTCCAGGCGCCGGGCGCCGGGTTGCAGCCCCGGATCACGTTATAGATGAACTCCACGTGGCTTGCCCAGTGAATGCGTGCCTCAGCATCGCGGCACCACCCTTCATAGCTCGCCTTTGACTCATCCTGGACCGTCTCCTTGTGCTTGCCCGCGAAGACAAGGTCAGCCGCCTCGAGCATGGCCTTGACGCCGATCGGGAAAAGCTTGTTGAAGTAAATGTCACCCAAGGTCTCGTCAGGACCGAGGTCACATTCCTTCTGCAGCACGATCGGGCCTTCGTCGAGGCCTTCGGTCGGCCGGAAGATGGTGAGACCGGTGCGGGTGTCGCCACGGATGATTGGCCAGTTGATCGAGGACGGGCCCCGATACTTGGGCAGCAGGGAGGGATGGTACTGGATCGTTCCCAGACGCGGGATCTTCACCAACGTATCCGGCGCGAACTGCAGCACGTAGGCCATGATACCCAGATCGACCTTGAGGCCCTTCATGGCATCGTGGGCCTCGGGACTGCGCAAAGACGGGAACTGGAAAACCTTGAATCCTTTCTCCTCTGCCGCTGCCCGCAGGGGATCGGCTTTCGCGCCGGGCTTTTCCGGGGCGCAGAACACGCCCGCGATCTCATCCTTGCGCTCGAGGAACGCCTCAAACACCGCCTTACCGTAATCCTGCTGACCAATAATCGCGATTTTCATGAATCTCCCCCGGGGTTCAAATGCAACGGCAGGTTGAACGGCGCGTGGCGTCCGTTCCGACGCGCCGCGAGCTGAGCAGGCGCAATCGCGTCCTGCTCAAGCGACTTTCTTGGGCGGCAAAGCGAATGCGCCCGCGGCCTTCAGTTGCACGACCTTCTCGTCCCCGTATCCGAGGACTTCCTTGAGAACCTCGTCGGTGTGCTCGCCGAGTAACGGGGAACGCTTGATGTCGGCTGGCGAATCCGACAGCTTGATCGGCATGCCGACGTTCCACCACTTGCCGCGCTGCGGATGATCGAGCTCGACCCACATGTTGCGGCCGCGGATATGCTCGTCGTTGGCGAGATCTTCGGTGCTCATAATCGGTCCGCAGGGCACGTCGAGGGGATTGAGGATTGCCATGAATTCGCGCTTGGTGTGGCCCTTGGCGAAGTCGGTAATGATGCTCCACATCGCGTTCTGGTTCTTCCTGCGCTCGGCAATCTTGGCAAAGCGCGCATCGCTCGCGAGCGCCTCGCCGCCGATGCGCTTCGCGAGCGCGTCCCACACCGCTTCCTGCACCACGACGTAGAGCCAGTCGTTGGGGCCGTGCGGCTTGCAGTGGATGGCGTTGCCGAGCTGGCCGCCGCCGGAGTCGTTGCCCGCGCGAGGCACCGCACCCATGCCCTGCTGCGCCGGCACGGAATATTCGGACAACCCCTGGCGCGTGAGCCGCTGGTGATCGCGAAACTTCACCCGGCACAGGTTCATCACGCCGTCCATCATCGCCACCTCGACATACTGACCCTGCCCCGTGCGATCAGCCTGGCGCAGGGCAGCCAGCAGTCCGATGGCCAGGTGCAGCCCGGTGCCGGTGTCGCCGATCTGCGCGCCCGTGACAAACGGCGGGCCTTCGGGAACGCCGGTGGTACTCATGGCGCCCCCCATCGCCTGCGCAACGTTCTCATAGGCCTTGAAGTCGGCGTACGGTCCGGTGGAACCGAAGCCCTTGATCGAGCCCATCACGATCTTCGGGTTGACCTCGTGGATTTTCTCCCACGGGAAGCCGAAGCGCTCGAGCACGCCCGGGCCAAAGTTCTCCATGATGATGTGGCATTTCTTCAGCAGGTCGACGAATACCTGCTTGCCCGCCTCGGTCTTCATGTTGACCGTGATCGAGCGCTTGTTGCAGTTGAGCATCGTGAAGTACAGGCTGTCGGCATTCGGGACATCGCGCAGCTGGCCGCGCGTCGCATCGCCCTGCGGGTTCTCGAACTTGATTACATCCGCGCCCATCCATGCCAACAGCTGCGAGCAGGTTGGCCCTGCCTGCACGTGGCTCATGTCAAGGATGCGCACGCCTTTTAAAGCTTCCATTCTGATCTCCAAAAATTCTGCGGCAGATGAAAGGCGACCTGCCCTCGCTCAACGGTTTGACTTATTTCTTTTTTGCGCTTTGCGGATTCAGGCTCGTGATGCGACCGCTTTCGGTGCCGGCGGTTTCATCGATGACCGCATTGATGAGCGTGGGCTTGCGCGAGCGGATGGCTTCTTCCATTGCCTTGCGCAACTCGGCCGGGGTCGTGGCGTGCACGCCCACGCCACCGAAGGCCTCAATCAGCTTGTCGTAGCGTGCACCCTTGACGAACACGGTGGGTGCCACGTCGGGGCCGCCGGTCGGGTTGACGTCGGTGCCGCGGTAAACGCCGTTGTTGTTGAAGACCACTACGCAGACTGGCAGGTTGTAGCGGCAGATGGTCTCGACTT